>NZ_CP145903.1:3469145-3784522 GCF_049569215.1 Salinimicrobium sp. TIG7-5_MAKvit | reverse complement strand
TCCTGAGTCTAGATTTATAATACGTTTGTTAGTAGTGGTTTCCATAAGAAAAAGAGAAAATGTCTTTCTCCCGGGTTTTTAGAGCAACAAATATGTGAACAAATTATCTGAAAAAAAAACGTTTGCCTACTTGAAATTTAACAAAAATTTTAGCATACTTCGTTCACTGTG
The DNA here is from genome assembly GCF_049569215.1 of Salinimicrobium sp. TIG7-5_MAKvit. Lineage (GTDB taxonomy): Bacteria > Bacteroidota > Bacteroidia > Flavobacteriales > Flavobacteriaceae > Salinimicrobium > Salinimicrobium profundisediminis. Next base: position 3,784,351 of record NZ_CP145903.1, on the reverse strand, counting down.
AAAGTACAAAACCGAATCAAATAATTCATTAAAAAAATCATGAAAAGCCACTTCACCTATGTTAAAGTTCGATATGCAGAGACAGACCAAATGGGAGTCGTGTATCACGGCAACTATGCACAATATCTGGAAATTGCACGTATTGACTGGCTTGCTGCTCTGGGGATCTCGTATCGAAAAATGGAAGAAGACGGTGTGATGCTGCCCGTGTATGAACTTAACCTCAGGTTTAAGAAATCTGCCAAATTTGATGACAAATTAAAGATCGAAACCCGCTTAAAAAGAAAACCCGGAGTGCGTATTGAATTTGAGTACGAAATCTTCAATCAACATGGCGAATTGCTCACCGAAGCTGAAACTACCTTAATCTTTGTTGATATGGAAAGGAACAAACCTATTAAATGTCCGCAACACATTCTTGAAAAGCTCGGGTTTTAATCTTCCAGTTCTTTGATCGTTACCTTATAGGTAGCGTCAAATTTTTCGTAGATCCTTTCGGCTTCACTTTTTCTAACCGAAATAATGATCTTGCAATCCAGTTCAAGAATTTGGTCAACAACATTTAAATTGTTTTCCTTGATCACCCGCATCACTTTATTCATTTCGGGATAGTCAAAAGAGATCCTAAACTTTAGATCGATGGTGCGGGTAACGATATTAGATTCCTCCAGCGCCATTTGGGCAGTGGTTTTGTAGGCGTTGATCAATCCTCCAACCCCAAGTTTTACCCCGCCAAAATAACGCACTACCACAATGAGAATATTAGTAACTTCAAACGACTGGATTTGTCCGTAAATGGGCATTCCGGCTGAATTTGAAGGTTCGCCGTCATCATTGGCCCGGTAGTGAAAATCGCTTTTTCCAAGTTGCCAGGCGTAACACCAGTGCCTCGCAGAGTGGTGCTTCTTTTTAACCTCCTCAAGCAATTCCTTTATTTCTTCTTCGGAAGTTACAGGAAAAGCATATCCAAAAAACTTACTGTTCTTATCCTTAAAAAGGACTTCTGCTGAAGGTTTCGTGATGGTTTTATAAGTGTCTTTTACATCCATTCTTCAGAAGTTGCGATTAAAATAATACTTGCTACCGCCAGCAATATCCCAATCCAGTTCTTTGGCAGCATTCTTTCCTTAAATAAAAGAATTCCGAGGAAAGTAGAGATCATTACAATAGCGACATTGTTCACCGGAAAAATTGTAGAACTTTCCATGCCCTCTGTACGCAGGGCGAGTACCAGGAAATAAATAGAACCAAAATTCGGGATTCCCAAAGCCACGCCGCCAATGACATTTTTGAAACTTAACTTGAGAGATCCTCTTATTCCCTGAAAAATTAAAATACAAACGCCAATTATTCCCGCAATCGCAAAAATAGTTGAAGAGAACAGGGCAACATCGGCTTCGGCGACATAAGAAGTTTCCAAAAATTTAAGCGTGCTGTCAATAATTCCGCTGCCAAAGAACACCAGGAGCGGAAAAACCAGGTTTCTTTTTTTGATCTTTATTCCTTCTTTCTTTTTGATAGAAGTGAGGTAAACCGCCACCAGGGCGAGTACAATTCCGATGATCTTGGTCAAACCTGTGCTTTCATTATATAAAATGATCCCGAAGAGAACAGGAATGGCGACCGACATTTTGGTAGCGACAGAAACTACCGATAATCCGCTTTTTTGGGTGGTGAGTGCCGCCAGGTAAAACACAGCGATAAACATAAATCCGAGAATAAAGGTCCCTAAAAACCAGGCTTCCGAAACCACTTTTGAGACATTTAGGGGTTGCCGGTCTACCAGCATTCCCGCCGAAAAAGCGAAAAAATAATTGAAAATAATGGCCTGTAACGTATTGATCTTGAAGCGCTCAAAAAGTTTAAAGATCACAAAGATCACACTTGAAGATAGTACACTTAACAGCAGGTAGATCAAAACAAATCGCTTTTAATGGTGAATAGATCGACCACATCCTCATTTACAGGATCAATATTCCAGGTGTGAATGCCCAGTTTTGCAGCCGCTTCGGTATTTTCTACAGTGTCGTCAATAAAAAGCGTCTCCTCCGGATTAAGATCGTGTTGTTGCAGTACAAAACTGTAGATTTCTTGATCGGGTTTTCGAAGGTTGATTTCCTGGGAAAGGTAAAAGGCATCAAAGCAGTTTTTAAATTCTTCAAAAAACGAAATATTCTGCTTCACCCAGTCAATATGAATATGGTTGGTGTTGCTCAGCAAAATGAGTTTGTATTTTCCCTCTTTTTTCAGCTGCTGAAGAAATTCCAGCCGGTGCTTCGGAAAATTAATTAGGATCGAATTCCAGGAATTTATAAATGCTTCTGAAGTCAACTTCGGAAAAGATTTGCAATACCCTGAAATTAATGTTTCCGAAGAAATTAACCCCTTTTCATAGGCCATATTCTGCTGCAGCATTTCCTCTGAAAAATGGGATATTTCGAACTTCTTTAGTTCGCGTGCCGTAGCCGGTTTATCAAGGTTGAGAAACACATCTCCAAAATCAAATATGATGGTTTTAATCATTAAAAATAACTTTTAGGTGGTCCTGATCCACTTTTGTTTCAGAAATAAGCCTGCCGGTCACTTCGGGAGCTTTTACTCCCTCTTTAAAATGGGTTTTTCCGGTGAAAATCCTGGCTTCATCCCATAAACCGGCATCAATAAAGGTCTGCAGGGTTTGCCGGCCGCCTTCAATGATCACCGACTGGATTTCGTGACGGAAAAGTACCTCACAAACCTGTTGCGCCAGGTCTCCCTTGAAATCCAGGGTCTCAAAAATGACATTTTTGGAGCTCCTTTCTTCCGAAGCTTTTTCAGTGAGAACAATGGTCTTGATCGTTCCGTCAAAAAGGTGAGAATCTGTCGGAATTCTCAGGTTTTTGTCCAGCACAAGCCTAACCGGGTCATTTCCCTGCCACAAGCGGGTGTTGAGTTGAGGGTTATCGGCTACTGCAGTGTTCGTGCCCACCATAATCGCCTGTTCTTCGGCGCGCCATTTGTGAACCAGCTGTTTTGAATATTTTCCGGTGATCCACACGGGCTTTCTTTCGGCATTTTTGAGAGGTAAGGGAGCTAAAAAGCCGTCGCTGCTCCGGGCCCATTTCAGAATAATATAAGGGTGTTTTTTCGTGTGAAAGGTGAAAAAGCGTTTGTTGAGTTCGCGGCATTCCTGTTCCAGAACGCCCACTCTCACCTCGCAACCGGCGTTTATAAGTTTTTTAATTCCCTTTCCTGCAACTTCCGAAAATGGATCTACAGTGCCAATCACCACTTTTTTGATTCCTCTGTCAATGATCAGGTTGCTGCAGGGAGGGGTTTTCCCGTAATGGCTGCAGGGTTCCAGGCTTACATAAATAGTAGACTTTGGAAGCAGACTTTTATCTTTTACCGAATTCACTGCATTTACTTCGGCGTGAGGTTCGCCGGCTTTTTTATGCCAGCCTTCGCCAATAATCACCTCATTATGAACAATAACACTGCCTACCACCGGGTTGGGGTAAGTCCTTCCCAGCCCGTTTTGCGCCAGCTGAATACAGCGGTTTATGTATTTTTCATGTATCTTCACCGTCACAAAAATAGCATTTAATAGAGATAATGAGCAGTTATGTAATACGGGAAATTAAACCCGAAGATAATGAGCAGGTTAAAGACTTAATAAGGAGTGTGCTGGTAGAAATGGGGGTGCCAAAAGTGGGAACAGCTTACGAAGACGCCGCCCTTGAAGATATGCATGCCGAATACAACGCGCCAAAAAAGGGATATTTTGTTGTGGAAGCAGAAGGCAGGATCATTGGAGGCGCGGGAATTGCACCTTTAGCCAATTTTATAGGAGCTATTTGTGAACTTCAGAAAATGTATTTTTTACCTGAAGTGAGAGGAAAGGGTGTGGGTGCCCAAATGATGAGTACCTGCCTGGAGTTTGCCAAAGAGCAGGGGTTCCAAAAATGCTATATTGAAACCCTGCCTTATATGAAACAGGCGCAGAAACTTTACCTTCGTTCAGGTTTTGAATCTTTGGAAGGTCCGCTGGGCGATACCGGCCACTACAACTGTAGTGTTTGGTTGATAAAGAATCTTTAATCCTAAATTCCAAAAATTCAAGCAACAAATTCCAACTTTTTGATTTGAGAATTTGAAGATTTGGGAATTAAAGTTCCCAATCAGGGGGATTTAGTAGAATCTGCGGAAATCTGCGAAATCTGCGGGAAATATTATTTTGTAAAATCTTTGCGCCCTCTGCGAGAAAACGGACCAGTTAAAAAGAATGAAAATAACAGCCTTTAAAAATACCTTTTTTGACACCCTGGAAGGAGAGTATCCTAAGGAGGAAATTGGTTCTTTCTTTAATATCCTGCTTCAGGAGTTTACCGGACTCACCAGGTTGGATCTTGCTTTGAATCCGCAGCGGGAACTTTCGGAAGAAGCTGAGGAGAAGCTCAGGGCTGCATTACAAAGGCTTCTCCGACATGAACCCCTTCAATATATTACAGGGACTACAGAATTCTTCGGATTAAATTTTCAGGTGAATTCAAACGTGCTAATTCCGAGGCCGGAGACCGAGGAGCTGGTGCAATGGATGCTTCACGATCTTGATGCTTCCGAAGGAATAAAGATTTTAGATATTGGCACCGGTAGCGGCTGTATCGCAATTTCCCTCGCAAAACATTTACCCAAAGCCGAAATCACAGCCATAGATATTTCTGAAAAAGCCCTGAAAACAGCAAAACGCAATGCCGGTTTAAATAAAGTAGCGGTGAACTTTATTAAAAAAGATATTCTTGCTGCTGAAGGGCTGCCTTCAAAGTTTGATGTGATAGTTTCCAATCCGCCTTATGTGCGGGAGCTCGAAAAAAAGGAGATGCAGCGCAATGTACTCGAGCACGAACCTGAAACAGCACTTTACGTAAAAGACCACGACCCGTTGATCTTCTACCGGAAAATCACAGAGCTGGCAGTCGATAACCTGGAACCAGGCGGGAAATTATACTTTGAGATCAACCAGTGCCTGGGAGAAGATACCGAAGCATTTTTAGCTAAAAAAAATTTCGCAACCAGCTTAAAAAAGGATATTTTCGGGGTAGACCGCATGCTAAGAGGAATAAAATCATGAGAATCGAATTTCTGAAGCTTTACACTCCGAATGTCAGGGCGCAGTTCCGTTTTTATGGCGAAGTGCTGGGGCTGCCGGTGGAAAAGATTTCCGAAGAAAATTTCCGGGTAAGAACGGGTTTTTCGACCCTCGAATTTGAAGAGGACAAAAACGCCACTCCTTATCATCTTGCTTTTCATATTACGGCACTTCAGGAAGAAAAGGCGTTGCACTGGTTAAAGCAGCGGGTGGAAATTTTACCTGATGATGGCAAGGAGATTATTGATTTCCCGGCATGGCAGGCGAGATCGGTTTATTTTTATGACAAAGATTCGAATATCCTCGAATTTATTTCCCGCCGACATATGTTTGAATCTGCTTCCGAAGAATTTTCTTCAGCAAGCATCAAAGGAATCAGCGAAATTGGGCTTGCTTCATCGAATGTGGAAGAGCAGTTTAATTTTTTGAATTCTGAATTTGGCCTCACAAAGTTTACCGGAGATTATGAGCATTTTTGTGCCACCGGTGACGACGAAGGGCTTATCATTATCATAAACAAAGAACAAAAGGACTGGATACCCGTTGGGGATAAAGCCTATCCATCTTCTTTTGAAATAAAAATATCTCTCCAAAATGCCATTTTTGGAGCCTCATTTAAGCACGAAAGACTAAGTCTTCTATGAAACCTGAAGAAAAAATAAAAAAGCTGCGGGAAGAACTTCACCGCCACAACCACCTGTATTATGTACTCGATAAGCCGGAAATATCCGACTATGACTTTGATCAAAAACTAAAGGAGCTACAGGAGCTTGAAGAGAAACATCCCGAATTTTATGACGAGAATTCCCCAACGCTAAGAGTTGGTGGGGCTGTCACTAAGAATTTTGCCACCGTGGTTCATGAGCACAGGATGTATTCACTTGATAATTCTTATTCTAAGGAAGACCTGGAAAACTGGGAGAAAAGAATAGAAAAGCAGGTTGATGGAGAGGTGAATTTTACCTGCGAATTGAAGTATGACGGGGCATCAATTAGTCTTACCTATGAAAAAGGGGAATTTAAGCAGGCCGTGACCCGTGGCGACGGGATTCAGGGCGATGATGTCACAAATAATGTACGCACCATAAGGTCTGTTCCTCTAAGATTGAAAGGCGATTATCCTGAAAAATTTGAGATTAGGGGAGAAATAGTGCTTCCGTACGAAGGTTTTGCACAACTTAATGCTGCGCGAGTGGAGGCCGGAGAAGAGCCTTATGCGAATCCGCGGAATACAGCTTCGGGGAGCCTGAAGTTACAGGACAGTGCCGAAGTGGCCAGGCGGCCTTTAGATTGTCTTTTGTTCAGTTTAACCGGAAACCTTCCGGGGATCAAGTCGCAGTATGAAGGGCTGGAAAAAGCGAGAGAATGGGGCTTTAAAATTCCTGCGGAAGCTAAACTGGCCAAAAACCTGAAAGAGGTGATGGAGTTTGTGAATTACTGGGATGTGCACCGGCACGATTTGCCTTATGAGACCGATGGGGTAGTGGTGAAAGTAAATAGCCTGCACCAGCAGGAAGAGCTGGGATATACTGCCAAAGCGCCACGTTGGGCAATGGCTTATAAATTCAAGGCCGAGCAGGTTTCCACGAAGTTGAACAAGATCAGTTATCAGGTGGGCCGCACAGGAGCAATAACTCCGGTGGCAAACCTGGAACCCGTACAACTTGGAGGTACAACGGTGAAAAGAGCATCCCTTCACAATGCCGATCAAATAGAGAAACTCGATGTTAGGGAAGGCGATGAGGTTTATGTGGAAAAAGGAGGAGAGATCATTCCGAAGATCGTTGGAGTGGATTTTACTAAAAGAGATCCGGATTCAAATCCTACTCAATATATCACCAATTGCCCGGAATGTGATACTGAGTTGGTGAGAAATGAAGGAGAGGCGCAGCATTATTGTCCTAACTTTAATGGTTGTCCGCCACAGATCATTGGAAGGATTCAACATTATATTTCCAGGAAAGCCATGGATATTGAAGGTTTGGGAGGGGAAACAGTGGCACTTTTGGTGAATGAAGGCCTTATAGGAAACTACGCCGATCTCTATGAGCTGAAGAAAGAACAGATCCTGCCGCTGGAGCGTATGGCTGAAAAATCTACTGAAAATTTGATCAATGGGATAGAGAACTCAAAGCAGATCCCATTTGAACGGGTACTTTTCGCCCTTGGAATCCGCTATGTGGGGGAAACTGTAGCCAAAAAGCTGGCTAAAGAATTTAAGAACATTGATGCTTTGATGAAAGCAAATCAGCAGGAATTAGAAAATGTGGATGAGATAGGGGAGCGAATTGCCGAGAGTGTGGTGGAGTTCTTTGCAGATGAAGAGAACCTGAAAAATGTGGAACGACTGAAAGGTTACGGCTTGCAATTAGAGATCTCTGCCGAGAAACTTACCGGACAAACCAACAAACTGGAAGGCCAGACCTTTGTGGTTTCTGGAGTTTTTGAAATGTCGCGCAATGACCTCAAGAAGCTTATTGAAGATAATGGCGGTAAAGTTTCAGGCTCTATTTCTTCAAAAACAAGTTATGTGGTAGCAGGCGAAAATATGGGCCCCAGCAAACTTGCAAAAGCTGAAAGTCTCCAGATCCCAATCATTGATGAGAAAAAATTTCTCAAAATGATTGAATAACTTAATAACTAGGCGCTGAAAGAAAGTATGGTGGTTAGTATCACTGAAAGAATTACAAAGATGGTGAACATCGATCTCTCCTGAAAATCGAAGTGGTCATAGCTTTTTTGAATTATTCTTTTAATCATGGCAATTTTTTTATTACAATATCATTTTCAACTAAATAAGAGCGGGCAAATTTAAATTTTTATTCAGTTGCAGCTGCTCCAGAATCATATTTTAACCAAATTTTATTCTTCCTTCATCATTTGCTCTTATTAAAGAATGTAATATTCAGGTATAGGTTATTCATTATCAGTAAGTAGGCCTGTATTTAGCGTGCAAAAGTATTATATTTCCTGCAGATTATTTATGATCCAGATCACTTAGTTATTTCAAAAAAATTATTAAAATTATGAATGATTTAATAAGTGGTATGACAGTACAGGAATAATCCTATCTGGTTATTTACGAGAATCTTATAGTGAAGTCTGTATGATGCCTTGAAATAAGGTGAAAACGCTATGATTTTAAACTGGTAATTGATATATAAAGCTGGTAAAGACTTATTTAGAGGATAATAGTTAAAATTGAGGTAGCTAATAATGCTGTCTTAAAAAAAGTCTATTTTCGCCAATTAATGTATTTCATCGAAAAAAATAATGATTTCGTCGAGTATGTCTGAAAATGCTGTTACTAATAATGTTGTTCTTTTTTTTTCTTCAGACAGTTGTTTTGCAGATGTAGCTGATGTATTAAGGAAAGAAAACCTGAGGATACTTTCAGAGAAAGAAGAGGTTATTGATGCCGTTCATTTTCGAAATAAGAGCCGTCCCAGCCTAGTAGTTGCTGAATATCAGGAGAAGCTGGATGCTGTTTACAGAGATCTCATCCAGAGTATACCAATTCCGCTGGTTCTAATAATAGGTCCTCAAGACGAAGAGAAAGCTATTGATCTTTTAGAGGCAGGAGCTTATGATTATATTTTTCGAGATCGGCTAAAGAGACTTCCCCTGGTTCTAAATAAAATAAAGCTAAGAAACCGAAAATCGGCCGGTAAGACGAAAATGACCTACCAGTCTATTTTTGAAAACAGCATAGATGCAGTTCTTTTTACCTTACCCGGTGGTCGTATATTGGCTGCGAATCCTTCGGCATGTAAGATGTTCCAAAGAACATCTGATGAATTGTCTGGATTAGGGCTTCGGGGAATTATTGAAGAAGAGAATGCCATTTTGAAAGAACTTCTGGAACCCAAAAGTTCAGAAGCCGGTTTTGTGGGTGAAATGATCCTGAAAAGAAAAAATGGCGATACATTTCCTGCAGATGTTTTTTCCGCAGTATCATTCCACGAAACAGAGAATGCCAGAACCGCAATAGTCATCATCCGCGATATTTCGAGAAGAAAGACAGCAGAGGAAGAGTTACTGCTGTCAAAGAAGAATTATGAACATTTGTTTGAATTCAATCCGCTTCCAAACTGGATATTTGATCTTGAAACCCTCGAAATCCTCGCTGTTAACCGTACTGCGGTAAAGCAATATGGTTATACAAAAGAAGAATTTTTAAACTTCCATATTAGCGACCTTCGACCTGAAGAAGAAATTCCAATCCTTACTGCCAATTTGCAGTGTATAAAGGGTGAAAAGGGATTACTTAATGTAGGTAATTTCATTCATAGGAAAAAAGACGGCTCTTTAATTACTGTTGAAGTGCACGGGTACAGTATTCTCTTTAAAGGCAGGAACTGCCGGCTGGTAACCGCTATTGATATTACAGAGAAAGAGAGAATCATTCAAAAGCTTGAAAATAAGAGCAAGAAACTTCTTTGGGCCGAAGAACTGGCGAAATTTGGTTATTGGCAGGTAGGGGTGAAGGGGGATAACTTTTTTTGGAGTGATGAAGTTTACAGGATTTGGGGGCGAAAAAAAGAGGACTTTAATTTAGATTTTGAAGGTTTTTTGAAAACCATACATCCCGAAGATCTGGATCTAATTCTAGAGGAGCGTAGCGCCGCACTTTCTGGAAGTAAGGATATGGATTTTGAACACCGGATTATCCTGCCCGATGGTAGTATCAAATGGGTGCATGAAAAAGGAAAACTGGTTAAAAATAACAGGGGAGAACCGGTAAAGCTGGAAGGTTCTATACAGGATGTGACAGACTATAAGAATGCGATGCTTAAATTGAAGCAAAGTGAAAGCAGGCAACGTGCTATTCTTAAATCACAAACGAACTACCTTACCAGGATAGATCTTCAAGGGAAGTATTCTTACGTGAATGAAAAATTTATTACTGATTTTAACTGGATCTCCCCCAATGGAATTTTAGTGGGTAGAAAAGCTATTGAGACTGTGATGGAGTATGATCACCTCAAAGTAAGCAGTACCTTTAAAAAATGTTTAGCTAATCCTAATGTTGTTCACCAGGTAGAAATTGATAAGTCACAGGAAGGCGGAAAAGTTAAACCTACCCTCTGGGATTTTATATGCCTCACAGATGCCGAAGGAAAGCCCGTTGAACTACAGGGAGTGGGCATTGATATTACCGACAGGGTAGAGGCAGAGCGCTCCCTCAAGGAAACCAATGCCCGTTATGAACTGGTTTCCAAAGCTACTTCAGATGCTATTTACGATTGGGATATACAAATTGATCATCTCTTTTGGGGAGAAGCATTCTATGTTTTGTTTGGTTATTCTCAGCAAGATTTTTCTCTCTCAATTGATTCCTGGGCAAAAAACATACATCCCGACGAAAGGCTTGTGATTAATGAAAGCCTGTCCCGCACCTTAGAAAGTAGCGAGAATCATTGGGAAGCAGAGTACAGGTTCCAAAATGCAGATGGAAAATACTCTTTTGTAGTAGAAAAAGGTTTTATTCTTAGAGATGAAAATGGAAAAGCACTACGTATGGTTGGCGCAATCCAGGATGTGACAGAAAGAAAGAAACTGGAAGAGCTCCTGGATGAAGCTTCAAAGCTTTCACGTATAGGGAGTTTTGAATTTGATTTTGTGCAGGACACCGTGTACTGGTCTCCGGTTACCAAAGAGATCCATGAAGTGGCACCCGATTTTAAGCCCGATCATGAAAAAGGGTTCCTCTTTTGTAAGGAAGGTGAAAACCAGGAGCGAATGAAAGCGGCACTTAAAAATGCTGTTGAAAATAATGTGCCTTACGATCTTGAGGTGCAGATTGTCACTGCAAAAGGCAATGAGTGTTGGGTGAGGAAGATTGGGCGTCCCACTTTTGTTGACGGTAAATGTATAAGGATCAATGGCAGCGTGCAGGATATTTCTAATATCAAGAATTCAGAATTAAAAGCTTTAAAAGCATCAGAAGAAAAGCAGACCATCCTTGAAAGTATTGGTGATGCGTTCTTTACGGTTGATAATGACTGGACGGTGACCTACTGGAACCAGCATGCAGAGAAATTACTTGAAAGTAATAAAGGCCGCATTCTTGGAAAGAACTTTTGGGAAGTTTTTCCCGATGCCGTTGGTACTAAATTCCATACCTGCTACTACAAGGCTTCAAAAGAGCAGATCGTTGTTGATTTTGAGGAATATTTTGAGAGGGTGAACAAATGGTTCGATGTGACTGCATATCCTTCTAAAGGAGGATTGTCTGTCTATTTCAGGGATGTGACCGAAAGAAAAGAATCGGAGTTGAAGATCATCGAGCTCAACAAAAACCTGAAAGCCTATACTGAAGAACTTGTTTCGGCAAATAAGGGACTTGAACAGTTTTCGTATATCATTTCTCACAATTTACGCGCTCCTGTAGCAAACATCATGGGGTTGGGAGAACTACTTAAAGAAGATTATCCTGTAGAAGTTAAAACCCAATTTCAGGAAGAGCTGCTTTCTAACGTCGAAAGATTGGACACTATCATCAAAGACCTGAATAATATACTTCAGGTTAAGGTAGACATGAGTGAAAAGAAAGAGCCTATTGTACTCAGTGAATTGGTTGAAAGTGTGCAATCGGGTATCGGGCAGGTTATTCAGAAGGAAAATGTTCAAATTATCACAAACTTTTCCGAAGTGCCTTATATAAATTCTATCAAGACCTATCTACATAGCATTTTTTATAATCTTATCTTTAATAGTATCAAGTACCGCCGACCCGAAGTTTCTCCTGTAATTGAAATTACTTCTGAAGAAAAGTCGGGTAATATCTATATTACTTTTAAAGATAACGGGATGGGGATCGACCTTTCAAAAAAGGGGAATCAAATCTTTGGCCTTTATAAGCGCTTTCATCATCACGTAGAAGGAAAAGGTATGGGGCTTTTTATGGTGAAGACCCAGGTTGAGCTTTTAGGAGGTGAGATTCAGGTGACAAGTGAAGAAAATAAAGGGACACAATTCACTATTGAATTTAAGCATGAAAACAGTAGAAACAAGTTAGAAAATGAAGAAGCCGGGGCAGTATATAATAGTTGATGACGACCGCACAAATAACCTAATTTGTGAGTACGCCGTTAAAGGTTATGATCCCGGTGCTAAGGTAATGAGCTTTACTAATCCTGAAGCTGCCCTCATTCATATTGAAAAAGAACTTGAAGCTGAAGACCAGGTGCCTACCGTATTGTTTGTTGATGTAAATATGCCTGCTATGTCGGGCTGGGAGTTCCTGGAAGAGCTGGAAAAGTTAGATCACGGAATAAAACAAAAATTCACCATCTATATTTTATCGTCTTCAACTGAAGACTTCAATGAGGAGAGGGAACAATTTCCATACGTTGCCGACTTCCTTTCCAAACCCCTTTCTAAAACCAGCCTGGAACAAATTCAGCCGTAGGTACTCAAAAATGACATTTTTGAGAGGTTTTTTTAGTTTGGTTTAAATTATACTTTCCTGTAGGAAATCTCCTTCCTAAGCTGTCAATAATAGCTTTTGAGTCTCACAATTTAGGATTGGTATCTTTTCTTATCGAAAACTGCTACACAATAATAGCGGCGCCCCCGCCATTCTTCTTTCCTGAAGAATCTAAATAGAAATCTATCCTGCCAATGTTGACACCGGCCCAGCCAACCTGGTTGATCAATACCTTTTCACCTATTGCATTTAGTGCTACAGTAGGTTTGGGAAGAAAAGTATGGGTGTGTCCTCCTATGATCAAATCTATATCTTTAGTAGCTGCTGCGAGTTTTTGATCACTTACTTTATCGTCCCGGTATTCGTAGCCCAGGTGGGAAAGGCAAATAACCAGTTCGCATTTTTCCTCTTCCCGTAGTTGTTTGACAATGGTTTTTGCAGTGTCAATAGGATCATGATACTCGGTCTCTTTATAGTGCTTTTTTGCGACCAGGCCTTTAAGCTCTATACCTAAACCAAAAACCCCAATTTTTATCCCGTCGCGTACAAAAACCTGGTAAGGCTTGATTCGTCCCTCCAAAACAGTGTTGTCAAAGTTGTAGTTGGCATTTATAAAAGGAAATTCGGCATGTGGCAGTTGTGCCAGCAAACCATCAATTCCGTTATCGAAATCATGGTTGCCAATAGTTGCGGCATCATACCCCATTTTACTCATCAGCTTAAATTCGAGTTCGCCGCCATAGTAGTTGAAATAAGGTGTCCCCTGAAAGATATCCCCGGCATCGAGCAAGAGCATATTGGGATTCTCCTGTCTAATTTGATTTATAAGGGTATACCTGCGGGCAGCTCCGCCCATACCTGGATATTGTGTGTGGCCATTATCAAAAGGTTCAATATGGCTATGCACATCATTGGTGTGCAAAATGGTAATGTGCTTTGGCTTTTTAGCAGCCGTAAACGATAAAAGGCCTAAGCTGCCTATTCCTGCTAGGGCACCTGCAGCGACTGTACTTTGTATAAACTTCCGTCTTTCCATTACTCTACTTTGATAAAACGTTGATCTCTCACCGGATTAAGGGTATCCTTTGCTTTAAAATAATCAATAAGCAAATTCCTGATCTTATAGTCAAGGTTGGTTGCTTCTTCAGCCTTTAAAAAGAAGTTCATACTGTCACCTCCTTCAAGGAGATAATCATTTGTGGCAACATAATAGGTGGCCGAATCTACTAAAGGTTTCCCCTGAATCAAAACTTTCTTTATGCTGTTGTCTGTTTCAAGTTGCAATTCAATGCCCGCTACAGGATGAGCAGTACCCGAATCTATAAGGTAGTGGATCATTTCTCTCACGGCTTCTCCTTTTAGTGCTGCAACAACTACTTCATTTTCAAAAGGCATTACCTGGAAAGCGCTTCTTGTAGTCACATCACCTTTGGCAATAGATGATCTTATTCCGCCATAATTGAGCATTACAATATCTATGTTCTCTCCTGTACGCTTGTTAAAAATGGGATTTGAGAGTTCCATTAAGGCATCTGCCATAAGGTTGCCTATGGCTGTATTGTACCTTCCGTCAGACTTGCTGAGGTTATAAGGTAGATAAGCTAAGACTTCTTCCATCTCCTTATTTATGTGCTCTTTATATGGGGTGATGAAATTTTCAAGAGAATCGTTAGCCGGTATGTCGGGGGTTATTTCAAGCTGTTTTCCTTCAATGAGGGCCGGTGTGTAATTGTCGTTGAATTTACATGCCCCGGCTGTCAACAGCAAAAAGAGTAGGTATCGCTTCATTTATGTTACATAAAAAGACAAAAGTATAAGTTTTAGTAAAAGAAAGGTAAATTATGATTCTTTTTTAAAAGAAGTCTTTTGTGAATTTTTACAAATTGTTTATCTCTTAATCAAAAAAAGTTCTATTTTTCTAATCAATTAGCTGAACTGCTAAACATTGTAATTGCAAAGAGTGAAAACAAGTCAAAAAGTATTTTTCTTATTCATGGTAGTGGGTGTGCTTTTTGTTGTTGGCTCTATTCTTAGGCTTGATATCCTTACTGTTCCCACAACATTCCTTTTAATTCCGGTGCTCATTCTATTTTACAGGGTTAAGGTGAAGAAATGGTTCCTGCCAATGGTCATTGCATTGCTTTTATTTTACGTTCGCGATTTATTGATGCTCGAAGGACTTTCTGAGAACTTAATTCCTATTCTTTGGTGCTTTGGCACTGCCCTGGTTATTCTCTATGTTTTTGCGTTGGCGGGTTTTAGATGGGGCAGGATTCATGTGGTGGAATTTATTTCTCTTTTGATCATGTTTGTTTTCCTCGGATTCCTTTATTATACCATAAACCAGCTTTTGCCCCAGGTGCTTCCTTCTCACCGGGTGGAAGCCTCTCTTTTTATTCTGCTGCTCATCACTCTCCTGGCAATATCTTTTACACAGTATATTCTCAAGTCTCATTATGCCTCTTTGTGGCTTATGCTGGCTTCGGCCTGCCTGGTCTTATCTGAGCTGTCCCTGTTCTTTAAATTATTTATTATCTCAGATATTAGCGTGACTATATTCTACCCTTTATTACATGTAATTGCCTTCTATGCAATGGTACAACATGCAGTTCATCGGAGAAAAAGCACCTTTCTTCCGGGTTTTTGATGAAGTATTCTCTTCGGAAGGTATTTTTTAATCCGTTTTTCTTAAAATTTATGACAATAAAATTTATTCTTAGCAAAATTCCTATATTGCAGACAATTTTCCTGATGAATGAAAAAAAAGGTTATTCTTTCACTCCTGGCAATCTCTGCTATTTGCGTTAACCTTACGGGTATTTTTAAAGATGACTTTTTTCTTAGAAAGTTAGGAGAGATCCTTTTCTTCTTCCCGCTAATCCTTTATTACCTGCGGAAGATCCCTTTTAAGAACTTCAATTTTCTTATGTTCCTTAGTATGGCAATGGGAGCAACCCTTTTTTCGTGGGGTGGCAGCCTGTGGTATTTTGAACATATTAAGTTGGGAATGTGGCTTATTGGTTACATCTTTTTGGCCCGGGAAGCCATTAAACACACTGAATATGAAAGGGGCAACCGCTTTACCACCCTTTATTTTATTAGCGTAATAGCTATTTATGTATACCTTTTATGGGTTCATATTATTGAGATTGAACGCAACCTTGGGCATGAGCTCGCCTTCTGGATCTATGTGCTCTACTACCTCAATATTCTCTTTGTTGCCATCACTGCACTTGTATATTATTTAAATTCTTTTTCAAAAAAGTCCGTTTTCTATATCTGTTTTGCTCTTTCCTTTATTTTTTCAGACATTTTGCGCGATATGGAGGTTTTCTACTTTAGAGATCTGAGTGTAGAGATAGTGGCAGCGCTTATAAAGTTTGCCGCAATCAAACTCGTTTTTCTCTTTTTTGTGACCCCCGAAAAAAAACTCAGGCTTTTGCACCTAGTATAGCCTAAAATAGGCTGGTGCGGTTGCGTTTGGTAATAAGAATATCCATAATTTTACCCGGTGAAAATTCAGGAAATAAAGTTCGCTTTAGCGCGAAAAAAATGGCGGTCTCAGGCAGGTAATTTTGCTGAAAAAAAGAGGTTTCAACTCGGCCTTATTCTTGATGCTGAAGATGAGCAGGCCATTCTGCCATTTTTGAAGCTCCAGGATGATCTTTCCCTTCAAAAGCAGCAGGTTTGTTTTGTTTTTTGCCGCGAAAAAGGTTTCAAAAATGACATATTTGAGTACCCTATGATCTCTAATGCCGATTTCAGCTGGAATGGCAGGATTTCTGAAGGTGCTTCAGCATTTTTGAACACTCAGTATGAAGTTTTGATTTCTTTTACTGCTGAAGAAAATAAACTGGCAGATTTTCTCGTTTCGGTTAGCCTGGCACAGTTAAAAGTAGGAAGGAAAAGTAATGACGAAAATGCCATTTTTGACCTGAATATTTCCGCAGAACTTTCAGAAGCTGAAGTTTTTGTACATGAACTAAAAAAATATCTGAAAAATATTAAATACAGCAACCTAAATGAATAAATTTATTGGTACGGGTGTTGCCTTAATCACCCCATTTAAAGATGACCTTTCCGTAGATGAGGAAGCGCTAAGAAAGCTGGTAAATTTCCAAATTGATAACGGGATAGATTATATGGTGGTTTTAGGAACTACCGGCGAAAGCGCAACCCTTACTGCCCAGGAAAAACAACTTGTTATTGATACTGTAGTTTCAGAAAATAATGGTCGTATTCCTTTAATACTGGGAATTGGCGGAAATAATACTGCCAAAGTTTGCGAAGAGGTTTCCAGTACCAATCTTTCTGCTTTTGATGCAGTACTTTCGGTTTCTCCTTATTATAACAAACCTTCTCAGGAAGGCATTTTTCAGCATTATAAAGCAGTGGCAGCAGCATCGCCAAAACCCATAATTATGTATAATGTGCCGGGTAGAACGGGGTCTAATATGCTGCCCGAGACGGTAAAGCGACTGTCGCAGGTTGAAAATATTATTGGGATCAAAGAAGCTGCGGGAGATATTGTGCAGGCTATGAGGATTATTGATGCGGTACCCGCCGGTTTTTTAGTGATCTCGGGAGATGATATGGTAACATTGCCTATGGTTCTTGCCGGGGGCCACGGGGTGATCTCGGTAATTGGCCAGGGGCTTCCGGCCGAGTTCTCTAAAATGGTGCGCCTAGGCCTTGAAAGAAAAGTAGATGAAGCTTACCAGTTACATTATAAAGTGGCACCTTCTATAGATCTTATTTTTGCTGAAGGAAATCCTGTAGGGATAAAGGCGCTGTTGCAAATGAAAGGAATTGGAAAGAACAAGCTAAGGCTGCCTTTGGTTTCTTCAACTGAAAAACTAAACGAAAAAATCGAAACCTTTTTAGGTAATTTCTAATTCATAAACCGGCAGAAATCCTTTGGTTTAAGGCGAATTTATGCTGGAACTAAAGTTTTTATAATAAAGCAGAAAAGAGTATTTTTGCCAGATGTTAAAATTCAGGATGAAAAAAGTAATCTTATTATTAAGTGTAATTTTCCTCTTTACCTCTTGTGGTGAATACCAAAAGGTTTTAAAAAGTAAAGATATCGGTCTAAAATATTCAACTGCAGAGAACCTGTACAACGAAGCCAAGGCAGGCGAGGGGAACTCCCGAAGAAAATACAGGAAAGCACTCAGGCTGTTTGAGCAATTGGTGCCCGAGTTCAGAGGTAAGCCACAGGGCCAGAAACTTACCTTCATGTTTGCTGATACTTATTATGAACTTAATGATTACTTCCTGGCAGGCTACCAGTTTGAGCGGTTTGTGGAAAGTTATCCTGAAAGTGAAAAGCTCGAAGAGGCTGCTTTTAAAGGAGCAAAAAGTTACTACTTCCTTTCGCCGGCATACTATCTTGATCAAACTGAAACCATAAAGGGGATTAGTAAAATGCAGGAGTTCATTAACCGCTTTCCCGAAAGTGAAAGAATGGATGAAGCTAATAAGCTGGCCACAGAGCTTAGGGTAAAGCTGGAGCGAAAAACATACGAAATTGCCAAACAGTATCACCATACAGAAAGTTATGTTGCGGCAATAACTGCATTTGATAATTTTATTTCTCAATACCCGGGTTCTCCCTTTAGAGAAAAGGCCCTGTATTACAAGTTTGAGTCGGCTTATCTTTACGCCATCAACAGCTACGCTTATGCCATGCCCGAAAGGCTTGCAA
The DNA here is from genome assembly GCF_049569215.1 of Salinimicrobium sp. TIG7-5_MAKvit. GTDB lineage: Bacteria > Bacteroidota > Bacteroidia > Flavobacteriales > Flavobacteriaceae > Salinimicrobium > Salinimicrobium profundisediminis. Next base: position 3,766,084 of record NZ_CP145903.1, on the reverse strand, counting down.
ATGCACGGGAATATTTTGAAGATTACCAGAGATATTATCCCGAAGGAGAATATATTGAGATGGCCAATACTGCTTTAAAAGACATTGAAACAAAAGAACAACAATTATAAATCTGAGACGAGAATATGATAGATCTAAAGAGAACGGATGCTCCACTAAACACTACGACGCTTGATAAGAACAAGATCGACTCTACTACTAACAATATTTATGAGGCGATCTCAATTATTTCTAAAAGAGCTACGCAAATAAACGGAGAGATCAAGAAAGAACTTCTTGAAAAGCTTGATGAATTTGCTACTTACAACGACAGCCTTGATGAAATCTTTGAAAACAAGGAGCAAATCGAAGTTTCTAAATTCTATGAAAAACTACCTAAACCACATGCACTTGCGGTTCAGGAGTGGCTGGAAGAGAAAATCTACTATCGCAACACTAAGAGCGAAGAATAAAAAGCTATGTCTGTAATAAGCGGCAAAAAAATACTTCTCGGCGTTACCGCGGGTATAGCCGCTTATAAAACAGCATTTCTGGTACGGCTGTTTGTTAAGGCCGGGGCGCAGGTGAAGGTGATCATGACCCCTGCAGCCAAAGAATTTGTTACCCCTCTTACCTTATCCACCCTTTCCAAAAATGCAGTTATCTCTTCTTTTACCAAAGAGGAAGACGATAATGATGAATGGAACAATCACGTGGAAATGGGCCTTTGGGCCGATCTTATGCTTATTGCACCTGCTACTGCCAATACCCTTTCAAAAATGGCACAGGGGCACAGCGATAATTTTTTACTTGCTACCTATCTTTCTGCGCGGTGCCCGGTTTATTTCGCCCCGGCTATGGATCTTGATATGTATAAGCATCCTTCTACTTTAGAGAACTTTGAAAGTCTCAGGTCATTTGGAGATATTATGATCCCGGCTACCTCGGGGGAGTTGGCTAGCGGCCTAACTGGCGAAGGCCGTATGGCCGAGCCCGAAGATATCGTCAAGTTCATTACAAATCATCTTGCTGAAAATCTTCCCCTTTACAACAAAAAGGTACTAATTACTGCGGGGCCAACATACGAAGCTATTGATCCTGTACGTTTTATAGGTAATCATTCCAGCGGAAAAATGGGCTTTGAACTCGCTGCGGCTGCACATGCTGCCGGAGCTCAAGTCACCTTGATTTCTGGGCCTACACATTTAGAGAACCCCAATGAAGATATAAGGCTGATTAGAGTACAAAGCGCTGTAGAGATGTACAAAGCTGCTACAGATCATTTTTCTGAAGTAGATATTGCTATTGCATCAGCTGCAGTGTCTGATTATCGTCCGAAGATTTCGGCTTCTCAAAAGATCAAAAAGTCGGCAGAGACTATGGAGCTTCAGCTGGTAAAAAATCCTGATATATTAGCCTCCCTCGGAGAATTGAAAAAGCATCAGCTACTGGTTGGGTTTGCTTTGGAAACTGAAAATGAAGAGGAAAATGCAAGTGGGAAGTTAAAGAGAAAGAACCTCGATTTTATTGTTCTCAATTCCCTGAACGATTTGGGTGCAGGCTTTAAGTCTGAAACCAATAAAGTAAAGATCCTCTTTAAGGATGAGAAAGTAAAAGCTTTTCCATTGAAGTCAAAAAGAGAAGTGGCTCAGGATATCCTGAATGAAATAATCCTGTTAATAGATGAATAGAATAATTCTTTTCTTGTGTGTCTTTTGTTTCAGCCTTGCCGTAGGGGCGCAGGAGCTAAATTGCCAGGTTGTGGTGAATTCTGAACAAACTGGCCAGGCAAATGCATCGGTATTTAAGACCCTGCAAAATGCCGTTAGTGAGTTTGTGAATCAAACGCGCTGGACAGACAGGGAATTTCTTCCGCAGGAGCGTATTAACTGCAGCATGTTCATCAACATCAGCAGCTATGACGGCAATAAATTTTCAGGAAGCATTCAGGTGCAGTCGTCCCGTCCTGTTTTTGGTTCTACAATGATCACGCCTGTATTTAACTTCAACGATGAGCAGCTGGCTTTTAATTATTCCGAATATGAGCCGCTTGAATTTAGTCCCAATCAATTTGACTCAAACCTGGTTTCGGTAATTGGTTTCTATGTGTATACCATTCTGGGTCTTGATGCCGATACCTTTAGTAAACAGGGAGGAACGCCTTATTTTCAAACAGCCAACCAGGTTGTGGGTACTGCACAGCAGAGCTCTTACAGTGGCTGGAAAGGCACAGACGGCAATAGATCCCGTTACCAGCTCAACGCCAATTTACTGTCAAACACATATTCGGGTTATCGCGATGCGCTTTACGCTTATCACCGCAATGGCTTAGATGTAATGCACATGTCTCCTCAAGAGGGGAAGGAAGCCGTGGCCGGGGCAATAATGGATTTGCAGCGAATGAATAGCCGCCGACCCAACTCACTTTTACTCCGTACTTTTTTTGATGCCAAGGCCGACGAAGTGGAACAAATCTTTAGTGGTGGCCCTCGGGTAAACACCCGGGAGGTGGTAGAAGCCCTCAACAATCTCGCTCCTACTTTTTCTGAAAGATGGTCTAATATTATATATTAATAGTTTCGGCACGGATTACAAATCCGCGCCAACTGATTGTTGTTCCTTTTAAATTTATATGATCAGTCAGGTCGAGCGGAGTCGAGCCTCTATTTTTGGTTATAAGTTCGGCACGGATTACAATTCCGCGCCAATATAGTAGCTAAAATTGCCATTTTTGAGAGGATTGGATTCTTTCAGAAGAAATTCCTTCTTTGTCGGGATGATTTTTTTCTTCGGAAATTAATCTGCCAAATTTGGTGCCTGCCATTTGATTCTTTTAAATTTGCTCCCTGTTAATTGCTTACTGCCCATAGAATTTTGCCTTATCTTTAACCAAAATTTTCATTCTCTTGCTTACAAGCCTTTCTATAAAAAATTACGCTCTAATTGAAGATATCCAAATGGATCTTCAAAGTGGTTTTACAATAATTACAGGAGAAACCGGGGCGGGTAAATCTATTATGCTCGGGGCTCTTTCCCTTCTTTTGGGTAAGCGTGCCGACTACAGTGCAATAAGGGACAAAGAAAAGAAATGTGTTATTGAAGGAAGCTTCAACATTTCTTCTTATGATCTAAAAGCCCTTTTTACCGAAGAAGATCTCGACTTTGAAACACAAACTATTATAAGGAGGGAGATTCTTCCTTCCGGCAAGAGCAGGGCATTTATAAACGATACGCCTGCAAATCTTTCTTCTCTCCAGGTGCTCGGGGAAAGACTGCTCGATATTCACAGTCAGCACGAGACTTTGAGCCTGGGTGATAACGATTACCAGTTCCTGGTCATCGATTCCCTGGCGGCAAATGCTTCCAGACTCAAGCTGTATCAGGCCGAAATGCAGCAGCTCAGGGTGCTTCAAAAGCAGCTACAGCAGTTGCGGGAAGAACAGGCGCAGGCTACCAAAGAATACGATTACAACCTTTTTCTGCTCACCGAACTGCAGCAGGCAAAGCTGGTAACAGGAATGCAGGAAGAACTTGAAGAGCGCTATGAAGAGCTGAGCAATGTAGAGCAACTTACCGATCAATTGGGAAGTGCTGTAAATCACATTCAGCAGGAAGAGATTGGTGCCGCCGCCGCTTTAAGGGAAGCAAAGAACAATTTGCAGCGCATTTCGGGCATTTCAGGTAATTACCAGCAGCTTTTTGAGCGGCTGCAAAGCCTTAATATCGAATTAGATGATATAGCTACCGAACTCGAATCGGCTTTAGATAAGGTGGAGGCTAATCCGGCAGAGCTGGAGCAGGTGAATGCAAGGCTTCAGGTGTTGTATAACCTTCAGAAGAAGCACGCTGTTGCTACTGTAGAAGAACTAAAGCAAATCGAAGAAGAACTTGTAAAGAAAGTAGCAGTTTCAGAAAATGCCGAAGAAGAAATAGCACATTCAGAAAAAGCCATTTCAGAAAAGAAAGAAGATCTGCATAAAATAGCAACAGATCTACACGCGGCCCGAAAAAGTGTGATCCCAAAATTCGTAAAGGAAATCGAGACCATACTTGCCGATCTTGGAATGCCAAACGCTACACTAAAAATTGAGCTGGAGCAGCAAAAAGACTTTTTTCACAACGGGCAGGATAAACTCAACTGGTTGCTGGCGGCCAACAAAGGCGGGAGCTACAATGATATTAAAAAGGCTGCTTCGGGCGGGGAATTGTCGCGAATTATGCTGGCGGTGAAAAGTATACTCGCCACTTACAGCAAGTTGCCTACCATTATATTTGATGAGATAGATACAGGGGTTTCGGGCGATATTGCTCAAAAGATGGCCGGTATTCTTCAAAAAATGGGAAAAAACATGCAGGTTATTGCTATTACACACCTTCCGCAAATTGCCGGAAAAGGGGACAGGCACTTCAAAATTTATAAAGAAGATGCCGTTAACAGCACTATTACCAACATTAAGGAACTCAGGGGAGAAGAGCGGGTTGAAGAGCTGGCCATGATGCTGGGTGGCAAAAACATTAGCGATTCTGCCGTCGCCCATGCGAAAGCGCTTCTGAATTAAAAGATGTTTATTATATTTACCCGCTTAATAAAAACTATAAAACCAAACCATGTCATATAATCTACTTAAAGGAAAGAAAGGGATCATCTTTGGAGCCTTAGACGAAAACTCTATTGCCTGGAAAACCGCTTTGCGTGTACATGAAGAAGGAGGAGAATTTGTACTTACCAACGCGCCTATTGCCATGCGAATGGGAAATATTAAAGATCTTGCCGACAAGACAAATTCGCAAATCATCCCTGCAGATGCTACAAGTGTAGAAGACCTGGACAATCTTGTAGATAAAGCCATGGAAATTCTTGGGGGAAAACTCGATTTTGTACTGCATTCAATTGGAATGTCGGTCAATGTTAGAAAAGGGAATCATTACACCGATATGAATTACGATTTCACCACTAAAGGTTGGGACGTATCGGCTGTATCTTTCCATAAAACCATGCAGAGCCTTTATAAAAAGGACGCCATGAACGAGTGGGGAAGCATTATGGCGCTTTCTTATATCGCTGCCCAAAAAGTATTCCCAGATTATAACGATATGGCCGATAACAAGGCATATCTTGAATCTATTGCCCGTAGTTTTGGGTATTTCTTCGGAAAAGAGAAAAAAGTAAGGGTGAACACCATTTCCCAGTCGCCCACGCCTACTACTGCAGGTACCGGGGTGAAAGGTTTTGACGGATTTATCGCTTATGCCGATGAAATGTCACCGCTTGGAAACGCAACAGGAATGGATTGTGCAAATTATATTGTGACCCTGTTTTCAGACCTTACAAAAAGAGTTACCCTGCAAAATCTTTTCAACGACGGTGGTTTCTCCAATATGGGAGTGAGCCAGCAGGTGATGGAAGCTTTTGTAAAGGGAAAAGGAGAGTAAGCTAGTTCAAATATCGATAGTAAGAGGTCTTAAAAATGTCATTTTTGAGGCCTCTTATTTTTTGGTGCCTGTCCCACTTTCTTTAATACATTTGTGCTATGAAGCTGTACTTCTCCTTTATTGTTCCCGTTTACAATCGCCCGGCCGAGATCAGGGAGCTGCTGCAAAGTATGGGTGAACTCGACTACGGCAAAGCCTTTGAAGTGGTGATCGTAGAAGACGGTTCTACAATCTCTTCGGAAGAAGTGGTGCAGCAATATGCCGGGGTGCTGAAGATCAGCTACTTTAAAAAGCCAAATTCAGGTCCCGGTGATTCCCGTAACTACGGAATGGCCCGCGCTGCCGGAAATTACTTTTTGATCCTGGATTCTGATGTGCTTTTACCGCCTCATTATCTTTCTGAAGTTGAAAAAGAGCTGCAGCAGGGTTTTGTTCATTGTTTTGGCGGCCCCGATGCCGCTCATGAAGGCTTTAGTGACCTGCAGAAGGCAATAAATTATACCATGACCTCTTTTTTGACTACCGGCGGAATTAGAGGTGGAAAGAAGATGCTGGGAAAATTTGAACCCCGCAGCTTTAATATGGGATTGTCAAAAGAAGCGTTTCTTGCCAGTGGTGGCTTCGGAAGGATTCACCCCGGCGAAGATCCCGACCTGGTACTTAGGCTTCAAAAAGGGCATTTTTCAAGCCGATTATTTCCGGAAGCTTTCGTGTACCACAAGCGGCGTATAGACTGGGAGAAGTTTTACCGGCAGGTGAATAAATTTGGGATGGTAAGGCCAATTTTGAATAAGTGGCACCCGGAGTCGGCTAAGATCACGTACTGGTTTCCCACTTTATTTAGTTTTGGGCTTGTGGCAGCTGCGATTTTTGCCTTTTTTGGATGGTATTTGCCTTTGTGGGTGTATGTGGTGTATCTGTTGGTTCTGTTTTTTCATTCTTTGGTGCGTAACGGCAGTATTAAAATTGCAGGTTTTTCTATTGTAGCTGCTCTCGTACAATTTCTGGGTTATGGGTTTGGTTTCTGCAAGTCAACCTGCTATCTTAGGATGTTCAACATGGATCCGGAAGAGAGGTTTCCAAAGCTATTTTTTAAACATGCTCAATAGGTTCAAAACGGTTACAAAGGCGCGGTTTAAGAAAACCGACTTCAATTCATTTTTGTTCTTCCTCTTCTTTGCGATCGTGATCTGGATCTTTGTGCAGTTTTCAAAGCAGTACAGTGAAGTGATAGAAATTCCTGTGGAGTATGTGAACGTGCCGCCAGATAAACTGCTGCTCAACAATCCTGAAAGCCTTCAGTTAAGAGTGCAGGAGAATGGTTTTACCGTTGCCTGGTTCTCACTTTTTGCACCCACCATAACTATAGACCTTGCACAGGCCCATGTAGATGACGGTAACCTGGTGTACGATCTTATTGAAAACAGGGCTCAGCTTCAGTCTCAACTGGAGCTTGATATGGATAATAACCAATTCCTGAAAGAGGTGCTCACCGTGAATTTTGAACAGAAACAGGAAAAAAGGCTGCCGGTGATCTTCCGAAGTAATATTGAGTACGCCGCCGGATATTCGGCTGTAAGTGATCTTCAGTTTACACCCGACTCCATTATGGTGAGCGGCCCAGATAACGTTTTAGACACACTTTCGAGGCTTCTTACCGAGCCGCTTACACTTTCAAAAGTAAAGAACGATAGAGAAGGTGCAGTATATCTTGATACTACTGCACTACCAAATGTTACTTTTTACAAGAATAAAGTGGAATATAGCCTGGATGTTGAAAAGTTTACTGAAGGAAAGGTGCAGGTGCCTATTGAAATTATGAATGTGCCGCGAGGGCTTAATGTGGTGATATTTCCTAAGGAAGTGGTTTTGTTCTACCAGGTCAACCTGAAGGAGTTTAATAAAGTAACAGCTTCAGATTTTAGAGTGGTGGTAGATTTCAACGAGGTGAGGGGCGAGCAGGATTTCCTCATTCCCCAGGTGATCAAAAAACCCGACTTCACCTCAAACCTTCGGCTTAATGAGAAGAGAATTCAGTTTATTATCAAAAAATGAAAGTAGTAGGACTTACGGGAGGAATTGGAAGTGGAAAAACTACTGTTGCAGGTTTCTTTAAAGAACTTGGTATTCCGGTTTTTATAGCTGATGATGAAGCTAAACTATTAATGGTTAGTAACAGTGAGGTGAAATCGGCCGTACAAGCACTTTTTGGAGAACTCAGCTATATAAATGGGCTGCCCGAAAGAAAATATATTGCTTCAAAAGTCTTTGGAGACCGCGGGAAACTTGAACAATTAAATGCTATTATACACCCTGCTGTGGCCCGGCATTTTGAATCCTGGAAAGAAGAGCAGGTGGCACCCTATGTGATTTATGAAGCAGCCATTCTGTTTGAATCCGGGGGATATAAAAAGTGCGATTTCAATCTCCTTGTCACGGCCCCTTTAGATCGAAGGATTGAAAGGCTCAAAAAACGCGACAAATCTACGCTCGAAGAAATCGAAGCCAGAATGAACAACCAGTGGAGTGATGAAGAAAAGGCGAAACTTGCCGACTTTATCATCGAAAATAAGGAGCTCTCCAGCACCCGTAAAGCAGTGCATGAACTACATGAAACCCTCGTCTAGAGCGCGTAAATACTGGATTTCTTTTGTTAACTTTTGGTTAAAGGGTATTTTGGCTAAATGTTAAAATCATACTTTTGAAGATATGAACAAAAAGATATTTTTTCTTTTGGTGGTTCTTATGAGCCTCTCTCTTACAGGAATTATATTTGTTCAGGGATTTTGGATAAAAAATACAGTTGAGAGCAAAGAAAAGCAGTTTTCTTTTAATGCTAAACAGATACTGCGAAGAGTAGCTAATGAGGTAGAGAATAAGGAGCTGGAGAACTACTATTTCGCGATGCAGGAATTGGTAGACAGTTTGGGCGCGCAGGCAGACAGCGCTATTATAAACGAAATATTTGAAGAACAGCAAGAATTCTCAGATGATGTTTACCTATCTTCACAGGGAAGTTTAGAGGAAGATTTTAAGCTTTCTACCGCTTTTCTGGATGCATCTGTTGATACCGTTCAGTTTAAAAAGTTGATTAACCGGAAGGTGTCAAAGCTGGTGGAGAACGACAGTATGAATGAGAATATGCTTTCTACCACTGGCAGGATCAACCGCATCTTTAGGATGAAAGATGTAGAGAAGGAATTTATCCGTTCCACTGTGAGCGAATATACGAGCAGGAAACCTCTGCATGAGCGGGTTTCCAGGTCATACCTTGAAGATTTGATCCAGACGGAGCTAAGCAACAGGGGGATGAATACCTCTTTTGAATACGGTATTTACGGTAATGGCCTGGCTACCAAGGTACAGTCAGATAATTTTGAACTTGATGCCAGGACCACTTACAGGGTGCCTATTTTTACTTCGGGAAATAGCAGTAACAATTACCAATTGTTCGTAAATTTCACTGAAAAGAAACAGGTTGTATTGTCTTCCATTACTTTGATGGCGGCTTTATCAATTATTTTTACACTTATTATTGTGATAGCTTATTCCAGTGCGCTCTCTCAGTTGATAAGGCAAAGACAGATATCCGAGATAAAAACGGATTTTATTAATAACATGACGCATGAGTTCAAAACCCCTATTGCTACAATAAATTTGGCGCTTGATGCTATTAAGAATCCGAAGGTGATGAACAACCCCGAAAAGGTAGCGCATTATCACCGCATGATAAGGGATGAGAATAAAAGGATGCACGCCCAGGTAGAGAACGTATTGCGAATTTCCCGGCTCGAAAAGAACGAACTGGACCTTAAAAAAGAAAGACTTGATTTACATGAGTTGATTGAAGAAGCAATCACCCATGTAGAGCTAATAATAGAAGACAAACAAGGGTATGTGCAAACCCATTTTGGGGCTTTAAGGGCTTCCATTTTGGCAAACCCAACCCATTTTACCAATGTAATAGTGAACCTGCTGGACAATGCAGTAAAATATTCTCCAGATACACCAAAGATTGATATCTATACCGAGAATGTAAAGAACTACATTGTAATGAAGGTGCGTGACCAGGGAAGCGGAATGACGAAACCTGTGCAGAAAAAAATATTTGAGAAGTTTTATCGTGAGCATACGGGCGATATCCATAATGTGAAAGGCCACGGCCTGGGTCTTGCCTATGCAAAGCGTATCCTTGATGATCACCACGGACAAATTAGCGTGGAAAGTGAAAAAGGAAAAGGAAGTACATTTATAATTAAACTACCACTAATATCTTAATTTATGGAAACTGAAAATAAGAAGATTTTACTAGTTGAAGACGATCCAAACTTTGGAACGGTATTAAAAGATTACCTGGCCATGAACGATTATGAGGTCACTCATGCCAAGAATGGAATGGAAGGATTTGAAAAATTTAAAAAAGACGATTTTGATCTTTGCATTCTTGATGTAATGATGCCTTATAAAGATGGTTTCACCCTGGCCAAAGAAATACGGGAAAAGAACGAAGAAGTGCCAATTATCTTTTTAACTGCGAAAGCAATGAAAGAAGATGTGTTGAAAGGTTACAAAGTAGGGGCAGATGACTACCTCAACAAGCCTTTTGACAGTGAGGTACTGCTTATGAAGATCAAAGCCATTATGCAGCGTAAAGCTACAGATAGTGTGGCCGATAGCAAGCAGTTTGAATTCCAGATTGGGGATTTTCACCTCAATTCAAAGCTCCGCTTTCTCACTTTTAGGGATGAAGAGCCTTCAAAACTTTCTCCAAAAGAAAATGAATTGCTGCGCCTGCTCGCTTTACATGAGAACGATCTTATGCCAAGAGAGCTTGCACTAACAAAAATTTGGAGAGACGACAACTATTTTACATCCCGAAGTATGGATGTTTATATTGCCAAGCTACGTAAATACCTTAAAAAGGATGAGAACGTTGAGATCCTTAACATTCATGGAGAAGGATTCAGGCTTGTTATAAGAAATAAAGAAGAAGCACAGAGTTAACATATTAGATTTCAGTTTCTAAGTATTTGGGCCTTGCTGCAGTTAAGCTGCAGCAACGTCCTCATATTTACATGTTAACATTTTCCTGCCCGGGGGTCTTCGTTTACTTACTTATATTTGCGTGTAACCTGCACTAAATGAGGAGACTTCATGCCATCCAAAAATGTCATTTTACTGCCGTACTCCTGCGGCATTTTTTTGGTTGTGACCAAAATACAAGAGGGCTCAAAAATGCCATTTTTGAAAGGTTATTTCTTCTTTTTTTTCTTCTGAATTGTGGTGGTCTTTCTTTATTGGGACAGAATCCTGCTGATGAAGTTCCAGTTTATGACTGGGATGATGTCAGCAATGTGGGAAGTGTCGGTGTAAGTAATCCAGAGGATATTATCATTTCCGTAGATACAGATTCTGAAGATTTTGTTTATACTTTGTCATTTGGCAACGGAGTTGATCAAAGATCCACTGATGGAACCTTAATGGACGGCAATTTTATTCCCGGGGGAGAATTGGATGCACCTCTTGATTTTGCAATTGATGAGCAGGGCTACTTTTATATTATCGATTATTCAGACAATGATCCGGTTTCAAGCCAAGGCAAAATAAGAGTTTTTGATCCAGAAGGAAATCCTGATCGGGTTATTGGTACTGGTTTTTACCGGCCTATGGGAATTGATGTTGATTCAGAGAATATTTATATAGCCGAATATTATGATGGTTCACAAGGCCCGGAACAGGGAAGCGAATTTAGTAGAATTTCCATCTTTAGTAAACAAACCGGTCTTCGAACAAATTATAATGATTCAGATGTTGAAATACCTTATCGTATAGCTGTTAATTCAAAAGGTTTAGTCTTTGTGAGTCAGGCTGGGGACGAAGATCCGGCAGTACTTATATTTGATGAAAATTTGAATTTTGATAGAAGGTTGTCAAATATTCAATCGCCCGGAAGTTTAGTAATAGATTCTTTTGATTTTATTCATGTAATAGAATATGCAGGAAGAATAGATTTTGGACAGTTTATAAATTTTCAAAGTATAGATGAAACAGAGGCTATTCAGATAGCGCTAGATATTAATCAAGGTATTAGAGATAATGCATTTGGAATTAAAATATTTACTCCTGTAGGAGGGTATGAGGATTTTTATAAGGAAGAATTAGATTTCCCGATAGACCTTGCCTTTAATAATTGTGAGAAAATGTTTGTCAATAATGCAACGGTAACTACTTTTTTGGGCATCCCTCTTGGTTTAAATTTTGAATTGGAAATATATAATAGAATCCCAACATTTGACAGCCTTGAAGGCCCTACAATAACTTGTCCGGAAGATATTGAAGTAACCGCAGAAGCAGGGAATAATTTTGCAGAAGTAGAGTTTGATGATGCAGAGGCTACAGATAATTGTTCGGCTACAGTTGAGCAAACTTTTGGGGATTCTTCAGGAAGTGAATTTTTAGTTGGAACTCATCGAATAGAGTTTACGGCAACAGATAGCTTTGGAAATGAAAGCACCTGTGAATTTAAAATCACCGTGTTGCCCTCTGAAGAAGAAGATTTGACCCCTCCGGATTTTTTTAATTGTGGAGATTTGAATGTTTCAACTGATCCTGGAAAACCTGGAGCAGTAGTTAATTTTAATCCTACTGCATCAGATGAAAATGGATGGGTAGAGGTAAAACTGTTAAGTGAACTCGGTTCGGGGGAGGAATTTCCAATTGGTACAACTACTGTTATTTTTGAAGCTGTAAATACAGCGGGAACTACTACGTGCGAATTTACAGTAACCGTAATAGATGATGAAGATCCCGTCATTACCTGCCCTGGCGACATACCGGTGTTGGTCGACCCAGGAGAATGTGAGGTAAGGGTTACTTTTCCTGGTCCTAAAGTCACAGATAATTCAGGAAACTGGAGCTTATCCAATGATGGTCCTGATTCAGGAAGCTTTTTCCCAGTAGGAAAAACTGAAATTGAATTCAAGGCTACAGATCCTTCCGGTAATTTTGCAACTTGTATTTTAACCATTATTGTTGATGATGAGGAAGCCCCTGTTTTCAATGCCTGCCCACCAGATTCCCTTAAAATTGAAGCTGTCGACGATAGGTTTTTTGTTCCTAATCTTTTAAGTCAAGTAAATGCAGTCGATAATTGTGACGACGCGATTATAACATACTCTCAAGTCCCGGAAGCGGGAGAGGAAATATTCTCGAATACAACTCTTAGAATCTATGCTTACGATAATGATGCTTCCGGTGAAGATAACCAATCTACTCCATGCCAAGTCGAACTAATTATAGAGAACCTGGACCCATTGGAGATCACTTGTTCCGGGGATCAAACGGAGGATATCCAGGGAAGCTGCGATTTCAGTATTCCTGATTATACACCTTTGGCTTCTGCCAGTCCCGGTGCTACCATTACTCAATCCCCTGCAGAGGGAACGGTTGTGGATGACAAGACAACCATTCGTTTAACGGCTACATTGGATGGAGCTACAGATTTTTGTGAATTTGAAGTAAACCTGATAAATCAGGCGGAGTTGATTATTTCCTGTCCGGGAGATCAAACAGAAGATGCCGATTCAGTAGGTCGTTTTTCGCTCCCTGATTATAGGGGTCTTGCTAATGTCACAGACGACTGTGAGCAATTTACGGTAGCTCAAAGTCCTGGAGAAGGAACAGTCATTGAAGAAGATACCACCATCATTCTTACAGTAACAGATGTCGATGGAAACGAAGATAGCTGTGAGTTTGAAGTTCAGCTTGTATTGCCTGGAGATCCAGATCCTTTAGAGATTATCTGTCCTGCAACCAGCACTCCGTCTTTTGGAGACAACTGTGCCTTTGAGCTTCCAGATTACACTAGTTCAGCGACTGTTTATTCATCCACAGCTCAAATAACTCAGGATCCTCCTGCAGGCACCCTGATTTACGGCAGAACAGAAATTACACTTACTGCGACTGAAGGCGTCGAAACCGTCGAATGTTCCTTTATGGTTGATCCGGTTGATGACGACAAACCCATCATTACCTGCCGCAATGACCTGGAAATTCACCTGAACGCAGATGGCTTCGGGGTAATTCCGCCCGAAATATTGTTATCCTCTATAGAAGACAATTGCGGAATAGACAACGTAAGCCTGAGCAAAAGCCGCTTTGAGACTTCAGATGTGGGAGAGAATGATATCCTGGTAACCGTAGAAGATGTGAATGGAAATGTAGAAACCTGTGAGGCTACCGTCAATGTGGTACCTTATGATCCTATTACAGATATTGGATGTGTAGATGCAGTTGAATTGGAACTTGATCAAAATGGGTATAAAGAATTAAATCTCACCTATACCGGCGAAGAGGAAGACATCCAGCTCGAATTGAGTAAAAAGGATTTTACCTGTGATGATATTGGTCTGCCTCAAATGATCACTGCTACTTATAACGGCCAATACACCGGAACCTGTGAAGTAGAAGTGACCGTTGTTGATAAATTGGCACCCCGGGTAAATTGTATTTCCAAAATTGATCTTGTACTGGATGCCAACGGTCAGGGGCAATTATCTGTTGAGGATGTAGACCTCAATTCTCTCGATAATTGTAAGATTGAAGATATGTCTTTGAGCAAAAGCAATTTTACCACCGAAGATGTGGGCACTCAGACGGTGCGGTTTACAGTCACTGATGCTTCCGGAAACTCAGATTTCTGTGAGGTTGTCGTAAATGTGAGGCCTTTTATGGGTACAGGCGGTGATCTCGATTGTGTAGAGGAAGTCATTCTTCAATTGGACAACGACGGAAATGCCATTTTAAAGGCCGAAGATTTGTTTGACGGAGAACCTTCGGGTATTGATTTCTATGGGGAAAACACTTATACCTGTGAAGATTTGGGTACCAATTATATTACATTTTCCAAACTAGATGACCCCTCTCAAACCTGCGAAATAAAGGTAGTGGTAGAGGATAACATTGCACCTGTTGCCCATTGTAAGGCCGACTATGTGTTGACCCTGGGTGCAAATGGGACAGCAACCCTTTCTCCCGAAAACTTTGGTGCTGGCTCTACAGATAATTGCGGAATTACCTCAATGAGCCTAAACCGCACCTCTTTTACCACCGCCGATGTAGGGCAGCAGCAGCTGCTGCTTACCGTGACAGATAATTCCGGAAATGTTGATATCTGCGAGACACCTATCCTGGTGCAGCCATATGAAGAAAATCCTTCGGGTATTGAGTGTAAAGCACTTTTTGTACTTGCTTTAAATGCCAATGGAAGTGCCCAGCTACAGCCGCAGGACTTGTTTACTGGAGGTATGAGCGGCGCTTATAATGTGAGTCAATCTATTTTTACCTGTGAAGACCTGGGAGAAAACGAAGTGGTACTTTCCTATACTACCGTGAATGGAAGTGGTTCCTGCACAGTAAAAGTGATGGTTGAAGATCCGCAGATTGTGTGTGATTCGTCTCCGGCACCCGAGCGCGATTCTTTGATCATGTACCCCAATCCCGGTGATGGTTTGATAAGCTTCGAACTTTCTCCCGGGCTGCAAATAAACAGGATTGAAATATTTGATTTTAGAGGCCGCTTCCTTCGCGAGCAACAATATGACAACAGCCAGCCCATTCCAAATTATCAGCTTGATTTAAGCGCTTACCAGGCAGGAGTATATCCGCTTGTGATCTACACCAATGGGCGAGAGTACTTAAAAAGGGCAATTATAAAGTAATTTTTTTCTGAATAGCAGTGATGATCTCTTGGGGAGGCGTTTCGGCATCAAACCAGTTGATAGCTTCATTTTTCCTAAACCAGGTGAGTTGTCGTTTCGCAAACCTTCTGGTGTTCTTTTTTATTTCACTTACCGCAGTGTCAAGATCCCACTGTGCATCGAGGTATTTAAAAATTTCTTTATATCCCACGGTATTAAGTGCATTGAGTTCCCGCTTCATAAAAACTGATTTTACTTCTTCCAAAAGGCCCTGTTGCATCATAATATCAACCCGGCGGTTAATGCGTTCATAAATAATTTCGCGTTCCGCAGAGATTCCCACGTATAAGGTGTCAAAAAAGCGGTTTTTGGTGTTCTTTTTTCTGAAGTCTGAATAAGGTTTCCCGGTGCCCCTGCAAATTTCCAATGCCCTTATTACCCGTTGCGGATTCTGCAGGTCAACTTCGGAATAATATTCAGTGTCAAGGGTTTTTAGTTCCTCCTGAAGGTTTCCAAGTCCTTCTTGCTCCAATTCCTCCTTTAAATTAAGCCTGATTTGAGGATCTACTTCCGGAAATTCATCTAGACCTTTTACTACCGCATCAATATAAAGTCCGCTGCCGCCAACCATCACCACCACGTCGTGCTTCAAAAATAACTCCTGAAGACGTTGAATAGCATCACGTTCAAAATCTCCTACAGAATAATCTTCTTCCACAGAAATATGCTGAATAAAATGATGTCTGGCAGCTTTTAACTCTGCTTCAGAAGGTACCGCAGTACCTATTTGCATCTCTTTGTAGAACTGCCTTGAATCGGCCGAGATAATTTCAGTATTAAAATGCCGGGCAAGCTCAATACCCATAGATGTTTTTCCAATGGCAGTAGGGCCTACAACGGCAATGAGGTATTTTTTATTCATTAAGGGGATTTCCGCAGTTATGACAGTATTCTGCCTTATCGAGGTGTTTGGTTTCATTACAATATGGGCAAACCTGAGTGTTTACAGGAATTTCCCTTGCCGAGGCACGGCTAAATTCCGAAGTCACAATCCCGGTAGGAACAGCAATGATGCCATAACCGGTAATCATGATCACAGAGGCTATGAACTGCCCCAGGGGAGTCACGGGGTGAATATCGCCAAAGCCGACCGTGGTAAGGGTCACAATACACCAGTAAATGCCTGTAGGTATGCTGGTGTAACCATTTTCGGGCCCTTCAACCAGGTACATCACCGTTCCCATAATGACACATAAAATAACCACTGCATACAGAAAAACCAGGATCTTTGCGCGGCTGTTACGCAATGCAAGCAAGAGCCGGTTTGACTCCCCTACGTACCTTGTAATTTTTAAAATTCTGAAGATACGCAGCAATCGCAAAGCCCTCACAGCGAATAACAGGTTATGCCCGCCTCCCAGGATTGCCAGATAGGTTGGCAGGGTGGAGAGGAGGTCTACAATGCCGTAAAAGCTAAAAATATAGCGGGAAGGCCGGTTAATTACAATAATCCGCAGCATGTATTCTATTGAAAATATGATGGTGATGATCCATTCGGCCGTATAAAACTGCCAGTAGTATTTGTCACTCATTCCGGGGATGCTCTCCAGCATAACCAGTACAATACTTAGTACAATTACCAGGAGCAAACCAATATCAAAAGCTTTTCCCGCAGGCGTATCGGCTTCATAAATAATTTCATGAAGTTTACTTTTCCAGGAAGGTATGTTTGTTTGGGCCACGCAAATTGAATTACAGCCTAAAAATAGGATTTTTCAGGAGATTTTTCATTTATGCGCAAAGAATGTTTTCTTCGGAAATTCTCAGATAGAGGTCTCAAAAAGGCCATTTTTAGAATCTTTTTTTGGCGAACACGAATAACTCTGAAAAATATGGAGGCTCTAAGAAGCAGGTGTTTAGGTATCTTAATCGAGGTGTATCACCTTTAAACGATTGTTCTTCCTCAAATAATTCTGAATGATTTGCTGGGCATCCTGGTCATTTTTCATGGGTGTAATGATCGATTTTATGATCTCCAGGTTATTCAACTGATAGTTGAGGTTGAAGTATCCAATACCCTTAAATTCACCTTCTTCCACTAATAATGCGCTCTTTTCGTCAATATCCCTTCCACGGTCAATCACCAGCATATTTTTCTTTTCATAGCTGTAGGCCTCGAGCACCTTTACTACCCGCTCATTATATTCTGAAGCGCCTTCTTCTCCCGCACAGGCCCCGCGGCATTCTTTCATGTTGTAGTTAAAGCAGCTGCCCGCGCCTTCGTAAAAGCCGGTAAAGCTTTGGCATAATTCGTACTCCTGAAGGATCTTTTCTAAAGTAGATTTTGCCTGTTGCAGGTTGGTAAAAGCCGTAATGTATTTCTTGCGCCCATCAATCTTCCCAATCCTCAAATGAATAAAACCTTCTTTGTCTTTGGCCTGGTAAAGGGCATGAGAAAAAAGAGAGCGTTTTGTAGATCTATTGTATTTGGGTTTGTTGCGCTTTACTTCCTCATTTTCTTTGAGCAAAGCATTTAGTTCATTTCCTGTGGCTTCATAGCTTACAGAAGCAACTTCTTTCTGAATTTCCCGCGATTTCTTGTTATCACTGGTGAAGTGCTGGTTTACCCTTTTCTTGATATTTTTGCTTTTTCCAATAAAGATGATTTCTCCATCTTCATTGTGCAGGTAGTAAACCCCGGTAATTGAAGGTAGTTCGTCCAGCAGCTGTACCAGTTTGGTGTTCATCTTCAGCTTTGGCGCATTGCGAACCGAACTCTTTAAAATCTCTTTTTCTGAATCTTTGGCAAGCAGCATCTTGAAGAGCTTGACCGTGGCCTGGGCATCACCGGTAGCCCGGTGCCTGTCACTTAGGGGAATACCGAGTGACCTCACCAGTTTTCCGAGGCTGTATGACGGTAAACCGGGGATAAGTTTTTGGGAAAGTTCTACAGTACAAAGACTTTGCCTCTCATAATCGAAACCCAACCTGCGGAACTCGGTGCGCAGAATTCGATAATCGAACTTGGCATTATGTGCCACCAAAATAGCCCCCTCTGTAATTTCTACAATGCGCTTTGCAACTTCAAAAAATTTAGGAGCATTCCTGAGCATGTCATTATTAATGCCGGTAAGGCCAACAACGAATGGCTGAATGGGTATTTCAGGATTAACTAAGCTAATGAATTGATCAACGATTTGATGACCGTCAAATTTATAGACAGCAATTTCAGTTATTCCCTCTTCATTATATTTCCCACCGGTAGTCTCTATGTCTAAAACTGCGTACAAATGCTATTTCCTCTTAATTGTAATTTCTTTCGCCAAAAATGGCGCTTCCCACTCTTATCATCGTACTTCCACATTCAATTGCGATCTTATAATCGCCGCTCATGCCCATTGATAAAGTATGCAGGGAGTTATACCTTGACTTAAAGTTATCAAAAGTACTCTTTAAATAACTAAATTCCTTTTTTATCTTCTCTTCTTTTTCAGTGAGAGTAGCCATTCCCATTAATCCAACCACCTTAACGTGAGTCATCTCGCGGTAGGCTTGTGACTGTAATATGCTGTCTGCTTCATCAACATCTATTCCATATTTAGTGTCTTCTTCGGCAATCTTTATTTGCAGAAGACACTCTATGGTTCGGTCGTATTTTTTTGCCTGCTTCTCAATTTCCTTCAGTAATTTCAGGGAATCTACGGCATGAATAAGGTTCACATATTCTGCCATATATTTTACCTTGTTGCGCTGCACGTGGCCCAGCATGTGCCATTTGATATCTTTAGGCAGGTTTTCCCATTTTTCGGTCATTTCCTGGATCTTGTTTTCACCAAAGATCCTTTGTCCGGCGTTATAGGCTTCTAAAATGTCACTTTCGGGTTTGGTTTTGGAAACAGCAACAAGAGTGACTTCTTCAGGAATTTCTGCTTTAAATGATTTGATGTTCTCTGCAATGTTCATAGCTCTAAAATTCATACACGGTAAGACCGCTTCTTAGTTTTGGCTCAATACAGGTGCTTTTTGGGGGCATGGTTAACCCGGCATCTGCAATTTGCTTTATTTCTTCAATAGTTAATGGCAACATCCCAAAGCCAACGGCAAATTCACCTTCATCTACAGCCTTTTTCACGTCAAAAGTTTCATTTCTTCCGGGAAGATATGATATTCTATTGTCGTTTTTGAGGTCTGTAATATTCAAAATAGGTCTGAGTACCTTTATAAACAGGATGTAAGGATCGAGGCTGCTTAGAGAATCTGTAAACTCATAGTTTGTTCTTCGCAGGTAAAGCGAATAATATTCTCCATCCAAATACATCGAAAAATGATGTTTTTTGGAAGGTTTATAAAATTGCGTGCCCCTGTTTTCTATGCGAAACCACTCGTCTAGCTCAATTAAGAATTCCTCTTTCCCAAGTCCGTTAAGGTCACGAACCAGTCTGTTGAACTCGTATAGCTGCAGGTTGCTTTCGGCTATCATATAGCTCAAAAAGAAATTATAAGGTTCTTCTCCGGTGTGATTGGGGTTCTTTTCTCGTGACTCTTTTGCCAAAAGCCATG
This sequence comes from Salinimicrobium sp. TIG7-5_MAKvit, assembly GCF_049569215.1. GTDB lineage: Bacteria > Bacteroidota > Bacteroidia > Flavobacteriales > Flavobacteriaceae > Salinimicrobium > Salinimicrobium profundisediminis. The sequence continues at coordinate 3,746,414 of NZ_CP145903.1, read as the reverse complement.
ACGAGGCACTGCGGTGATGGCCATCGGCGATATAAACCGCTTCCATGCGCTCAAATTCCTTTCTAATTTGTTCCGTTTTATCAGGATCATCTACAATCCACATGTAATGTACATCACGATTCAAAGAAGAAAACTCATATTCGGGCCGCTCCTGCATTACCGCTGTAGTGATCTCATTTATCACAGGGCTGTCGGGGTAAGTGAGCAACACTGGTTCAGTATTGAAGCCTACTGTCTTCAGGTAATCTTTAAAAAGTTGTTCCCGCTGAGAAATTGTATCCTCGTGCTTTTTGATCACATTATTTTCATAATCCAGTGCACTTGTGGCCGCGATAATTCCGCAGTAAGCCTGGTGCCGGGAAATAGTTTTGTAAATATAATATGCCGGTTTTTCATCCTGAATAAAAACTTCTTCTTCTTTAAATTCAAGGTAGCGGTTCTTTACAAGCTGAAACCGCTCACTTCCCGATATTTCCTTCTGAAATTTATATCCCGGGTTAATAATATGCAGAAAAGAAAATGGATTGTGCTCCAGCTGAAATCTCACTTCTTCCACCGAATATTCCTGGTATGGTCTCGAGGCCACAAGTCCCACCTTATCCCGGGAAGGCCGTACAGCCCTGAAAGGAATTATTTTTGCCAAATGCTGCTGATTAAATAAGTTCTAAAAATGCCATTTTTAAGAGGTAAACTGGCCAGAGACTTTTTCGGCTTTCCTGCTTTCAGAATAGTCATAAAAACCTTCTCCCGATTTCACCCCAAGTTTTACTGCCTGCACCATATTTACCAGGAGAGGACAGGGAGCGTATTTTGGATTCTTAAAGCCGCTGTACATCACCTCGAGAATAGAGAGACAAACATCCAGCCCGATAAAATCGGCAAGTTGTAGCGGACCCATAGGATGCGCCATGCCCAGTTTCATTACCGTATCAATTTCCTGAACCCCGGCCACCCCGTTGTAAAGGGTTTCAATAGATTCGTTGATCATTGGCATAAGAATTCGGTTGGCCACAAACCCCGGATAATCATTTACTTCAACAGGTTCTTTTTTCAGCTTTTTTGAAAGCTCCATGATGTTTGAAGTCACCTCGTCACTGGTGTTATAACCACGAATGATCTCTACCAGCTTCATTACCGGCACCGGATTCATAAAATGCATTCCAATTACCCTTTCAGGATTTGAAACTACCGAGGCAATCTTTGTGATAGAAATAGAAGAAGTGTTTGATGCAAGCACAGTTTCTGAAGCGCAGGTTTCATCCAGCTGCTTGAAAATTTTCAGTTTAAGATCAACATTTTCTGTTGCGGCCTCTACAACCAGATCCACATTTTTTACACCTTCTGAAATCTGTGTAAAAGTGGTGATGTTGTTGAGGGTATTGGTTTTATCTTCTTCAGAGATCTTTTCTTTGGAAACCATGCGGTCAAGATTGCCCGAAATGGTTTTCATCCCTTTCTCCAGGCTTTCTTCTGAAATATCTATAAGATTTGTTTTATAACCAAATTGGGCAAAAGTATGGGCAATTCCGTTTCCCATTGTTCCTGCACCAATAACTGCAATATTTTTCATAAAAGATATTAGTTAAATGAGTTAATAATTTGTTTTGCCACACGCAGTGCCTGTGTTCCCTGTTCAAGGCTCACAATTGGCGTGGTGTTGTTCTCAATGGCGGCGGCAAACGAATTTAGTTCTTCTAAAATGGCATTATTCGGGTTCACTTCCGGATTGTCAAAATAGATCTGTTTTTTAAGACCTTCGGCATTTTGAAGTATCATATCAAAATCTCCGGGAACTTCAGGAGCATCTTTCATTTTTACGACCTCGCATTTCTTTTCGAGAAAATCCACAGAAATATAGGCGTCCCGTTGAAAGAAGCGCGATTTGCGCATGTTTTTCAGGGAGATCCTGCTGGCAGTTAAATTGGCAACACAACCGTTCTCAAAAAGAATCCGTGCATTGGCAATATCGGGAGTGTCACTAATAACCGAAACTCCGCTGGCCTGTATCTCCTTAACTTCAGATTTTACCACGCTTAAAATGGCATCTATGTCATGGATCATAAGGTCGAGTACCACCGGCACATCTGTTCCCCGCGGATTAAATTCCGCCAGGCGATGGGCCTCGATGAACATAGGGTTCTCAAACTTATCTGCAACCGCCTGGAAAGCGGGATTAAATCTTTCTACATGACCTACCTGGCCTTTAACATTGTATTCTTTTGCCAGTTTAACCAGCTGTTCGGCCTCTTCAACCGTGTTGGTAATAGGCTTTTCTATGAATAAATGTTTTCCTGCTTTAATGGTCTTTTGGCCCACTTCAAAGTGAGAAAGGGTAGGAGTGACCACATCAACCACGTCTACGGCGGCTATGAGATCGTCTAAATTGTTGAAATATTTATATCCAAACTCTTCCTGAACCTTGCGGCCACTGTTCTCATCTATGTCGTAAAAGCCCACAAGATCATATTTTTCAGATTCCTGGAGCAAACGCAGATGGATTTTTCCTAAGTGTCCTGCACCCAGGACGCCGGCTTTGAGCATAATAAATGGTTTTCAACAAAAATAACATTTCTTGGACTAAAGCCAATGCCAATTAGGAGTGAATAAAAGCGGCAAATCCCAAATTTTCTTTAACCTGAGGTAATCTTTATGTAATTTTGGCCATCAAAACTTAAAAGGTGCGAAAGGATACGCTCAAACATCAGGGAAAGAGGTTACAATTGGCAAAAGTCGTGGAAGATAAAGGGATCAGGGATGAAAAAGTTCTTGATGCCATTAAAAAAATTCCCCGGCATTTGTTCATGGATAGCAGCTTTGAAGATCATGCGTACCAGGATAAGGCTTTTCCCATTGCTGCCGATCAAACTATTTCCCAGCCTTATACTGTTGCTTTTCAAACTGAAGTACTGCAGGTAAAAAAAGGGGATATGGTGTTGGAAATTGGTACAGGGAGTGGCTACCAAACCGCCGTTCTCTGTGAGTTGGGTGCAAAAGTTTACAGCATTGAGCGACAACTTGAATTGTTTAAGCGCACCAAGCTCTTTCTTTCAAAAATAGGATACCGCCCAAGATACCTGGCCTTTGGTGACGGTTATAAAGGGCTGCCCGATTATGCCCCTTTTGACAGGATCATTGTAACAGCTGGTGCACCTTTTGTACCGAATCCTTTACTGAGTCAGTTAAAAATTGGTGGCCGAATGGTTATTCCCGTGGGGAAAGACACTCAAATAATGACACTTTTGGAAAGAAAATCTGAAACAGAATTTGAAAAAACCGAATTCGGAAATTTCAGGTTTGTACCGTTGCTGGAAGACAGGAATTAGTATTCAGTATTCAGTGATCAGTTGGCAGTATTCAGTTCTTCAGTATGCAGTGTTCGGTTTTAAATTGTGCAGTAACAGGTTTAAAAAATAATTATCATCTTGTATAATTGTAACTTGTAAGTTACCTTTGGTTGTATGCGAAAGGTTAGGGAGGTATTATTTTGAGGAATTCTTGCTTTCGCAACCAGAAAGGGTTCAGGACAAGATATTTAAAGTCCTTGAAACCATCGAAACTTATGAAAGAGTTCCTTCAACATATCTTAGATCAATAAAGGGTGCCAAAGGTCTTTATGAAGCCCGAATAAAATTAGGAACAAATATTTGGAGGGTTTTTTGCTTTTTCGATGAGGGGAAACTTGTAATCCTGCTCAATGGATTCACAAAAATAACACAGAAGACACCTCAAAAGGAAATTGACAAGGCTGTTAATTTAATGCAGTCCTATTACGCAGATAAAAACCAGGACAATGGAAACTAGAAGTTGGAAAGATATAAAGGATACCGTCTACGGAGAGAAAGGAACTGAACGGAGAGATGAGCTGGAAAGGGATTTTGAGTCATTTAAAATAGGCCTTTTATTGAGAAAGGCAAGAGAAGAAAAAAACCTAACCCAAGAACAACTCGCAGATTTAGTGGATAAAAAAAGAACATATATTTCCCGGGTTGAGAATAACGGAAGTAATCTCACCTTAAAAACTTTATACGATATAGTTGAAAAAGGACTGGGTGGAAAGGTTAAAATATCAATAGAGATTTGATACTAGTGATCTCAGAAAGGAGTGTTCAGTATTAAGTTCTTCAGTATTCAGTAAAAATAAGTTGAACAATTACGAGTAGGGAGAATTAGTATTGAACAAGAAGCTGTTACCTGTAACAGAACCCGCAACTCGCAACAAAACGTAGAACCCGCAACCCGCAACTCGCAACTCTTTCAACCCGCAACCCGCAACAAAATTTACCTATACTCTTTCTGAATTCTATCAAGTTTACGTTTGCTTTCCCTGTCTTTGATGGTTTCGCGTTTATCGTAAAGTTTTTTACCCTTGGCAAGTGCGATCTGCATTTTTGCGAGTCCGCGGTCATTGATGAAGAGGCGGAGAGGAACAATGGTCAATCCGGAGTTTTTCACTTCTTTTTCCAGCTTTCTTAACTCCTTGCGGTTAAGCAGAAGTTTACGGGCGTGTTTGGGATCGTGGTTGAAGTAGGTGGCGTGAGAATACTCCTGCACCGTCATGTTAATGACAAATAATTCACTGTTGGAGAACTCACAAAAACTCTCGGCTATAGAGGCTTTTCCCTCTCTTATAGCTTTTATCTCGGTACCGGCCAGTTTTATTCCTGCAATATATTTGTCAAGAATTTCGTATTCAAACTTGGCTTTTCGGTTCTTAATGTTGATGTCGTTCTTCATATCAACAAAAATAATAAGCTTTGGCGAATTACCCGTGTTTTTAGGGAAATCTTAAAAGGCGGAGTTTTAATTTCAGTTTGAGCCCCAGATTCGGTATTTTTGTTTCTTTACAATCCCCCGTCATGAAAAAATACTTGGTACTCCTATTTGTTCTGTCCCTGGCTTCCTGTAATGAACAAGCTCCTCAATCTAAAGCCGATAAGATCATAGCAAAAGCTGTTGAAAACGCCGGAGGGGAGAAGTATGAAAAAGCAAATATTGAATTCCGGTTCCGGAAAAATATTTACACCAGTACCCGCAATAACGGAAAGTTTGAACTCACCCGAAGAATTACCGATTCTACGAACACTACCTATGATGACATCTTGAATAACGAAGGTTTTAGGCGCTTTCAGGGAGAGGAACAGCTCAGTTTATCTGATTCTCTTTCCGAAGCTTATGCCGAAAGTGTCAATGCGGTGCATTATTTCGTACAATTGCCTTTTCGCCTGAATGACGATGCGGTAATTAAAGAACTTGTGGGGCAGGATACCATCAACGGCAAAGTCTACCACGAGATCAAAGTCACTTTTGAGCAGCAGGGTGGAGGAGTAGACCACGAGGATATTTACATGTACTGGATCGAAAAAGATGATTTTACCATAGATTACCTGGCCTATCGTTTCTTTGTGAATGACGGCGGAATTAGATTCAGGAAGGCAGTAAACCCACGAATGGTAAACGGAATCCGGTTTGTGGATTACGAAAATTATAAAACCGATGCGCTATCTACTCCCTTAGAAGAGCTTGATGATATGTTCGAAAAAGGGAAATTAACCACGGTTTCTAAGATTGAAAATGAAATTCTGAAGGTTGAAATTCAGGATTAATTTTTAGACCATCCGAGATTGCTCCTGAAATTTTCGCAATAATCTTTTGTAGCGGGGCCTGTTGTAACGCTGCACGATAATAGGGTAAAGATTCAGCAGTACATTGAGCACGATGAGCCATAGTGCTTACCTCCAGGTATTTGCTACTATAAATGTTACCAGCATTACGATAAGAAATATTATCGCGTGTCCGGCTTCAGAACTGCGGAACCCCTGTTCAGCACGCTTTAAAGCTTCTTCCTTTTTGATGATCTCAAGGTCTTTGCGGCTTATCTTTTCCCAGCCCGTCCATACCATTAATTTCCTGTACAGATGTACCCCCGAAGAACCTGTAGATGTGTCCTTTTTTCTCAAATTGCAGGGTATTGAAATAAACCGAATTATATTTCCACTTAAAAATAGAATCCAGATAGGTGTACCAGGCCATCAGGATAAAATTGAGTACCCAGGCAAAAGTAAAATCTGTAAAACTGGTTAAAACACCTGTTAGATAGCAGAATTTAATAGAGACTGAAGTTGCTAAAAATGCTTTAATTCAGTTTAGCATTCAGAAACAACTTTTAAAAATGCCATTTTTGACACCTTAGTTGATAAAAAGTACCTGGGAAGTCTTTTCGCCCCCCGGCGAGACGGTAACAATAAATAAGCTGCCGTATTCTGATTCATCAAGATCCTGATATTTATTTTCTCCCAGCAGCAGGTTTACAAATGCAGGATTGGTATTGCTGTGCCCCACGACGAGTACCGTTTTTTCTTTTGTCTTCTTCTGAAATTCGGAATCGTTTAATTTTTTGGGATCGTAAATGTCTATCTTCTTCTGTTGCTTATCGGCCACCGCCCTGGCGGTATTCATGGTGCGATGGTAATTGCTGGAATAGATAAGGTCAAACTCAACTTCTTCAAATACTTCAGCCCATTTAGCTGTCCGTTTTATCCCGGCTTCAGAAAGTTGCGGATTCCGGTCTTGCGGATCGGTCATTTCCTTTTCGGCATGACGAATAAAATAATATTGCGTGGTAGCTTCCTGCAAAGGTGGTGCTATAGGATTTTCATAAGTTTCTCCTAAAGATAGAATTGAAAACAAAAAGATGAAAAAAGTACGCATAGATTAGCTTTTTGGAACAAATTCCATGAGAATGACCTGGTTGAGCTGCTGCCCCATGGAGTTGAAGTTATTATCAGAAATAAGGATAAGGCTTTGATTGCCGTTAGGAAGTTTGGGGCCAAAGGTGATGCCCTCAATGTTATCAATGATTTCCTGGCTCAGGTATTTTTTTGCCCATTTAAAATCGTAAAGCAAAGTTTTCTTTGCAGGATTATTAAAGGAGACACGAAGATTATTGATATCTAAAGTATTTGTAGCCAGGCTGGCATCTACATCAAATATTCGCACAGTATTGCCTTTTTGACCATGACCGGCTGCAAAACCTCTTTCCAGGATAAGAAACTTGTTGGGGGCGTACTCTAAAAGATCGGTAACGCCATTTACTGCAAAATAGAGCCAGGGTATTTTTGCTATTCTTTCTAAACGGTAGGGGAATTGCTTTACAGGTTCTCCGGTTTTTTTGTCGAAATAGGTGATGCGTACCGGCGATTTTGTGGGATAAAGCTTAGGTTTTGGTCCATCAGTGACCAAAGGAAGTTCCATGGCCGCCCATATTCCTTTTTGATCAAAGGAAGCGGCAAGTCCTTCAAGCGTTCCGTTATTTCTGGGCTTCTTGATACTTTCAGCTAAAAGATTTGCGGGTACAGCAAAAGAGTCGACGTAATTTCCCTTTTTTGACACCCTAAAGAGCATAGGGTCTTTTTTATTATTGATATTTCCTTCGCTGGAAAGCACAAAATTGTCTTCTTCAGCCTGGAAGAGAATACTTTCTAGATCCAGATGTTGCTCCTTGAGGCTTTCATGTTCTTTATTCAGAAGAATTACATCAGAAATAACTATCGTATCGATCTTTTCTTCGGAAATAGCCATGTTAGCCACATAAATCCGCGGCATAGAAGGCTGGTCGCTTACCATATAAAATTTCCCTTCCTGGTAATCGATGCCCGAAAGGCCGCCAACCTCTGTACCTTTTACAGTGAGGTTGTCGGTAATATTATAATCGTCTAAAAATTTTACCTGTACGTTTGAAGTACTACCTATTCGGGAACTTTTACAGCTAAAGAAGGCTGTGGCTATAAGAACTAAGAAGAATGCTTTTTTCATGCCGATAAAAATAACAAATTCTTAAGAGCAAAATAAGACTTTTTTAGCGGCAGGGCAGCCCTTGTTTAGCTACTTTCGATAAGAACCATTAAAACTTAAGTTATGAATGATGACCAAATTGAAGGAAAGTGGAAACAGATCAAAGGACAGTTTAAGCAAAAGTACGGAGATCTTACCGATGATGATGTAACCTATCGTGAGGGTAGATTTGATGAAATGCTTGGGCGCCTACAGGAAAAGACCGGCCGCAGCAAGGAAGAATTGAAGAAGGAAATTGACAGATGGTAGGATTTTCCTGGAATAAAAAAATGACACTATCCCGTAAAGTGTGTAAGTTTTAAATAAAGGGGTTTGACTTTTTATCTAAAGTTGAACCCTTTCTTCGTATATAGTCAAGAACTGATTGAGGACGATTCCCCAATTTCTAATGGGCATAGACCATTTTTTGGTTGCTTCCCTCAGAGCCAAATATACAGATTTCATTACAGCATCATCGGTTGGGAAGGATAATTTGTTTTTAGTGTACTTTCTGATCTTACCATTCAGGTTCTCAATAAGATTGGTGGTGTAAATGATTCGCCTGATCTCCAGCGGGAACTCATAAAAGACGGTAAGGTCTTCCCAGTTGTCCCTCCAGCTTTTTATCGCATAAGAATACTTAGAGTTCCATTGGGTGGCAAAATCTTCCAAGGCAGCTTCTGCGGCTTGTTTGGTAGGTGCATCGTATATCAACTTCATATCCCTGGTAAAGGCTTTTTTATCTTTCCAAACTACATACCTACAGGCGTTTCTGATCTGGTGAACCACACAGATTTGAGTTTTAGACTGTGGAAAAACATTCTTAATGGTATCCGTAAATCCATTGAGATTATCAGTGGCAGTGATTAAAATGTCCTCAACTCCCCGGGCTTTCATATCGGTCAATACGCTCATCCAGAAGGCGGCAGATTCATTCTTTCCTAACCAAAGGCCAAGAACTTCCTTTTTACCATCTCTTCTAAGGCCTACAGCTATGTAAATGGTTTTGTTGACTACCTTAGAGTTCTCTCGAACCTTGAATACGATTCCGTCCATCCAAACGATCAGATACACAGGCTCTAAAGGACGATTTTGCCAGGCTACGATATCATTGCTGATTCTGTCTGTAATTCTGGATATAGTAGAAGTAGAGACATCAAAACCATACACCTCAGAGATTTGCTCCTCAATATCGCTATTGCTCATTCCCTTTGCATATAGTGATACAATAACATTTTCAATCCCGTCCACCATGTTTTTTCGTTTGGGAACGATCATGGGATTAAAAGAGCCATCACGGTCGCGGGGAACCTTTATAGTGTCTTCACCGTAAGAGCTGCGAACCTTTTTCTGAGAATAACCGTTCCTGGTATTTCCAGATCCAGACTTTTGGTTCTTGTCGTAATCCAGATGGCCATCAAGTTCACCTTCAAGTATTTTCTCCAATCCTCGTTTTTGAAGTTGCTTGAGAAAGCTGCTAAGTTCTTCTCCGGATTTAAACTGTTTTAAAAACTCATCATCGAATAGATCTTCTTTTTTCATCAATGTGTAAATATTAGTGCCTGGATTTTGCAGGCAAGGTTAAAAAAATAACGGGGCTAACAAACCCCTTTATTTAAAACTTACACAGTTTTTAATATAGTGCCAAAAAATGGCCCCGATTAATTGGGGCCATTTCTATTATTGGGCGATTTCTTGGTGGTTTCTAAAGACCAGTTCGTCGTCAAAGCAATCGAGCAGCACAATACTATCGGTATGTATTTTACCACTTAAGATCTCTTTGGAAAGTTTATTAAGTACTTCTTTTTGCAGCGTTCTTTTTACCGGTCTTGCCCCGTATTGAGGATCAAAACCTTTGTTTGCCAGGTTTGCAATGGCTTCTTCGGTTGCATCAAGAGTAATACCTTGTTTCGCAAGCATTTTGGTTACGCCTTTCATTTGGAGACCTACAATTTGCTTGATATCCTTCCTGGTAAGCGGTGCAAACATCACGATATCATCAATCCTGTTTATAAATTCTGGCCGCACGCTCTGTTTTAGCAGGGCCAGCACTTCAACTTTTGCGCTTTCCATCGCAGTTTCAGTATCTTTAACCGTGTCAAATTTTTCCTGGATAATGTGAGAACCCATATTTGATGTCATAATAATAATGGTGTTCTTAAAATCGGCCAGGCGTCCTTTGTTATCAGTAAGCCTTCCTTCATCAAGTACCTGCAAGAGGATATTAAAAGTGTCGGGATGGGCTTTTTCTATCTCATCAAGCAGGATCACCGAATAAGGTTTTCTCCTTACCGCTTCTGTAAGCTGCCCACCTTCATCGTAACCTACATATCCCGGAGGCGCCCCAACAAGCCTGCTCACAGCGTGGCGTTCCTGGTACTCACTCATATCAATACGGGTCATCGCACTCTCGTCGTTGAAGAGATAATCGGCAAGAGCTTTGGCCAATTCGGTTTTACCAACTCCGGTAGTACCCAAAAACAGGAAGGAGCCTATAGGTTTCTTTTGATCCTGTAACCCTGCCCGGCTCCTGCGCACGGCGTCACTTACGGCCTCTATAGCCTCGTCTTGACCTACCACTCTTTTATGAAGTTCATCTTCCAGTTTGAGAAGTTTCTCCCGTTCGGTCTGTAACATCTTGGTAACCGGAATGCCTGTCCATTTAGCTACAACTTCAGCAATATCTTCGTTGGTGACTTCTTCTTTGATCAAAGATTTTCCCTGCTGATTCTCTTCCAGTTGCTTCTGAAGTTCGGCCAGCCTTTCCTGTTCTTCCTTGATCTTACCATAGCGCAGTTCGGCTACTTTTCCGTAGTTGCCTTCTCTTTCGGCACGCTCGGCTTCAAGCTTATAATTCTCTATGCTCGATTTTGCCGTCTGGATGTTGTCTACAACGTCTTTTTCATTCTTCCACTGGGCATGGAGTTCATTGCGTTCATCTTTGTAATTAGCAAGATCGGCTCTCAAAGCTTTAAGCTTATTTTCATCATTCTCCCGTTTAATGGCTTCCATCTCTATCTCAAGCTGCATGATCTTTCTGTCGAGCACATCGAGTTCTTCAGGTTTGGAGTTGATCTCCATTCTTAACCTGGATGCTGCTTCGTCCATTAGGTCTATGGCCTTATCGGGTAAGAACCTGTTGGTAATGTAACGTTGCGACAACTCAACAGCCGAGATGATTGCCTCATCTTTGATCCGTACTTTATGGTGAGTTTCATACTTTTCTTTGATTCCGCGTAAGATAGATATGGCACTCTCAGTATCTGGCTCATCTACCATTACCTTTTGAAAACGTCTTTCAAGGGCTTTGTCCTTCTCAAAATACTTTTGATACTCATCTAAAGTGGTTGCTCCAATAGCGCGCAATTCCCCTCTTGCCAGGGCAGGTTTTAGAATGTTGGCTGCATCCATGGCGCCCTGGCCACCACCGGCACCTACAAGAGTGTGAATCTCGTCAATGAACAGCACGATGTTCCCTTCACTGGAAGTTACTTCTCTAATGACGGCCTTTAGTCTTTCTTCAAATTCCCCTTTATATTTTGCGCCGGCAATCAAAGCCCCCATATCAAGGGAATAGATTTGTTTATCCTTGAGGTTTTCGGGAATATCACCTGCAACGATACGATGGGCAAGACCTTCGGCAATGGCGGTTTTACCCACACCGGGTTCTCCCACTAACATTGGGTTGTTCTTGGTTCTTCGCGACAGGATTTGCAATACCCTGCGTATCTCTTCATCGCGTCCAATTACAGGATCAAGCTTTCCTTCTTCGGCCAGTTTATTGAGGTTGTTGGCGTATTTATTCAGGGAGTTGTAGGTTTCTTCGGCACTTTGGGAAGTGACTTTTTCTCCTTTTCTAAGTTCTTCAATTGCAGCTTTTAAACCTTTTTCGGTTGCGCCCTGGTCTTTCATGATCTGGGCTACTTTACTGGAAGATCCAAAAATGGCTAAAATAAGGTGCTCTACGGAAACATATTCATCTCCCATTTTCTTAGCTACGGAAGATGCATCGGTAAGAGTTTTGGATGCTTCGCGCGAGAGCATAATATCTCCGCCGCTCACCTTCGGAAAATTCTGAAGTGTCTTGTCCAGGATCTGCTGAAAGAGACTCACATTAATATTGAGCTTCTTCAGAAGAAAAGGAGTAACATTCTCATCTACTAAGGTAATTGCTTTGAATATATGTTCGTTCTCTATTTGCTGATGCCCTAACTCCTGCGCCAGTTGCTGGGCCTGCTGAATGGCCTCCTGACTTTTTATTGTAAAATTATTTAAGTTCATAGTTGATCTTTTTGTTTAGTTTTAGCAAAGCATGTACCAGTACAATAATGCCGACAAAATGGCTGATATTTTGCAGAATCTAATGACTTTTTGTCTCTTATAGAGATGCTAAAGTTAAGGCCCTGTAACCGAATTATCAGATGATTTTACTATTTTACAGAGTTCAATAAACGTGTAACTAAAGCCTTCAAAAATGGGATTATTTGATAAAGTTTTTAAAAGTGAAAGAGATATCGTGAAGAAAGAGATTGTGGAGGTGCCATGGCACGCTCTTACTGAAGAGAAGCAACTTGAAGAGATCGAAAAAGAATCTGATTCGCAACCTGTAGTGATTTTTAAACATTCTACCCGCTGCGGAATCAGCCGAATGGTATTAAACAATTTTGAGCGAAGTTATGATCTGCCAAAAGATGAAGAAGTAAAACTTTACTTTCTTGATCTCTTAGCGAACCGCGACATTTCTAACGCAGTGGCCAGCCGCTTTGGGGTGAGACATGAAAGCCCACAAATGATCATCCTTAAGAATAGGGAAGTAGTTCATCATTCCTCACATCAATCCATTGAAGTTCAGAATATAAAAGATCAATTGTAGGTTAATTTTTTCTCAATTATGATCAAAGCTAAAATCCGGTTAAAGATTTTATAATCAATATTTTAAGAGGTGATTTCTAATTATATTTAGAGGTGTTATCTAAGAACCTTAAAAATTGTAATTATGGAAGAGAGAAGAGAAGATCGCAACCGCGATCAAAATGAAGGGCAAAGGCGTCACCAACAGGAAGAAGAAAGAAGGAGCCCGGCGCAACAGGCCGCAGGTGACCGTGACAAGCAAAAGCAGGAAGATGCCGAGAGAGAAAGAGACATGAACCGCGATAAAAACCGAGAAGATCGCAATAGTAGAGAAGAGCTTATTTAGCATCCTTTTAAAATAAAAAAGAGCCGTAAAATATCATATTTTACGGCTCTTTTTTATTGGTTGTTGTAGAACTTACTTCTTCTTAGGCTCAAAAACAGGAAGCAGCTTTGTGCTTACCTCCCCAAATCCAATCCTGTAGTTATCTTTTTGGCAAAAACCACGCATAATAACAGTATCGTTGTCTTCAATAAAAGTACGGGTACTGCCGTCAGAAAGTTTTACAGGTTTTTCACCTTTCCATGAAAGTTCAAGCATAGATCCGTAAGAGTCGGGCGTGGGGCCTGAAATTGTTCCCGATCCCATCATGTCTCCGGAAAGTACAGGGCAACCGTTCACGGTGTGGTGAGCGAGCTGCTGGCTCATGTTCCAGTACATGTGTCTAAAATTGGATTTAGAGACCCGGGTTTCTTCAGCATTCTCGGGCTTAATAAATACTTCAAGTTCTATATCAAAACTCTTTTTACCTGTAGATTGAAGGTAAGGCAATAGTTTCTTTTCAGGTTTTGGGCTTTTCACCCTAAAAGGTTCAAGCGCATCTAAAGTAACGATCCACGGGGAAATGGCAGAAGCAAAGTTCTTGGCAAGAAAAGGTCCTAAAGGCACATATTCCCAGGTTTGAATATCGCGTGCACTCCAGTCATTAAAAAGTACAAGTCCAAAAATGTAATCTTCGGCTTCATCTATTGGTATGGGTTCCCCAAGGTGGTTGACATCGGTAGTGATAAAAGCCATCTCCAGTTCAAAATCCACTCTTTTTGAGGGGCCGAATACAGGCTCATCGGCATCTTTAGGTTTGGTTTGTCCCTGTGGGCGGTGAATTGGGATGCCACTGGGAACTATAGAAGAACTTCTTCCGTGGTAACCTACCGGAATATGAAGCCAGTTGGGCAGCAATGCATTATCTGGATCGCGAAACATAGTACCCACATTGGTAGCGTGCTCTTTACTGGAATAAAAATCGGTATAATCGCCTACCTGTACAGGCATTTGCATTTCAATCTCATCCAGGGTAAAGAGAACAACCTGCCGGTGTTCTTCATTATCGCGAAGGCTTTCATTGCTGGTGTCAAAAATTTCAGCAATACGATTCCTTACAAGTCTCCAGGTTTTTTTTCCGTCAGAAATGAAATCGTTCAGGGTATCCTGTAGAAAAATATCGTCAGTAAGGGGGATACCTTCAAAATAACCCAACTGGTGCAGGGCACCCAGGTCTATTGCGGTATCTCCTATACGAGTTCCAATGGTGATGATATCATCTCTTGTAAGAAAAACTCCAAAGGGGATGTTTTGTATGGGAAAATCAGAGTTTTCGGGTACTTCCAGCCAGGTTTTTCGTGTAGGGTCGTTAGCTGTAATGGACATAATAAATGTTGGTATTTTGTTAAAATCAATTCGAACCAAATATATTATTTTCTTACTAAGAACCGAATGTATTTGCTATTTTTGAGTATTATTTAACGTAAAAAATGCATATGCAACGGGATAACGAATTATTTGATTTAATTGACGCAGAAAAGGAGAGGCAACTTAATGGTTTAGAGTTAATTGCCAGTGAAAATTTTGTAAGTGAACAGGTACTCGAAGCTGCCGGTTCTGTACTTACCAATAAATACGCCGAAGGTTACCCGGGTAAAAGATATTACGGTGGGTGTGATGTGGTAGATGAGGTTGAAAATTTGGCGATCGATAGATTAAAAGAACTCTTTAATGCCGAATATGCGAACGTGCAGCCGCATTCTGGATCTCAGGCCAATACTGCTGTTTTTCACGCCTGTATGAAACCCGGTGATAAATTCCTTGGTTTTGACCTTTCCCACGGCGGACATTTAACTCACGGTTCTCCCGTAAATTTCTCCGGAAAGCTTTACAATCCTGTATTTTATGGAGTAGATAAAGAAACCGGACTTATAGATTATGACGAAGTTCAAAAAATAGCTGAAAGAGAGAAACCCAAAATGATCATTGCCGGTGCCTCGGCATATTCAAGGGAAATAGACTACAAGCGTTTTAGAGAGATTGCCGACAGTGTTGGTGCCATACTTTTTGCAGATATCGCACACCCGGCAGGTCTTATAGCTAAAGGTTTGCTCAGCGACCCAATTCCTCATTGCCACATCGTTTCCTCAACCACTCATAAAACTTTGCGCGGGCCTCGCGGCGGAATTATTATGATGGGGAAAGATTTTGACAATCCTTTTGGCGAAACTCTTAAGAACGGAAGCCCTAAAAAGATGTCTATGCTGCTTAACAGCGGTGTATTCCCCGGAAACCAGGGTGGGCCTTTAGAGCATATCATTGCAGCAAAGGCTGTGGCTTTTGGTGAAGCCCTTACCGATGAATTCCTTCATTATACGGTACAGGTGAAGAAAAACGCCAAACGTATGGCTGAAGCATTTATGAAAAAAGATTACCAGGTGATCTCGGGTGGGACAGACAATCACATGATGCTTATCGACCTGCGCAATAAAGATATCTCAGGGAAAGAAGCCGAAGAAGCTCTTGGAAAAGCCGATATCACGGTGAACAAGAACATGGTACCTTTTGATGATAAATCCCCTTTTGTAACTTCAGGAATCCGCATCGGGACTCCGGCGGTAACCACCCGCGGACTCAAAGAAGCCGATATGGATACTATTGTTGACCTTATTGATCGCGTGATCACTAATTATCAGGATGACGAGAAGCTTGAAGCGGTGAGACAGGACGTGATTAACCTTATGCAGGGAAGACCTCTCTTTCAGATGTAAGGGAACAAATAATTAAAGTAAATATTAACGCTGCCTTAGGTCTCAAAAATGGGATTTTTAGGCAGCGTTTTTTATTTCTGAAGTTTTATTAATTCTGCGGAAGTGCAGGTTGGGGATAGATAAATATCAGGGCCTCATTTGCTTCCGAAGTTGTCGTGAAAAGCTGAAATTTGAGTGTTTTACTCCCTTTTATGGAAAACGTTACGTAGTTCTTCGGTGATTTTGGTGGGTTTCTTTGAATGGGCGTCCAGCAGGCACCACATAGATTTTGCCGCAACTAAAACGTCACCGTTTTTGGCACTTTTGATGTTTACAAACCTTTCAGAAGTGACAAAAGTGGTCTCTCCCACATAGGTTTCTATAATAAGGTCATCTCCCAAAAATGCCTGTTTTTTGTAGTCTATTTCGTGGCGAATCACCACCCAGATAAAGTTTTCTTTAAGCTCATCGGTAGCTCTAACTTCCCAGTGCTCTTTTGCGATATCCTGTATCCACTGCACATAACGTACATTGTTCACATGGTTGAGGTCATCTAAATCATCTTCGGAAACCGTTCTTTTATGTGTGTATGTTTCTGCAGGTACTACCATTAGTTCTCTATTATTTTTACTTCAAAAAGTGTATCCCAGTCTTTTCCGGTAACGTAAAGTTTCTTGCTCCCGGGGTCGTATGCAATGCCGTTGAGCACATCGTTTACCGGGTCAAGATCGGCGGTGTTTCCCAGTTGGTCGCGTAAACCAGAGAAGTTGATCACTCCTTCTATAGCGCCATTCTTCGGATTAATTATTGCAACCCCGTCTTTTTGATAGGTGTTGGCGTAGATTTTTCCATCTACCCATTCCAGCTCATTGAGCTGTGTGGCAATGGTGCGATTGGTTACCGTTTGAATATAATCTGTCTCTGGTAGGGAAGGAGAAGCGGGGTCTAAAAACCATATTTTCTCGGTACCATCACTTTTATACAGTATGCTACCGTCATTTGCCAGTCCCCAGCCTTCTTTACTTTTTTCATAATTAAACTCTCCGGTCTTCTCGAAAGTCTCTACGTCATAAATAAAACCGACTCCTTCTTTCCAGGTGAGTTGATAGATCTTATTATTGAGTATGGTAATGCCTTCAGCAAAATATTGAGAAGGAATGTCAATTTTTCTTTGAACTTCACCCGTTGTGAGATCTACCAGCCTTAGAGAAGAACTCCCATAGTGGCCGGTACTTTCATAGAGTTTATTTTCAAAGAATTCCAGTCCCTGGGTGTAAGCATCGGCCTGGTGCGGATATTTATTGATGATCTCGTAAGTATAGGTAACAGGGGCAGCGTCATTAAAAAGGGTAATTTCCTGTTGCTTTTCAACCACTTCACCATTATTATATATACGAGCATTTAGCTGCCACTTGCCCAGTTTTTCTCCATCAAAAGTGTGGTTAAGGGATTCTCCCCCTACAGTTTTTGCTAATCTTTGTTCTCCCAGAAAGTAAATCACAGAATCTTTTTCTCCGTTTACCTGCGCCTGCAGGCTTTCGCCAAGCTTAAATTCCTTCTTGTTTTCTTCTATTTTTAAAGAATAATTATTTTCTGATTCATTGGAGTCACTTCCGCAGGAATGCAAAATTACACCCAATGCCATCAAAAAGAGAGGATTATATACCTTCATGTTTCACAGTAATTTTTATGGAAGCTAATTTAAAGAATTCAGCTTAAAAATTCCTTGCAAAAAACATGAAAGGTTGTATATTTGCCCCGGCAAGTCCCACACAACCAGCTCCTGCTGAATCCCCCAGGGCGGGAACGCAGCAAGGGTAAGCGGTCGTAGCGGTGTGATGTGGGTAGCTTGCCATTTTTTGTTTCCAATAGTCTCGATTTATTGCATCTTTGCAGCATGACAGAAACAGCTTCAAAAGTGGTGCTCGTAACAGGAGCATCTTCAGGAATTGGAAAAGCCATTGCCAATTTTCTTCAATCAAAGAACTATACCGTTTTTGGAACCAGCCGTAATCCGTCGGGGCGGAATTCTGCCTTTCCTCTGGTCGCGCTCGATGTTACCAAACCTGAAACCATCACCGCTGCCGTGGCTGAAGTTATTGCTTCCGCAGGAAAAATTGATGTACTTATCAATAATGCGGGGGTTGGTATTACCGGCCCAATTGAAGAAACGCCCGATGAGGAAATTAAAAAGGCTTTTGATACCAATTATTTTGGGCCCATAAATGTCATTAAGGCCGTACTGCCTCAAATGCGGAAAAACAACACTGGTCTTATTATTAATGTAACTTCCATCGCCGGGTATATGGGGTTGCCTTACCGCGGAATTTATTCGGCTTCAAAAGGAGCGCTGGAGATCACTACCGAAGCTTTTAGAATGGAGCTGAAGGATTCAAATATCAAAATGACCAATATAGCCCCGGGAGATTTTGCCACTAACATTGCGGCGGGAAGGTATCACGCGCCGGTAATAGCAGGTTCTCCTTATGAAAAGCCTTACGGCAACACGCTTAAGATCATGAATGAGCATGTAGACCAGGGTAAAGATCCCAATATGATGGCCAAAGTGATCTACAGCATACTTCAGGAAAAAGATCCAAAAATACATTACAAGGTAGGGGAGCCGCTGCAAAAGTTCTCTATTGCTTTAAAGCGCATATTGCCCGATAAATTGTATGAGCGCCTACTCTTAAAACATTATAAGTTGTAGTTTTGCAGAAGGTTGAAAAATGGCATTTTTCAGCAGTATTTAATCATTTATAACAACACACTATGAAATTTTTTATCGACACAGCAAACCTTGACCAGATAAGGGAAGCCCAGGATCTTGGGGTCCTTGACGGAGTGACTACCAACCCTTCTCTTATGGCTAAAGAAGGTATCACCGGGAAAGACAACATCATTGCCCATTACAAGAAGATTTGTGAGATCACTACCGGAGATGTTAGTGCCGAAGTGATTGCGACCGATTTTGAGAATATTGTAAAAGAAGGAGAGGAACTTGCCGCTTTGCATGATCAAATTATTGTGAAAGTGCCTATGATCAAAGACGGTATTAAAGCCATCAAATACTTTAGCGATAAAGGAATTAAAACAAACTGTACTTTGGTATTTTCGGCAGGTCAGGCGCTTTTGGCAGCCAAAGCCGGTGCAACTTATGTTTCTCCTTTTATCGGGAGACTTGATGATATCTCAACAGATGGTTTGAACCTTATCATGGAAATACGCCAAATATATGATAACTACGGGTTTGAAACTGAAATTCTTGCAGCTTCGGTGAGGCACACCATGCACGTAATTGACTGCGCTAAAATAGGTGCCGATGTAATGACCGGGCCACTTTCGGCGATCACAGGTTTATTAAACCACCCACTTACTGATATTGGTCTTGAGAAATTCCTTGCCGATCATAAAAAAGGGAACTAAGGTTCCAAAAATGACATTTTTTAAAGCTTTTTTTCTTCGGAAGAAAGGCTTTTTTAATGGAGAGCATTTTGAGGAGCCAGGATTAAGATTCGGAAGAGGAGGGATTGCTATCGCACATCTACTCCTGAAGTAGCTATCAACTTTAAGCCCTTATTACTGAAGGATTTTGAAAGAATACTGACGGGTTGGGAAAATTCAGGTTCCAAAAATGCCATTTTTGACACCTTCTTCTTCGGAAAAAGTTTCTTTAGTTGAGAAAGGCCAGAAGCCTCGATTCAAATTCGGGCGAAGAGAGGTAAACGTCGCCCACTTCCACTACTGAAGCATCGTTCACAAATAACATTTTAGTGAGGAAATACTGAAAAGCTTCCTTGTGGATCCTGGCGGGCGCCAGCTGAAATTCGGTTGCCGGGTCGTAGCCATTTTGTCTTACAGCAACTCTCCATGCGGGTTCTTCAGAAAGGTCGAGATTGATGCCTATAAAATCTACTTCGGGATATTTTTTTCGGTAAAGATCTATTACCTGGTGTTCATTCTGGTAACTTTCATCATAAACAGACCAAAGAAATATCACAGTGGGCCTTCTAATGATATCCTGTGTAGTGACGAGCTCCCCCTCCATATTGAGCAGGGGGACTGCTGCCAGTGAGGTGCCGGGAAGGTAGGCCAGTTGTACCGTGGCCAGGTCTTCAAGTTTTTCAAGATTTTCATCAGGGAAGTTAAGGGCCTCCAGTTCGTCGAGAATCGAAACTATATTCTCCTTGTTTTCTGCCATGATGATACCTCTTACGGCAATTTTTTCCAGTAGCTGTTCCCTTATCTTTGGCACTCTAATGAGTTCGCCGGCTTTGCGAAGGCGGGCTTTTACATTGGCAACATCGGTAAGGCTGTAACAATCGGCCCTGTCTAAATTACTGTCGGCACACCAGGCCAGGGAATAGTTAATAAGATAGTTCTCCAGTAGCCTTTTATAACCGGGGCTGCACTGAATATTCACACAGTTAAAATCGATCTCTTCTCTGTAATCGTGAAAATTGGCAGGGAATTGCCGGGAGTAGTCACGATAGTATTTATTTACGAGATAAGTGTAACGCTCCCTTAGATCATAATTTTCATAATTGATGATCTCCCGTGCCAGCTGGTTAAATTCGTCTGAAAAATTTTTCTTTTCGGAAATTGCGGCCAGGTAATCTATTCGCTCCTGCCTTATAGAATCGGCTTTTTCAAGAAAAACAGGGGGTGTGTACTTATGAAAGTTGAGCAGGAGTTGGGAGTTGTTCTCATCTTTTAAGAACATTTCAGCCATAAAATTGTTCTTCGCATTGCCTTTTCCGCTGAAGTGGAGAGATTCATCAAATGCTAAAGTATTTGCTCTTAGCAGCAGGCTGTCTCCCGGAGAAATATAAATATTCTGAGTTTCGGGCTTATGTTGAAGTATATATAAGCCTTCCTTTGCATTCTCGATTTTGTAGTTAAATCTATTGTTTTCATCGAGCGTAACCGTATCAAGAACTTCCCCCTGGTGTTTAACGACCACATACTCTAAGGTAGGATTAATAATCTCCCCTCCAATATAAGCATATGAAGGACTGGTAGTTAAATTGTTACAGCTGGAAATAAAAAAGCTGAGGCCCAGTAAAACCAGTGCTGGTAAGGCATCATGTAAAATATGTAAACTATTGCTTTTCAAAATTTTTGGGGGACAAATAGCGGATAGCAAATGTAGACCCGAAGCAACAACAGCGATGTTAACTCCTCGTTAAATAGAGAATTATAAAAGTTAATGTTTTAAGGGATAAGCTTAAATGGCTACTTTTGCAAAAATTTAGAAAAGACTATATGTTATCAGTTTCAAATTTATCTGTTCAGTTTGGGAAAAGAGTGTTGTTTGATGAAGTGAACACCACCTTTACCCAGGGCAACTGTTATGGAATTATTGGTGCCAATGGTGCCGGAAAATCTACTTTCTTAAATATCCTTAGCGGGAAGTCAGAACCTACTTCGGGCCACGTACACCTGGAGCCGGGAAAAAGAATGTCTGTTCTTGAGCAAAACCATAACCTTTATGACGAATACCCTGTACTGGAAACCGTCATTATGGGAAATAAGCCTCTCTATAACATCAAAAAAGAGATGGATGAGATCTATGCCAAAGAAGATTTTGGGGATGCCGATGGGGAAAGAGTAGGAGTGCTACAGGTTGAATTTGAGGAAATGAATGGCTGGAACGCCGATAGTGAGGCTGCTGCCCTGCTTTCTAACCTTGGTATAAAAGAAGATAGCCACTACACGCTTATGGGCGATCTTGATAACAAGCTTAAGGTTAGGGTGCTTTTGGCGCAGGCACTTTTTGGTAATCCTGATGTGTTGATCATGGATGAGCCAACAAACGACCTGGATTATGAAACCATAAACTGGCTTGAAAACTTTCTTGCCAACTATGAAAATACAGTGATAGTGGTATCTCACGACCGTCACTTCCTGGATTCTGTGTGTACCCATGTTTCTGATATTGACTTCGGAAAGATCAACCATTACAGTGGTAACTATACTTTTTGGTATGAATCTTCACAGTTGGCAGCACGCCAGCGATCTCAGCAGAACAAAAAAGCTGAAGAAAAGAAAAAGGAACTTGAAGAATTTATTCGTCGCTTTAGTGCCAACGTGGCAAAATCTAAGCAGGCTACTTCCAGGAAGAAGATGATCGCAAAACTAAATATTGACGATATTAAGCCTTCAAGCCGAAGGTATCCTGCGATTATTTTTGAAAGGGAAAGAGAAGCCGGGGATCAAATTCTAAATGTAGAAGGTCTTGAGGCTTCTATTGAAGGGGAAACGCTATTTAAAGACGTGAATATTAATCTTGCGAAAGGAGATAAAGTAGTGGTGTATTCAAAAGACTCACGAGCCACTACAGCTTTCTACGAGATACTTAATGAAAAGGAAAAAGCCGTATCGGGTAAATTCAGTTGGGGAATTACTACCAATCAGTCTTACCTGCCCTTAGATAACTCCGAATATTTTGACAATGACCTTACTCTGGTTGACTGGTTGCGCCAATGGGCTAAAACCGAAGAAGAGAGGGAAGAAGTTCATATCCGCGGATTCCTTGGCAAGATGATCTTTAGCGGTGAAGAAGCTTTAAAAACAGCCCGGGTGCTTTCTGGAGGTGAAAAAGTGCGTTGTATGTTAAGCCGAATGATGATGATGAGGGCGAACGTACTTATGCTTGACGAGCCAACCAACCACCTAGACCTGGAATCTATTACGGCATTCAACAACTCCCTCAAGAACTTTAAGGGTACTGTGATGTTTACCACTCACGATCATGAATTTGCACAGACAGTTGCAAACAGGGTAATTGAATTAACTCCTAACGGTGCTATAGATCGTTACCTTACTTTTGATGAGTACATGAGTGATCCTAAGATCAAGGAACAAAGGGATAAAATGTATTCTAAGTAATATAAAAGATAAGAGGCTGTCTAAAAAGCTTTACATCTATGTGATGCTATTCTAAAATTGCATCACCCTGCTTAAATTAAAAGGAGGATAATTGGGGTGAATTTTTAGACAGTCTTTTTTTATGCTTCTTTGTCTTTCCAGAAGAACTTGTACAGGTCAAAACCTCCAAGAACTATAAAGCCTATGGCAATGATTATCCTGAAGGTGGTGTACTCTGCACCTGTAAGAAAGGTGTATATGCGGTAGCCTCCATAGCCCAGGAAAGCAAGACCCACAACCAGGTTAAAATAATTTTTTCGGGGAGCAGCAGTCATTTAATTAATCACTATCAGGAAAGGTTTCATTAGTGATGCGAAGCGCCTTCTCATAATCCTTTGATCTGGCGAAGAGCAAAACCTGTCCGGGCAAACCACCACCAAAGCCGGCTCTTAATCCGGAATCAAAATCATTTCGTACCCGGGTAGCGATTCCTTCTTCTTCAAGTAAGTTCTGCAGGTGTTGCACATTTACTTCACTCCCGGTATAAACTCTTTTGTACTCTTGTTGTTCTTCGTCGCTCATATAATGTTATTTTCCTATAAATTTAAGAATAGGCAAATGACTTCAGGAGTATTTAATTTGAGTTTAACATTTGTATCAGGCATTATAGAATTTGCTGTTCCAGTTTCCCGAACTAAAATTTTTTCCGAGGCTAATTCCGTAGAAAAATATCAGCGCAACCATAGATTTAAAACAGTACATGTAAATAATAAGGAATTGCGAAGTCTCCCTGAACTGAGAGAAGAAAAGTTCCCTGACTCCAAATGAGAGCAGAAAGCTGGAGAGGAAACAAAAGATCAACAGGTTTTCAAGATTTTTAAGTGGCCACATCAATAGCTTTCTCAAAGGGTGCATATCGGTACCCCATTTGTGGAGAAGATAGTAGTACCCGTTGCCTAATGGCGCAAACAGCATAGGATCATCGGCATTTTCAAGCCTGAAATATTTGGCAGGAGCAAGCATTTTAAAACCTTGCAGAGAAATACCGTGTTTCTTTTCCACTTCCTTTACTGCGCTTACCGCTTCAGCAGGTAGATCTCCCTTAAAAAATTTAGTTTCGAGAAAGCGGAGCCTAAAATCTACACAGATCTTTTTAATCTGGTTTTCATGAAAGATCTTTTCAGTTTCCAGTAAATCGAATACCAATGGGTTTGAAATTGATTCTTCGGCGCTCCCTTCAGCAATTTTACGCAGGATCTCTTCTTCTGAATTTTCCTCTCTTTTCAGGATCTTCTTTACTTCCTCCAGTACTTCCTGTTCTTTCATCTCCTTCCGGCGCAGCAGCTCCATCTCCCTCTGAAGGTTTGTTCTCTCTAGCAGCATTTTCTTTTCCGTTTAGCAGCTAAAAATAGGGAATAACAGCAAAACATGCAAAAAATCGGCTTTTTGGCTATGTTTTAAGGAATCCTACTGTTAAATTTAAGAGGTGATGGTTAAATTCATTTTAAACCTGCGGTTCTATTTATCCATTAGTAATAGATGCGCTAAATTGAGGATAACGAACTTTAAAAACCCTTAAAAAATGAAAATTTTTAGACACTTTTTAAGCCTGAGTATCCTGGCAGGAATTCTCCTGGTTGGTTGCGGCCCCAAAGTAGATACCAACAAAAGAACGGCTAAGAGCTTAAACAGTTATGAAAGCTATGCCTTCTTACCCAATCAGGATACTATACAAACTTCTGTTTATGACAATGCGCAGGTGAATGAAATAGTTATAGACGAAATTCGGCAGAACATGCAGGATCTAAACTACAGGCTAGATCGCAACCAACCCGATCTCCTGGTGTATTATCACCTAATGTTAGACGAAGAAATGGCGGTAAATGCTAATCCTGTTTACACCAACTACAGTTATTACCGTCCCGGATTTTACGTAGGACCGTACTATAGGAATTATGCTTATAATAACTACTTCACCGTTCCCAGAATTGCAGGAAATAGTGTACAGCAAGTACCATATAAAGAAGGTACCATAGTAATTGACCTTATTGACCGCCGTACCAATGAGATTGTATGGAGAGGAAAGGCCGAGGATGTTGTTTCTCCCGACAATCTTAGTGAAGAATTAAGGACTTATGTAAATGCCATTTTTGACAGGTTACCAAAGTAAACCTTGAGTAAACCTTAATGCTGATTGTAAAATAGCATTTAAAAAACTGCAAAGAAAAAGGCTGTTCGGGGAACAGCCTTTTTTCTTTATCTGAGCTCTAAGCCCTGCATTTATCTAAGCTCTGCACCCAGTTGCTTTTCCAGGTTTTGTTGCAGCTTGCCCATTATTTTATCAATTTGTTTATCGGTAAGGGTTTTTCTTTCATCCTGCAGGATAAAACTCACTGCATAACTCTTCTTTCCTTCCGGAAGATTAGCCCCTTCGTACACGTCAAAAAGATTTACTTCCTTAAGAAGGTCTTTTTCAGTTTTAAAGGCTATGTCGTAGATCTGTTCAAATTTCACAGCGTCATCAAGTAAGAGGGCAAAATCTCTTCTCACCGCCTGAAACTTGGAGATATCCCTGAATTTGTTCTGTTGGTCTTTAGAAGTTTCTACCACCATATCCCAGTTGAAATCGGCATAAAGAACTTCCTGGTTGATGTCGAAATTTTTGAGGATCTTTCTTTTGATAACTCCAAATTCTACCACTCTCACATTATTTAAGCTGAAAGAAATTCCTTCAGAAAAAACGTCATTTTTGACAGGTGAGGTTTTAAGGTCTCTTATACCCAGTCTTTCCAAAACTGAAGTTACTACTCCTTTAAGGTAGAAAAATTCCCCTTTTTGAACAGCATTGGTCCAGGTTTCTCTGTTCCTGTTACCCGAAATAAAGATAGAAAGGTGTTTCTTTTCTTCCCGGCCGCTGTTGTAGTTGTGATAGGTCTTTCCGAATTCAAAGAACTTAAGGTCGGCTCTTTTGCGGTTCAGGTTATAGCTCACTGCCTCAAGGCCCGAGAACAATAACGACTGCCGCAGCACAGAAAGATCCTGGCTAAGCGGGTTAAGCATTTTCACCACATGTTCTTCCTTCAACTGCTCACTAAGACCCAGGTGGAAAGGAGTAGTAAGTGAATTGGCCATGGTTTCAAAGAATCCCTGCCCTACAAGCTGTCCGGCAATTAAATTCTGAAGTTTGTAATCTTCAAATCTGGTAGAATTGGCGACAGAGGCATTGATCTTATCTCCAAATTCAATATTGTTGTAACCATAAACCCTTAGGATCTCTTCAATAACATCGGCCTCTCGTTTTACGTCTACACGGTATGGTGGTATGGTAAGCCCCATTCCGGTTTCGGTAACGTTGTTCACTCTTATTTCGAGTGAAGCAAGAATAGATTTGATGGTTTCTTTAGACAGATTTTGCCCAACAAGAGAATTGATCTTTTCAAAAGTGAGGAAAACAGGGAAGTCTTCAACCTTTTTTGGGTAATAATCGTCAATATCACTTGAAACACTTCCTCCAGCCAGCTCCTGTATGAGCAATACTGCACGTTTAAGAGCATATTCGGTTATGTTGGGATCAATACCTCTTTCATATCTAAAGGAAGCATCGGTATTTAAACCATGGCGTTTGGCTGTTTTTCGAACAGTTACAGGATTGAAATAGGCGCTCTCAATAAAGAGATTATTGGTTCCCGATGTTACCCCGCTGCTAATTCCGCCAAACACACCGGCTATAGCCAGGGGCTTTTCGGCATCACATATCATAAGGTCCTCTTCATGCAGCTCTCTTTCAACTTCATCTAGCGTCGTGAATTTTGTTCCTGCCTCTAATGTCTGCACAATGATCTCATTCCCTGAGATTCTGTCGGCATCAAAAGCGTGCAGGGGCTGGCCTAGCTCATGCATCACGTAATTGGTCACATCTACAACATTGTTCTTTGGTGCGATTCCAATTGCTTTAAGCCTGTTTTGCAGCCATTTTGGGGATTCTGATATTTCTACCCCGGTAATGGTCACTCCGCAATATCGGGGCGCCAGTTCGGGCTTGACAATTTTCACCGGAATCCTTCGGCTGCGGCTGTCTATATGAAAACTACTTACCGAAGGGGTAATTAGTTCCTGGGGTTCTCCCTGTTGTTGTAGCCCCGCTTTAAGATCGCGCGCTACTCCCCAGTGGCTCATGGCGTCGGCACGGTTTGGTGTCAAACCTATTTCGAACACATGGTCGTCTTCAACTTCAAAAAGACTGGCTGCCGGGGTGCCCACTTCAATACTGGAATCGAGTACCATTATGCCGTCATGGCTTTGTCCCAGTCCCAGTTCATCTTCGGCACAAATCATCCCGTGACTGCTTTCGCCTCTTATTTTACTTTTCTTGATTTCCCAGGGAGATCCTTTTTCATCATAAAGGGTAGTGCCTACTGTTGCCACCGGTACTTTTTGTCCTGCAGCTACATTAGGTGCCCCACAAACAATTTGAATCGGTTCGCCGTTGCCTAAATCTACAGTGGTAACTTTAAGTCTGTCGGCGTTGGGATGGGGTTCGCAGGTAAGCACTTCTCCTACCACTATGCCCCTAAGGCTGCCTTTTACACTTTGAAATTCATGAATACCTTCTACTTCAAGGCCCAGATCTGTGAGCAGTTCTCCTGTTTCTTCAGGATTACGATTAACTTTTATGAATTGTCTAAGCCAGTTATATGAAATCTTCATTGAGCAAATTTTTCGAGCTGCAAAGATAGTATTACCATTGATTTTGACATAATAAAAAAGGGAAGAGCAGCAATGTCAACTATAAAAGACTAATTTCTGAAAAACAAAACTGTTTCAGGATTGCTGTAATGCCCTGAAGTATTCATCTAAAAGAAGATAAATTCATGCTTAACTGATGTAATTCCAGATATTCTTCTCCTTTATGAGCTGGGAGTAAGTGTAATTAACTATCTTATTTTTCTCAAGTTCCAGGCCTGGATCTTCTTTTAGAAGTTGCAATGCGTAATGTCTTGCAGTCTTCAGGATGTCATTATCTTTTACAATATCGGCAATCTTCAGGTTGAGTACGCCGCTTTGTTGGGTGCCCATTAGGTCACCGGGCCCTCGCAATTTAAGGTCTACTTCAGCAATTTCAAATCCGTCGGCAGTGCGAACCATGGTTTCAAGGCGGGTCTTGCTGTCGTTAGAAAGTTTATGACCGGTCATAAGGATACAAAAACTCTGTTCGGCGCCCCGGCCCACGCGGCCTCTTAGCTGGTGTAGCTGTGAAAGCCCAAATCGCTCTGCACTTTCTATGATCATCACACTGGCATTGGGCACATTCACCCCAACCTCAATTACTGTGGTGGCTACCATGATCTGCGTTTCGCCCTTTACAAACCTGTCCATTTCATGATCTTTATCGGCAGGTTTCATTTGCCCGTGCAAAATGGAAATCTGGAACTCGGGCATGGGAAATTCGCGGGCAATACTTTCATAACCGTCCATGAGATCTTTGTAATCCATGGTTTCCGATTCCTGGATGAGCGGATACACAATATAAATTTGTCTTCCTTTTCTAATTTCATCCCGAATAAAAGCAAAGACCTTAAGCCTGTTACTGTCATACCGGTGTACAGTCTTGATTTCTTTTCTTCCCGGGGGCAATTCGTCAATTACAGAAATATCCAGGTCACCGTAGAGGCTCATCGCGAGCGTTCGCGGTATTGGGGTGGCGGTCATCACCAGCACGTGGGGCGGCAGGTGGTTCTTCTTCCAGAGCCTCGCTCTTTGTGCAACACCAAACCTGTGCTGCTCATCAATAATGGCCAGGCCAAGATTCTGAAATTTAACTTTTTCCTCGAGCAGCGCATGGGTGCCTATCAGGAGATGTAATTCTCCACTTTCCAAAGCCGCATGAATTTCTTTTCTTTCTGAAGTTTTTGTGGAGCCGGTGAGTAGTTTAACCTTGATTCCCAGATCAGTAACAAGTTCTGATATCCCGTTAAAGTGTTGGGTAGCCAAAATTTCGGTGGGGGCCATTAAGCAGGCCTGAAATCCGTTATCCAGGGCCAGCAACACACTCATCAAAGCGACAATTGTTTTTCCCGATCCCACATCTCCCTGCAGCAAACGGTTCATTTGGGCACCGCTGCCCAGGTCTTTGCGAATCTCTTTGATTACTCTTTTTTGTGCGTTGGTAAGCTCAAAAGGAAGGTGCTTTTCATAAAACTCGCTGAAATGTGACCCCACTTCTTCAAAAGGAAAACCTTTGATCTTTTTCTTCCTTATCAGGTTCTTGATCAACAACTGAATTTGTATGTAAAAAAGCTCTTCAAACTTTAAACGGAACTGCGCCTTTGCCAGTAACTCCTGGCTCTTCGGAAAATGAGCATTAAAAAGTGCCTCGGCTTTGGGTAATAAATGAAGTTCCTCTATAATGTCCTTCGGAAGTGGATCAACAAATTTATTGCCGCTCTCCAAAAAAAGTTGCTGTACGCAGCGGCTAAAAACCCTGTTGGTAATGCCCGATTTTCCTAATCTTTCTGTAGAAGGGTACACAGGTTGCATGGCGGTGCGCAGGTTCTTTTTATAATCTTCAACCAGCTCCATCTCGGGGTGTGGCATGCTAAAAAGGCCATTGTACCAGGAAGTTTTCCCAAAGATCACATACGGAGTGTTGAGCTTCAGGTTTTCACGAATCCATTTTTGACCGCGAAACCATACCAGCTCCATCTTTCCGGTATCGTCAACAAAATCGGCTACCAGGCGTTTTCCTTTCTTTTGTTCCACCGTTCGCATGTGTACTATTTTTCCCACGATTTGCACTTCCGAAGAATTCCTTTCCAGCTGGGCAATCTTGTAAAACCGGGTTTTATCGAGGTAGCGGTTTGGAAAAAAGTTAAGCAGGTCACCATAAGTGTTCACTCCAATCTCCTTCCGCAGAATTTCTGCCCGGTTTGGGCCTATACCTTTTAGATAGTCAATGGGAGTATGCAACAGTGGTGGATTCATGGAAACGAAGATAAAAAAAAGCCTTTTAGGAAGGTAAGTTTTTACAGGTTTGAGCAGGTAGTGTATATTTGAACAATGAAAAGCTCCTTTTTTCTTGTTCTGGCGATAGTAATTAGCACTGCGACCTACGCACAACAGTCGGCGGCTGTAGATTTCAAACATCTAAATGCCGAAATAAGTATTTACCCCTCAAAAAAGGCAGTTTCAGGGAAAATTCTTTTCAAATTTGACATTTTAGAGGCTGTAGATTCAATCTTTATTGATGCCCGAAAAATGGCATTTTCGGATGTGCTTCTGAATGGTAAGAAAGTTAACTTCGGAAGTGATCAAAAGAAATTCTGGATCACCGGAAATTTTTCTCCCGCACAAGATCAGCAACTTCAGCTGAAATATTCGGCTACACCCGGTCAAACCCTTTATTTTATTCCGAAGAAGTCCGAAGCAGCAGGGCAGCAGGATTACCAGGTTTGGACGCAGGGCCAGGGAAAATACACTTCTCACTGGCTACCAAGTTTTGATGATACTTCAGAAAAACTTGAATTTGACCTCACGTACATCTATCCTTCCGGCAAAACGCTGATCTCTAATGGAAGTTTAGTGGCTTCAGAAAAGATCAACGACACACTTACGCGGTGGGAATTTGATATGAGAAACCCGATGAGCAGCTATCTTGTTGCGATGGCAGCGGGAGACTTTAAAGGGGTGAGGCATATTGAAAATGATATTCCCATGATCTTTTATTATCCCGAAGGCATGGAGGAGAGGGTGGAACCCACCTACAGGCATACCGGCTTTATGATGGATTTTTTTCAGAAGGAAACCGGCGTGGCATATCCATGGCAGAATTACAAACAGGTTCCTGTCCGTGATTTTTTATACTCCGGGATGGAGAACACCGGCACTACGATTTTTTCAGACATTTTTCTTGTAGATTCTATAGGCTATCACGACCAGAATTATGTGAATGTGAATGCTCATGAGCTGGCCCATCAATGGTTTGGAAATCTTGTAACGGCGGCTTTCCATGAAGATCACTGGCTGCAGGAAGGCTTTGCGACCTATTATGCTTTACTTGCCGAAAAGGAAATTTTTGGGGAAGATTATTATTACCGGAAACTCTTTAAAACCGCTGAAGAGCTAAAGGAATTAAGTGACAGGGGCAAGGGGGAAGCCGTAGCTGCCAAAAATGGCAGTTCTCTTACATATTACCAGAAAGGGGCGTGGGCTTTGCATATTTTGAACGAGAAAATAGGAAAGAAAGCTTTTGACACGGGAGTAAAGAATTTTCTTGAAAAGTATAAATATTCAATCGCCACCACTCAAGATCTTATAGATGAAATGGAAGCTGCCAGTGGGCAGGACCTTTCAGGTTTTGTTAATGACTGGCTGAAGCAATCGGCTTTCCAGGGAACACAGGCGCTGGAATCTTTACAAAAATCTCCTTTTATTCAGAAATACCTTGCATTGGCTGCGGTCAAACCATTGCCTGTTTCAGAAAAAAGAAATTTGTTACTGCAGGCACTCAGTTTTCCGGTAAACGATTACCTGGGGCAGGAAGCGGTACTGCAGCTGGCCCTGGAAGATACTGTGCTGGTAAGTGACCTTTATAAAAAGTCATTTTCAAGCGGAAATCTTTATACCAGGCAGGCCATAGCTTTTACATTACAAAATGTGCCACAGCAACTAAAACCGGAATATGAATCTCTGCTGAATGATGCGTCTTACCTCACCCAGGAAATGGCGCTCTACAACCTGTGGATGTCTTTTCCCGAAGACAGAGTGGCTTACCTGCGAAAAATGGCAAATACCGAAGGCTTTCTTGACAAGAACATCAGGACCCTTTGGCTAACGCTGGCCCTCGCTACTCCGGGATTTAAAATGGCTTCTAAAAACGAGTATATTGAAGAACTGAGGAGTTATACGGCTCCTCATTCCCGTTTCCAGGTGCGGGAAAGAGCGTTTGGATTCCTGTACCAGTTAATTGCTTTTGATGAGCAGAGTTTAGTCAATCTCAAAGATGCCACCACTCACCCGAACTACAGGTTCAGGGAATTTGCCAAAGAGTTGCTCAAAACTTTACAGGAAGCAGAAGGTCGGTAGTTATAGACTGTAGTTGGTAGTCTGTAGTTGGTAGTCTGTAGCTGGTATTCTGTAGACCTTAAACTTTAAACTTTAAACTTTAAACTTTGAACCTTGAGCATTGAACCTTGAACTAATTCTTTGGCGGAGTGATCATGATATGAGCGCGATGGGTACCGGGATCCATGATCCAGGGCATTCCAGGCGCGAATGGTTTTTCGGGTAGTCCTGTAGATTCGGCTGTGGCATAGGGAATATAGATCACATACCTGAAGTGCCCGTCGGTGAGTTCTCCGGTTGCAGCATTGTAGTTTTCTTCACTACCGGTAAGGATTGTGGTCATTGCCGGGGAATCGGTTAAAGACAGGGAACCGGCTTCAGCTTCTCTTTTTCTTGTTTCCCGCTTTTCCATTTCCCCTGTTCCCTGGGCAGCAAGTTCCCTGCCGCGGGCCATAAATGGTTCCAGTTTGTTGGAATAACAAGACACATTAATTCCTTTTTGAGCTGGATCATCGGCCAGGCATATCAGGTGGTTTGTGCCCTCACGTAAAACGATCATTTCTCCCTGTTCATTAAAGCCATAGACCATTGCACCGTCACGAAGTTCTTCGGGGGCTGCAAGTGTTGCAGTCTTTATCTGGATCTCTGCCGGCAGCACCTTGGTCTGGGCGGTTAGAATTGATGTAAAAAGTAGCAAAAAAATGACCTGAATTTTTCTCATAACCTCAATATTTAAATGTGGAACAGACTTAAAGATAGAAAAAGAAGCTGAACTTGCCGGCTATCTCTCTTTATAATAGGATTTTGACACAACATTACAGCCTGAACTTTAAAAAGTGCAGGTCATGAAAAAATTAATACATTGAGATCTTTGGAGGGAAAATTTCTCGTGAGTAGATTAAAAAAGAATAAGTTAAAGATGCGGTATTTAGGGCCGGTTGCCTGAAATCATTATTCAAAGAAATTTTGGTAATCTCTGGTTTCAGTCTTGAGACTTCTAATTTCTTCAATACTCTTTTTAATCTTCAATCGCTGCTTTCGGTTATTTATCAGTAGGAGGATAAGTAATAAAATAACTATTCCGGCAATACCAGTAAGAAAGTATTCCATAATTGTTTCAAAGTTATGACTGTAAAGCTAACTTAAAAAATACATAAAGCCTTCATGGAAATTCTTAAAATATTGTTATTCAGACCTATTAATTCCAGTCCAGCAATCTTTGCTCGCCATCAATTTTTTTAATATCGGTGATATCCTGAGACATTTCAATAACCCCTCGATATGTTTTTTGAGCGTCACGTACCGCAAAGTACCTGATGTAAATTAGCCTGCCTTTAAAGTTTATCCAGAAGGAGGCTTCATTTTTATTTCCTTTTTTAAACTCGTCCAGAATTTTTAATACCGTACCTACACTTTTGGGAGGGTGGCAGAATTTTACTTCCCTGCCTATAATTCCGGCGCTTCGCGGAAATACACGTTCTTCACCACGATTATAAAAGATCACTTTATCATTTTCATCAACATAAGTAAGATCGAGAGGCATGGTCTTTAACAGCAGGTTCACCTGGTCTACGGTCATATAGCCCTCGTCATAATGGGAGGCGTTTTCGGTATCAAAAGAAAGTTCCCTTTTGGTATGGTCCTGGGAGGGGTGAATGTATTCCTCTTCCTCTGTTTCAGGATATTTTGGAGGATGGGACGGAAGCATCCATCCAATTTCTTCTTCACCTTTGCGCACGTTTTTCCAGTCTTCTTCGGTAAGTAAACTGAGAGCGTTCGGGAAAAGCACATTTTCTTCAACCAGCAGGAGCCTGAAAATACTGCTTACCAGGTACTGCGCATCCCGGGAAACTTCAGTAAATTCCCTGGCTTCAATATTTTTTCTAAGCAGCCGGAATTGCTCCCGAATAGTGTCGTGAAAAGACCACATATTTTTGGAAGGGCCTGTCCAGCCCTTTTGTTCAAGTACAGGGAAAAGCTGATTTTCTTTGCGTTCAAAACGACGCTCTATCTGCTGAAGCTGATTAAATATATTGTAGAATTTCTGACCTTCGGCTTCGGAACTTGTGTCCATTAGCTCCTGACCTAACTTCTGTATCAATTCTTTTTCTTCGGAATATATAGTAACGGGATGCCCCTTTGGTAATGCTGAAATTTCTGTGCTTGCGCTCATGATCCATCAATTTTCAGCAAAGAAAACGGATAAAATTGTCCTGATTTATGACCCAGGTCACATGAAGAATTTATTCCGAAGATTTCGTCATGAAGTTCCATGGTTTATGAGCCAGGTAAACATACGAGGTGTCAAAAATGCCATTTTTGACACCTCGTATTTTATGCTCTCACCCTAACTGGTTTAAGATTCAAACCCTAAAAAGCCAAGGCTGAGATTAGAGCAATTTTTTGATGTCTTTTTCCAGGCCCGAGGGTTTTGTGGTGGGCGCAAATCTTTTGACGGGTTTGCCGTCGCGGTCAATCAGGAATTTTGTGAAGTTCCATTTGATCTTGCTGCCTAAAATGCTTCCGAGTTCTTTCTTGAGGTACTTGAAAAGAGGATGTGCATTGTCGCCGTTCACCTCTATCTTAGAGAACATCGGGAAGGTGACCCCGTAATTCACCACACAGCCTTCAGCAATCGATTTTTCGTCACCCGGTTCCTGTTTTCCGAATTGATTGCAGGGAAAGCCAAGGATTTCGAGCCCTTGATCCCGGTAATTCTTATAGAGCGCTTCAAGACCTTCAAATTGCGGGGTAAGGCCACATTCTGAGGCAGTATTTACTATCAGTACTACTTTTCCTTTATACTGCTCCATCGAAACATCATTAGCCTGTAAATCTTTTGCGGTGAAATTGTAAAACTGACTCATAAAAATACCTTTTTGTAAAGGTAAGAGATTTAGCCTTAGCTAAAAACATGCCGCTAAATCACTTCATTATAGAGATCAACCTATTGTGAGTGCATAAAGCCACAAACGAGGGCATTCTTTAGTAGATTTTGGCAGGAACCTATTGAGTAGAGTAGAAATGATTATAAAAAACGAAACCCGATAGTTTGAATTTCTTCAGGGACAATCGGGAATAAGATAGATTAAACATGATGCAATAGTTGAACAAACAAGTTATAGTTTCTTCGACAACACTTATTGGTGCTACAGGCAATCAGGTATGCCCGCTCAACTATTTTTATGATATATTATTTCTCCCGGAATAAGATGACCGGGATCATATTTTCCTTTCAAAAATGACATTTTCTTTGCCACATAATTCTGCCGGGTGGAACAATCTGCTGCGGCTACTATTTATTGGAGAAAGCTCATGAACAAGAATTCAGGAAAAATGGAATTAATGGCACCTGCGGGAAATTTTGAATCCCTCCAGGCTGCTTTAGATAACGGTGCAGATGCTATTTATTTTGGCGTAGATCAACTCAACATGAGGGCCAGGGCTTCTATAAATTTCACCATGGACGATCTACCCGAGATCGTGAAAAGATGTGAAGAGAAAGGCGTTCGCAGCTATCTTACCTTGAACACCATTGTTTACGATCATGACCTTTCCCTAATTAAAAACCTGCTTTCCGCAGCAAAATCGGCGGGAATTACGGCCGTGATTGCCAGTGACCAGGCAGTGATCTCTTCGGCTCGAAGTATGGGTATTGATGTGCATATTTCAACGCAACTCAATATTACTAATATTGAAACCGTAAAGTTTTACAGTCTTTTTGCTGAAACTATGGTGCTTTCGCGGGAACTGAGTTTGAGACAGGTTAAGAAAATCACCGAAGAGATTCAAAAAGAGCAAATTAAAGGCCCTTCCGGGGAACTCGTAAAGGTGGAGATCTTTGGTCACGGTGCACTATGTATGGCTGTTTCGGGGAAGTGTTATTTGAGCCTGCATTCGCATAACTCTTCGGCCAATCGCGGGGCGTGTAAGCAAAATTGCCGGAAGAAATACACGGTTATCGATCAGGAATCGGGTTTTGAAGTTGAGATCGATAATGAATATATGATGTCTCCAAAAGACTTGTGTACTATCAACTTTTTGGATGAAGTGAAAGATTCGGGGGTGAAAATTCTCAAGATTGAAGGTCGTGGCCGGGCTCCGGAATATGTGGCTACAGTGACAAAAGCTTATCGTGAAGCAATAGATTCTCTGGATTACAATACTTTTTCCGAAGAAAAGGTGGCAGATTGGATGGAGCGGCTAAGTACCGTGTATAACCGCGGATTTTGGAGCGGGTATTACCTGGGCCAAAAAATGGGGGAATGGAGCAAAACTTCAGGCTCACAGGCTACACAAAAGAAAGTTTATGTGGGCAAGGGAGTACATTACTTTCCAAAAGCCGGAATTGCCGAGTTCAAAATTGAAGCTTATGATATTAAAAAAGGAGACAAAATACTGGTTACCGGGCCAAGTACCGGTGCACAGGAATTTGAGCTGGAAGAAATGTTTGTGAACGACCTGCTTTCAGAAAAAGCAGGAAAAGGCGACAGCTGTACCATTAAAGTTCCATTTAGGGTGAGGCTTTCAGATAAGCTCTATAAAATGGTGGAAGCTTAATGGTTATAGTCACCCTGCAACGGAATAAGTGCATTGGCTGCAATTACTGTGTAGAACTTGCGCCGGGGCAATTCCAGATGTCCAAAAAAGATGGAAAAAGCGTTTTGCTGAAGTCGAACGACCGCAAAGGTTTCCATACCCTGAAGTCGACAGATCATTCTATTCAGGAACCTTGCAAGGCAGCTGCAAAAGCCTGCCCTGTAAAGATCATTTCAGTAAAAGAGAGGTAAGAAAAAAGGCTGTCTAAAAAGTCATTTTACGCACCCTTTTATAATTTGGGATGAGGATCAATAACTGTAGAGACAGCCTTATATGCTTCTTCAGAAGGGGATTACTTCAGAAGAAATCAACCGGTATTTTTCAATCCGCTGGCAAGTGCAGTGGTAATTTGTAACAAATGCGTTACGAGTTTATCATCTTTTGTGCTCCCTTTTGTTTTTCTCCATTCCTCCAGATTCTTTATTTGCAGGCGGTGAAGGGAAATTAAAGCATCATTACGGCGGTTAAGGTTATCTAAGAGGCTTTGTCTTCTTTGTTGCCTGCTTCGGTCAAACATGGCATCAATCTCCTGCAGGCCATTAGAATGTTCAGCCTTAATAGTTTCGGTGAGCTCGGTTCTTACGCGCTCATCTTTTACAAGAGAGGCATAAGCTTCCATCACTTCGGGTTCGGCGTTCATAATGTTAGTTTCTACCTGTATCAATATGTACCTCAGGAAAGGCCATTCCTGTGAAACTTCTCTTAGCTGCCGGTAGTAATCTGGATTTTCAGATTTCAATCTTTGTAAAGCATAGCTAATTCCAAACCAGCCGGTAATATTGAACCTGGATTGGTTCCAGCTAAACACCCACGGGATTGCCCGTAAGTCATTGAGCGTTCTTGTACCGGTACGTCTTGCAGGACGGGAACCAATTTTGCTCAATTCCAGTACGTCTATTGGTGTAGCCTCGCCATAGAAACTTAAGAATGCCGGGTGGGCAATAAGCTCCTGATATCTCTCTTTGGAATATTCGGCCAGCTGCCTCAAAGCATCAATTGGATAATTCTTCTTTTTGGCCGGGTACATCCTGTTGCCTGTTTGCAGCGCAGATCCAGACAACAACATTTCAAGGTTGTAGGTTGCTGTAAGCAAATTGGCGAACTGCTGTGCGATGGTCTCTCCCTGTACAGTAAGTTTCATTTCACCGCTCATACTTCCTGAGGGCATACTTTCAAGGAAACGGTGATATTTACCGCCACCCCTGCTTATTGTCCCTCCAATACCATGGAAGAACCGTAGTTCTTTACCAAGCCTGTCTGCCGTTTCGGTAAGGGTTTTCTCGGCACGATAAATATTCCATCGGCTGGCAATGATACCTCCGTCTTTGTTACTGTCACTATACCCCAGCATAACTTCCTGTGGACTTTCACTGTGGTTAGAATAAGCCGGATGGGTGAGGAAGCTTTCCAAAATTTCTCCGGAAGCTTTTAAGTCATCTATGGTCTCAAATAACGGAACCACCTGGAAGGTCTTCCTGTCGATACCAACTTCCCTAAAGAACAGGTAAACTACCAGAAGGTCACTTAACTGCCGCGTCATACTTACAATAAAAGAGCCCACGCCGTGCGGCCCGTATTTATCGGTATGTTTCTTCACCACTTTGTAGCTGTCCAGCACCTGGTCTGCTTCTGGTCCAAAAGACCGTCCTGTAATAGCAAACGGTCGCTCGTGCTGTAGTTCTTCAGAAATGAATTTTATACGTTCTTCTTCAGTCCAGCTGCGGTAATCGGTAAGATCAGGAAATGCCACCCGCAGCATTTGTTCCATTGCCTTATCGTGAAATTCGCTGTTTTGCCTTATGTCGAGTCTTGCGAGGTGAAAACCAAAGCATTCTACCATGCGCTGCACGGGGAATAGCAAATCATCAACAATGCGTTTTGCACCAATTTCGAGGAGGCTGTCTTTAAGCAGTTCCAGGTCTTCCATAAGGTCTTCGGGGCGCCTGTAGCTGTTTTTAAGATCATCATCTACCCTGGTATGCTCCAGCTTTAGGGCAATAAGGCTCACAAATTGCCGCCATGGTTCGTGCGGATTTCGTTCAAGTGCTTTGCTGCCTTCTTCTGCCAGGCTTTGAGCCATTTCTTCAATGGCTTGCTGTAAGGGTTTGGAAGCTTTATTGCTGATCCCTGAGAAGCTCATGCCTGCGGCGAGATGCTCCAGTTGCTCGTGCACCAGGAGAAGAGCCGATTTACGGTGTTCAGTCAGTGTAGATTTTGTAACAGAGGCGGTTACATAAGGATGGCCATCACGGTCTCCACCTACCCAGGTTCCAAATTGCAGGCCGGGAAAGCGAAGCGTTTCAGGATTAAAGCCCATGTTGATCCAGCTCTGCTTAAGCTGAATATCACTCTTTTTTAATACCTGCGGAAAAACTTTGCTGAAGTAGTGCATTACATTACTTCTTTCCATTTCTACAGTGGGCTTTTTGAGGTACACCTCGCCGGTGCGCCACCATCTTTCCAGAAGGGTTTTAATATCCTGGGCTATAATGTTCCTTTCAGTAAAAGAATAGGAAGTGTTTTCCAGTTTTATGAGGTTGAGGTATATTTCCCTGTGCAGCTCAAGAATGGAAATCCTTTTAGTTTCTGTAGGATGTGCCGTAAGAACCGGAATTAACTTCACCTTGGTGATGATCTCCTGCATTTGATGTTCACTAAGGCCCTGGGATTTCCAGCGTTGAAAGGTCTCGCTCCAGGAACCCCGGATAGATTCCATCCCGTTGCTGTCGGTTAGTTTTCGGCGGTATTGTACTGCGGCATTTTCTTCTACCAGGTTCATGAGTTGGAGATAGATGCTAAGCACCTGGATTTGCTTTTCTTCGAGCGCAAGATTACTGGAGAAGGCATCCTTGAGATCCTCATGTCTGGTCAATAAGCTGGCAAGTTCATGCTCTCCCAGATCCTTGAGGACCTGCTGGAAGCAATCTGTAAGAAATTGCATGTCCTGCTCAATTTTAGTAAATACTTTCGTATTAGGGGTATTGTTCATTTTCATAGGGTTTTTGAGTACTCTATTTGAACTCCCAATTTAGGAAATTGTTAACGATTTTTGGCCTTTTTGCCCGACAAAAATTTCCTTTGCTGCCTTTATTTACAGGCTTTTTCGGAATAATGGCAGTGACCACGATTGCGAAAACGTTATAGGTGTTTCCGTAAAATTTGTTACCTTTTAAATAGATAAAAAAGACTTTCTATGAAGACCGAAACATATCATTTTAAAGATGACGGATCAATTCCGAATAATAAACTTCCTGTCATTATATATAAAGGTGTTTTTTCAGCAAGAGGAGATGAAGCGGCACAGTGGCTGGAAAAGAAATTTGCTGAAAACAACTGGGAAAATTCGTGGAGAAACGGAGTTTTCGATTATCACCATTACCACAGTAACACTCATGAAGTCCTGGGAGTGTATGCGGGAGAAGCTTTGCTGCAACTGGGGGGCGAAAAAGGGCAAAAACTGAAGTTGTTTGCCGGAGATGTGATTATAATTCCTGCCGGGGTAGCTCATAAGAATCTTGGAAGCAATGATTTTTCAGTAGTGGGTGCCTATCCCGAAGGAAGGTCGCACGCCATGAACGTAGGGAAACAAGAGGAACGCCCACAGGCAGATGAAAATATTGCAAAAGTGCCAATTCCGAAGTTTGACCCCATAGAAGGAATGGAAGGTGCATAAATAAAAATTTGGGACGCACCTAAATAATTCCTTTTTATTGATTCTGAGATAAATATGACGTGCTTTAGAATTCATTTTGCCGCATCACACGAAATAATTACGACTAAAACGATTGAAGCAACAATTTTTTAATACTAATTTAACCTTTTGATATGCTGGTACTTAGTGTTTAAGATTTACTTTCGTTCAGATCAAATTACCTAAGTATTTAAGAGCGCTATATATGAATAATTTTCTTTTTGTTGCTTCAGAGAATGATGCCATTGCCAACTGTAAAGTAGGAGGGGTAGGAGATGTTATTCGCGACGTTCCAAAACAGATTTCAGAGCGTGGAGATCGGGTGCACGTTGTGGTTCCATCTTATTCCAGGCTCCACGAAAGTGGAACTTTTAAGGCCTCACTTCAGCTAAATTTACGCGGAATATCTTATACCGCACAACTCTATGAGGTGCCGGCCAAAGAAGAAGATAAGAACATTAGCCACTATGTAATTCACCACCCCGAAATAGAAATGGGAAACCTTGGGGGCATTTACCATCATGATCCCTTTGAGCCATTTTATAGTGACGTTATTAAATATACCATCTTTTGTACAGCGGTAGCCGAAGCAATTAAACAAAAGCACTTCGGAAAGCTTGATATTGTGCACCTGCACGACTGGCATTCCAGTTTATTGTTGTTCCTAAAAAATTATCATCCGCAGTATTCCTGTCTTAAGAAGAACAGGTTTGTTTACTGTATACACAACCTGGCATTACAGGGAATTCGGCCGTTTGAAAATAATTATTCTTCCCTGCAAAACTGGTTTCCGCAACTCGAAATAGATCGTGAAGCTTTGAAAGATCCAAGATATGCCGATTGTTTTAACCTTATGGCTATTGGAATAAGATATGCCGATGCTGTACATACCGTTTCACCTTCCTACAAGCAGGATGTGCTTTTGCCCAGCGCTGCTCCCGAATTTATTGGTGGTGAAGGCTTAGAAAATGATTTAAGACAGGCCGACCGCGAAGGTCGTTTTCACGGTATTCTCAATGGATCAGATTATCGTCCTGAAACCCTGGTGAAAAAAAACCGGTTGTTCCCCAATATTGCTACTGCCATCTTTAAACAACTTCAGAAGGAACAGGATAGGGAAAAAGCAGCTTTTTTGGCACATACAGGAGAGAAGATCGTTCCTTTTCTGAAGAAAAAACCAAACTTTATAAGTGCCAGTGTGGCGAGGCTTACTGAACAAAAGTTCTATTTCTTTAAGCGCTCTCCCGAAGCTCTTTTGGAAATTCTTGACAGGCTGGAAGAAGTCAATGGCATTTATGTACTTCTTGGTACCGGAGCGGCCGATTATGAGCAGTTGTTGCGGGATATAAGCTATAAAAGAAAGAATTTCATTTTCATCAATGCCCAGTGCGAGCAGGTGGTGAATTCTATCTACAGAGATTCTGACCTTTATTTTATGCCAAGCCTTTTTGAACCTTGCGGGATTAGCCAAATGCTTGCCATGAGAAACGGGCAGCCCTGCCTGGTGCACCATACCGGCGGACTTAAAGATACGGTACAGCATGTTCACACAGGTTTCGCCTTTGATGGCAAAACCTACGATGAGAAAGTTTATAACATGGTAGAAAGTTTTAAAGAAGCTCTTTATTTCTTTGAAAATGATAAGACTGTGTGGAAACAGATAGGCCTCAACGCGCGTAGAATGCGATTTACCTGGAAGAAATCTGTAGATGAATACTATAAACTTCTTTACACATTCAATCCTGCCGACGTAAGGGTAGCCTGATGAAAATTTTGGGCTAAAAACCTTT
Organism: Salinimicrobium sp. TIG7-5_MAKvit; assembly: GCF_049569215.1. GTDB lineage: Bacteria > Bacteroidota > Bacteroidia > Flavobacteriales > Flavobacteriaceae > Salinimicrobium > Salinimicrobium profundisediminis. Next base: position 3,704,651 of record NZ_CP145903.1, on the reverse strand, counting down.
TCAGTTTAGGGTTTTATAATTTTTCCTGATAATTTCAGAAAAGCAGTTTTCTTTTCCTGAGTTTATCAGGAATTTTTTTATTGCTTTGAAGTAAATTTCAGGTTTCAAAAAAGGATTGTGAAAATGCCATTTTTGGAACCTTAGCATAATTCAGCTTAAATTTTAGGGACTGGTTTTCAGTAGATTTCACTAAAACACGAACTCATATTTTATATTTAGTATTTTTTCCCCTTCCGAAAACCTTATAGGTATTTTAATGCCTCAATCTTTTTCTATTAATTTTTGTTAGTACCCGGAAAAGTATATTTTTGCCGCCTCTTATGACGAGCACAAAACAAATATCCGTTTCACCGGTTACTCCGCCCTGAGATAATTTTCCTTCTCACTTTCCTCCCTTTTTCACATGGGGAGTTCCTTTCTATTATTAATTTTTTTTGACAACATTTAGATGAAAAAGATCTTCAACCTGTTTGATTTTTCACAAAAAGTAGATTATAAAATTGAAATTCTTGCGGGTCTCACTGTAGCACTCGCGCTTATCCCCGAAGCTGTTGCTTTTGCGATGATAGCCGGACTTTCTCCTTTAACAGGGCTTTACGCAGCTTTTGTTATGGGGCTGGTAACTTCTATTTTGGGTGGTCGCCCCGGAATGATTTCTGGTGCCACAGGAGCAGTCGCCGTTGTTATTGCTGCTCTGGCCGTATCGCACGGGGTAGAATATGTTTTTGCCACAGTAGTCTTAGCAGGAATCCTGCAAATCCTGGCAGGAGTGCTAAAACTTGGAAAACTCATCAGGATGGTGCCACATTCGGTGATATTCGGGTTTGTGAATGGCCTGGCCATTATCATCTTCACCTCTCAGTTAGACCAGTTCAAGACAGTTAACGAAGCAGGAGAACTTGTTTGGATGACTGGCGAAAGTTTGTACATCTTGCTGGCACTTGTACTGCTTACAATGGTTATCATCTGGGGATTACCCAAGCTTACAAAGGTATTTCCATCTTCGCTTGCTGCAATTCTGGCAATTTTTGGCATTGTGGCACTTCTGGGAATTGACACCAAAACCGTGGGAGATATCGCATCGATAAAAGGAGGGTTCCCACCGTTTCACATTCCAATGGTGCCGTTTACATGGGAGGCTATCGTTCTTATCTTTCCTTATGCAGCAATAATGGCTGGGGTAGGACTTATTGAAAGCCTGTTGACCCTTAACATTGTTGATGAGATCACCGAAACCCGCGGCCGTGGAAATAAAGAGTGTGTGGCTCAGGGTACTGCCAATATTTTATCGGGCTTCTTTTCTGGAATGGGAGGTTGCGCCATGATTGGTCAAAGTCTTATCAACGTTTCTTCGGGTGCAAGAGCACGACTTTCAGGAATTATTGCAGCGGTAATGCTCCTTGTGTTTGTAATGTTTGCCGCAGATGTTATTGAGCTTCTTCCTATGGCAGCGCTTACCGGCGTAATGATCATGGTTTCGATAGGTACTTTTGAGTGGGCAAGTTTGAGAACTTTCCGCAGAATGCCAAAGAGTGATGTGCTGGTAATGGTGCTGGTAACTTTTGTGACAGTAGTACTTCACAACCTCGCACTGGCAGTGCTGGTGGGAGTAATTATTTCGGCCCTTGTCTTTGCCTGGGACAATGCCAAGAGAATCCGTGCCCGTAAATATATGGACGATAAAGGCGTGAAACACTACGAGATTTACGGACCGCTTTTCTTCGGAAGTGTGGCTGCTTTCAATGAGAAGTTTGATGTGCTGGGAGATCCTGAGGAAGTGATTATCGATTTTTCTGAAAGCCGGGTGGTAGATATGTCGGGGATTGAAGCTTTAAACAAGCTTACCGAACGTTACCTGAAACAGGGTAAAAAACTGCATCTTAGGTATTTGAGTCGGGACTGCCGGCAACTTCTAAGAAATGCCGATGAGATCATAGAGGTAAATATTCTTGAAGATCCTACCTACAAAGTGGCTGTAGAGAGGTAGATGCTTTAAGCTGAAAAAACTAAAATTCTATTCCCTCTCTCAGTTCAATTCGTGCTGTGAGAGGGATTTTTTGAAGCCAGATACTTCAGAGGTCCTTTTATTTTCTAAAGCTTAATTCTTAAAATAGTATTTCAGGAAGATGATTACTGCTTTTTTCAGTAGAAAATTTAGTTTTTGTTAGAGGGATTTGAAATAACTGAGCCAAAAATTCACTTTTTACCAGATTTAATTCCTAAATTAAAATCAAAAGTAATTTTTGATATGAAATCCAGAGATGTAGAAGATTTAGAGTTCGATCCTCTTCCCTCGATAATGAATAAAGCGCTGCGCGTAAACCTCAATGAAAATATCTACGGCACCTTTGCCGAAATTGGTGCGGGGCAGGAGACTGTGCGTAATTTTTTTAGAGCAGGAGGAGCATCGGGTACCATTGCGAAGACCATGAGTGCCTATGATAAAGATTTTAGCGACGCCATCTACGGTATTGAATCTGATGCGCGCTATGTGACCGAGGCAAGATTAAAAAGCATGCTTAGGTATGAAACCGATCTTCTTGAACAAAGAATTTTGAGGGAAAAACATCCCGATAAACTCTTCTTTAGTTATGCCAATACAGTTGCTACTATAGATTTTGCCAAGAAATATAAAGGCCACGGCTGGTTGGGGATTAGATTTCAGACTAAGCCAGAAGAAGAATTCAGTGAGATCATTATTCATGTTCAGTTTCATGAGAATAATGCCGGGCTGCAGCAAATCACCCTGGGCACCATGGGTACGAATTTGATCTACGGGGCCTTTTATCAGTATGATAAGCCCAAAGTGCTTTTGCAACATTTATATGATCATCTCAACAATGATCAGGTAGAGATTGATATGATCAATTTTACAGGGCCTGTTTTTAAAGATGTAGACAACCGCCTTATGAGCCTGCAGCTGGTAAAGAATGGGATGACCCAGGCCGTGATGTTCGCTTCAACCGGAAACAACGTACTTCCGGCCAATGAACTTTACAAAAAGAATATCCTCACCCTTAGGGGTAGCTTCAGGCCTGTTACCAAAGTGAATATGAACATGTTTGAACAATCCCTCAAATTGTTTCTGAATGAAAAAAAGGTGAGTGAGGAAAAGACCGAAGTTATTTTTGAAATCACACTTTCTAACCTTAGGTCTGAAGGAGATATCGATGAAAAGGATTTTCTCGATCGCGCCGATCTGCTCGGATCTTTAGGACAAATGGTAATGATCTCAAACTTCCAGGAATACTATAAAGTTGTGGAGTATTTCTCTCAGTACACAGCCGAAAGAATGGGGCTTACCATGGGAATAAATACATTTTTGGCACTGTTTGACGAAAAATATTACCGGCACCTTAGCGGGGGAATTCTGGAGGCCTTCGGAAAATTGTTCTTCCGGGACCTAAAGATCTACCTGCACCCGTTAAAAGATCCCGAAACAGGTGAGATCATCACCAGTAATAACCTTAAAGTGCATCCACGAATGAAGGAGTTGTTCAAGTTCTTCAAAGACAACGGCAGGGTGGTGGATATTACTGACTATGATCCTGAAATCCTCGATATTTATTCGAGGGAAGTACATCAAATGATTGTAGATGGGGAACCGGGCTGGGAAGAGATGTTACCGCCAAAGACCACAGAGATGATCAAGGAAAAACGACTCTTTATGTCTCAGGAGTAAATTCATCACCTGTCAAAAATGTCATTTTTGACATCCTTTTCTTCAGAAGAAATTTCAGGATCAGCAGAGATGGTTTCAGCTGAAAAGTCCTAAAGTTATCTTATAACTTAGTTTATTGTGTCAGCATATTTCAATTTTTTCTTATTTTTTGGAAAAAGCAGCTATGAAAAAACACAATAGATCTATAGAGAGTTATTTTGAGTCGGTAGGTGCCGGAGCCAGTGATGTTGGCCTGAGTAAAGAAGACATAAAAAAGGACTTTTTGCATAAACTTTTCTACCATCTTGGAAGAGTGCCTGCCTTAACAACTCCTAACGACCTTTATACTGCTATGGCCCTAACCATACGTGACAGGGCGCTGCGGAAGTTTGTAAGGTCAACCGAAGAGTTCACACAACAAGATGCGCGTGGCGTTGCTTATTTATCGGCCGAGTATCTGCCGGGACCTCACCTGGGAAATAACTTACTCAACCTTCACATTGTAGAGGAAACAAAAGAGGCTTTAGCCGAACTCGATCTTGACCTTGATGAGATCCTGGATCAGGAAGGTGAACCCGGATTGGGTAATGGCGGCCTGGGCAGGCTTGCATCCTGCTTTATGGATTCCCTGGCAACCCTTGGAATACCTTCTATTGGATACGGTATTAGGTATGAATTCGGAATTTTTAAACAGGAGATCAGGGAAGGCTGGCAAATGGAAACTACAGATAAGTGGCTTCATAGCGGCAATCCCTGGGAAATAGTGCGTCCCGAAATTTCTTATGTCGTAAAATTTGGCGGCAGAACAGAGCACCGTACCAATGGGCAGAACCGGTATGAAGTAGACTGGTTACCCGACTCTGAGATCAAAGGTACTGCCTACGATACCCCCATTTTAGGATATCAAAGTAACGGTATCATCATGCGTCTTTGGAAGGCTGAAGCTGTAGAATCCTTTGATTTTTCTGTCTACAACATGGGTGATTATTACCGGGCGGTAGAGAAGAAGCTGCGTTCTGAGAATATTACCAAAGTACTTTACCCAAACGATGAAAATCTTTCGGGAAAGGAATTAAGGCTTAAGCAGCAATACTTCTTTGTGTCCTGTTCCTTACAGGATATGATAAGACTTCACACCACCCAGGGCAGGGAATTAAAGAACTTTCACGAGAAGTTCGCTATTCAGCTTAATGATACCCACCCGTCAATTGCGGTGGCCGAGCTAATGCGTTTGTTGGTAGATGAGCATGAGATGGAATGGGATGAGGCCTGGGACATCACCCGGCAAACCTTTGCTTATACCAATCACACCCTGCTGCCCGAGGCTCTTGAAAAGTGGACGGTTTCCCTCCTCGGAAGAATACTGCCACGGCACCTGGAAATCATTTACGAGATCAACAGCCGCTTTTTGGAAGAATTGAGAGATAAGGGTTATAGTGGTGACCAAATTGCCCGTATGTCTCTTATAGATGAGCAGGGAGAGCCTTCAGTGAGAATGGCCCACCTCGCAACAGTAGGAAGTTTTAAAGTGAACGGTGTTTCTGAACTGCACTCCCGGCTTTTAAAGTCACAGGTGCTGAATGATTTTGCCGATTTATGGCCCGGTAAGTTTACTAATGTTACCAACGGGGTGGCACATCGCCGGTTTGTGGCAGTGAGCAATCCAGGTTTAGCCAATCTTATTTCAGAAAAAATCGGCTCCGGGTGGCTAACAAATCTCAGCAGTCTTAGCGAACTGGAGAAATTTGCCAAAGACGAAAAGTTTCAGCAGCGATGGAGGGATGTAAAACTTCAGAATAAAACAGCTTTAACCCGGTTTATTGAAGAGCAAACCGGGGTGAAGGTAGATCCGGCTATGCTCTTTGACGTGCAGGTAAAAAGGATACATGAGTACAAAAGGCAGCACCTTATGGTGTTGCACATCATTGATCTCTACCTGCGGATCAAAGATGGAAAAACAGAAAATATTGCCCCTTCTACCTTTATTTTTGCCGGAAAAGCGGCACCCGGCTATTTTCTTGCAAAACTGATAATCCGCCTTATCACAGCTGTGGCCGATCTTGTGAATGACGATGAAGAGGTGAACAAGCTTATTAAAGTGGTATTTCTGCCCAATTTCAATGTCAAACAGGCCCAGAGAGTCTATCCCGCTGCCGATCTTTCGGAACAGATCTCGATGGCAGGTAAAGAAGCTTCGGGTACAGGAAATATGAAATTTGCGCTAAACGGGGCGCTAACCATAGGAACTCTTGACGGGGCAAATGTCGAGATACGGGAAGAAGTGGGAGATGAGAATTTCTTTCTGTTTGGGCAAACTACAGAAGAGATACAGCAAACCAGACGTGAAGGTTACAGGCCTTATCAATATTATGAAGAAAATGAAAAAATAAAAAGGGTGCTGGACTTTTTGGTGTCGGGAGAACTTGCGAATGGAGATAAAGAGCTGTTCAAACCTCTTTACAATAATTTACTACAGCAAGATCCATATCAGCTTTTAAAGGATTTTGATTCGTACTGTACTAAAAAAGAGGAAGTTTTTAAAGTTTGGAACGATCAAAAAGAATGGACCAAAAGATCTATTCTGAATGTGGCCAGAATGGGTAAATTTTCTTCAGACCGTTCTATCCAGGATTACTGTGATAGAATATGGCAGGTAAAACCGGTTAAGATCCAGGAATAATTTCAGCAGAAAAAGAAGGGGTTGAACTATTATTCAGTCCATAGTTTTCCCACAAAATAGGTTCGGGCTTTCCCTGCAACTTCAACCCTTTCTTTTTTATCCCTACACAAGAGTTGGCCACCGCGTTCAGACAATTGCATGGCTGTCATCTCTTTTTTACCCAGTATTTCACTCCAGTAGGGGGTGAGGGAACAATGTGCAGAACCGGTAACAGGATCTTCAAATACTGAAGCTCCCGGGGTGAAGAACCGGGAAACAAAATCACACCGGCTGCCTTTTGCAGTGACAATAACGCCGCCGGTACCCAACTCGAGTTGATCAAAATAAGAACGATCGATCTTAATATCTTTTACTTCCTGTTCGCTGTTGTAAACTAAAACATAATCGCGAGCTTTCAGAATTTCCTGTGGTTGTATGTTAAGGGAATTTTTGAGAAGCTGAGGTAAGGTGGTGGAAGCAGGTTTTCTTGCCGGGAGGTCTAGCACGTATAGATCATCGGTTACCTTTACCGTAAGGGTGCCGCTAGAGGTCTCAAAAATGATACTTTGCCCCGGATATTTCCTGATCTCTTTGAGTGCATGGGCTGTGGCAAGCGTTGCATGGCCACAAAGATCCATTTCCATTTCGGGGGTAAACCATCTAAGGTGGAAGGTATAGCCTAAATCCACGAAAAATGCCGTTTCAGCCACGGCATTTTCCCTGGCGATTTTCAGAAGGAGATCATCGGGAAGCCACTCAGATAAAGGTACTACACAGGCCGGATTTCCACTAAAAAGTCCGTTTGTAAAGGCATTGATTTGATAAACGTGTAATTGCATGGTTAAAAATAAGAATTAACCGGCAGGGATTCTGCTTTTTCAAATAGGATTTTCCTTACTCAACAGCTATACCTTCCAAAAAGGGCAAAAAATCAAATGGTTTTCATCACTTCAGAAAAGATCTTATACGACTTCAGCCTGTCGTTATGATCAAAAATGTGAGAAGCGACCATTACTTCGTTTACGCCTGTTTCCTTCAGGAATTTTGAGGTTTGCTCTTTCAATGTTTCTTTACTTCCAATAAAGGCATATTTCAGCATTCTCTGGAAAGCAGGATTTGCGGCGAGGTCTCTCAATTCGCTGTTCATTTTGACCGGAGGCTGCATATAATCTATATTTCCCGTCATTACGCCCAGCATCATTTTGATGAGGGTAGTCGAAATATTTTCGGCTTCTTCATCGGTGTCGGCTGCAATCACATTAATGCAGGCAATAGTGTAAGGCTTATCAAGGTATTTTGAAGGTTGAAACTTGTTGTAGTAGATATTGAGCGCCTCGAAAAGTTGTGCCGGGGCAAAATGGCTGGCAAAAGCATAAGGCAGGCCTTTTTCTGCAGCTACGTGAGCACTGTCTGTACTAGAACCCAATACGTAAATGGGAACATCAACTCCTTCGGCAACTGCAGCCCGCACCTGCGATTTACCATTTTCTGCTGAAAAATACTGCTGGATCTCGCTTATCTCTTCCGGAAATTTATAAACAGCCTGCATACGATCACTCCTTATGGCATGTGCCGTAACCTGATCTGTACCCGGGGCTCTTCCCAGGCCAAGGTCAATCCTGTTAGGGTAAAGGGAGCCAAGCGTTCCAAACTGTTCAGAAACTATAAGAGGTGAGTGGTTTGGCAACATGATTCCGCCGCTGCCCACTCTTATTTTTTTGGTGCCTCCGGCAATATGGCCAATAAGCACAGATGTGGCCGAACTGGCTATACTTACCATGTTGTGGTGTTCTGCCAGCCAAAACCGTGTATAGCCCATATCTTCAGCTTTTTGGGCAAGGTCAAGGCTGTCTTTAAAAGTTTGTTCAATAGAGGAACCGGCACCCACACTGGCGAGTTCTAGTATAGAATATGGAATAGAGGTGTTATTGTGAGACATAGCAAAATTCAGTTTTAATCAAAGATCGGGATAATACGAAGAATAAGAGAGAATGAAAAATAGCTTTTTTTGATGCTTCAATAGAGAATACCTCATTCGGTAAAAATTCAGATACAAGAAGGAGTTCAAAAGCTTTTTCTGAAGTTCTAAAAAAGTGCTTTTTCGATCTTCTTTACCTGAATTACTTCGGAATAAATTCAGCTCATAACAACATGCGCTAATAGCTTTCCTTCCGAAGCACTTCTAACGGCGGACTTTTAATTACGCTTATGCTGTTGGTAAGCCCAATAAATATCACCAGTAGGGTAATTGCCGGAAAGAGTACCAAAAATGGAAAAACAGAAGGCGTAAAAACACTGTCAAATAACAGCCATGCGAGCAACTGACTGCTTAACAGGGAAAGCAGGATGCCCGATAATGTTCCCAGAGTTCCTAAATAAAAATATTCCAGGGCAAGAATTTTTAGAATTTGTGAACTTCGGGCGCCAATGGTACGCAGTAAGACACTTTCTCTTATTCGCTGAAATTTGCTGGTGCGAACGGCCCCAAGAAGCACAATGATACCGGTAAAAATGCTGAAAAAGGCCATGAAATTAATGAGCCATGCAATTTTATTCAGGAGATCTTCTACGACCGAAATGATTTGCCTGAGATCAAGAATAGAGATATTAGGGAATGAACTCACAAGTTGCTGTTGTAAGGCTGCACTGGCATTATCATTGAGAACTTTTGTAGTGATCACGCGGAATTGTGGCGCATCTTCCAAAACTCCCCGCGGGAAGACTATGGTGAAATTTGGTTCCATCTGGCTCCAGTCAACCGCCCTCATACTCTTCACTTCCGTATTCATCATTACTCCCTGTACGTTGAAGGAAATTTTATCTCCAACTGCCACCTGTGCATCTTCAGCAAAATTGTCACTTATTGATATGGGGATGAGGTTAGTATCATCAACCCTGGGAATCCATTCTCCTGCGGTAAGGGTTTCAGAATTTTTTAAGGAATCGGTATAGGTCACCCTGAATTCATGATTAAGCACCCAACGGTTAATCGCCGAGGTAGAATCTTCCCTTATCTGGTTTACGGTTCTTCCTTTAATGCTTTGTACGCGCATGGTAACAATGGGAATATCATTAAGTACCGGACTCCCACTATTCTTTATTGTTTGTGCCACCGCCTTAGCCTGCCCCGTCTGCACATCCAGCAAGATCATATTTGGGCTGTTCTTTTGTGCATCTAAAGAAGCCTGGGCAAGTAAAACATCTTTAGTGAAGTAGAGTGTGCTAATTAAAAAGGTTCCCACCCCAATGGCCAGTACCAGGGTTAGGGTTTGGTTTTGAGGCCTGAATAGATTCTGAAGGCTCTGCCTTGCCGGAAAGCCCCAGGCGGCAGGGAAATTTCTTCTAATTAACTTCATAAATAGTGTGGCAACGCCCGCAAGTATTGAGAAGGTTACAACAATTCCCAGCACAAATGCCAAAGAATACTTCCAGTTTTGCAGCAGCCAGTAAGAGAAAAGAAGGATAAAGAGAAAAATGCCTGCCAGTACAGCAAGTTTTGCTTTTCCTTTTTTAGGGTTGCTGTCTGTTTGCACTCGTAGGGCCTGTAATGGGGAGACGTACAGCGTGCCAATAAGCGGAATTAAAGCAAATAAAACTGCCATAAACAGCCCCAGCAAGATCCCTAAAATGATAATTTGAGGTTTAAAACTAACCTGAATGCTTACCGGTAAAAGACCTTCGAGCAGTAATGGGAATAACTGCTGTAAAAGTAAGCCTGCGATAGTGCCAGTAATACCACCAAGAACGCCCATAGTCGCAATTTGAAGGAGGTATATCATAAAAGACTGCCTTCTTGTTGCTCCCAGGCATTTCAGGATTGCAACCGATTTCAATTTACCTTTAATGTAAATATTTATTGCACTTGCAATTCCTACACACCCAAGAAGTAAGGCTATAAAGGCCACGAGGTTGAGAAATTTCCCGAAGTTGTCATAACGCCTGCCAAGTCTTTCACTGGTAGCGGTGTGGGTGTCAAGATCGGCTTCCAGTTTGTCCAGTTGCGGGTCCAGTACTTCGTCCAGCTGTTCAAGGTCTGTATTTGCTGCTGCGGTGAAATAATAATCGTAAGAGATACGGCTCCCGGTTTGGATCAGGCCTGTTTCTTCTATAAGATGATGAGGAATAACAACAGGTGGGGCTACAGAGCTAAAGAATGAATTGCTGCCGGGAATGGATGTTAAAGCTCCGGCAATAGGTAGGGTTACTTTTCCTATTTTAATGCTGTCTCCGGGGTTTAAGTTGAACTGGCGCATTGCAGTGGCATCAACCAAAGCGCCACCGGTTTGCTGATAAGTCTTTCCTGCCGTAGCAGGGCGGGTTTCCAGCTCTCCATAAAAAGGGAAATCGCCTTCAATTCCTCTTACCTGCACCAGCCTGGTTGTGCCATTTCCAGGAAAGGCAGCCATCGAGGTAAAACTTATTTCCCTGGCAGGGGCACCTCCTAAAGAATCAATGATAGAAAGTACTTCAGGAGTGGGAGCCTGGTCAAGGTCAATTTTATAATCGGCACCCATCATGGCTTTAGATTGCAGGGCGATATTGTCTTTAAGGCTTTCTCCAAAAGATTGTATAGAAACCACGGCAGCAATACCCAAAATAATCGAGGCCATGAAAAGGCTCAGTTTGCGGCCACTTGCTTTTCCGTCGCGCCAGGCCATTTTTATTAGCCAATAGAAGCTCCCGGTGTTAGTGCTGCTCATGAGTCTCTACAATTTTTCCACCTTTGAGGTGCAGAATACGCTGTGTCATTTTTGCGAGCTCAAGGTCGTGCGTTACGATGATCAACGTGGTTCCTGCCTGTTTGTTGAGCTCAAACAACAATTCAATAATTTTTTCTCCTGTTTCGGCATCGAGGTTTCCTGTGGGTTCATCGGCAAAGAGGATGGTGGGCCGGTTCGAAAAAGCCCTGGCTACTGCTACCCGCTGTTGTTCACCGCCCGAAAGCTGTGAAGGATAATGATCAAATCGGCCGCCCAGGCCAACTTTTTCGAGCAGATCTTTTCCAATTTCCGAAGCATTTTTATCACCCTGTAGCTCAAGCGGTACAGCGACATTTTCTAAAGCCGTTAAAGTGGGAAGTAACTGAAAATCCTGAAAGACAAACCCTACCTTTTGATTGCGGAGTACTGCCCGCTCATCTTCTGAAAGCGCAGTCAACCCGGTGCCGCAGAGTTCAATACTGCCGCTATCGGGCCTGTCAAGCCCGGCACAAAGCCCCAACAAGGTGGTCTTTCCACTGCCCGAAGGCCCCACAATAGCAAAGGTTTCTTTCTCTTCAACATCAAAGCTTATGTCGTGGAGCACGGTAAGCAACTTCGAGCCGCTCGAAAAGCTTTTCTTCAGGTTGTGCACGTTCAATATTTTTGTCATCTTTAGTTCGCTTTCAAAAAAAGCAAAATAAGAAATGATTTTCACTTCAAGCCTGTAGCCATGAGAAACCTGTTGTTTTTGCCATTTTTGACACTGCTGTTATTTTCTTCCTGTAAACAAACCGAAAAAGAAGCGCATGAGGCTGAGATAAATGTTGCTTCGGAAGTTGAAAATGAAACCGAAGATACTGATGCTCCTGAAGATGCTGGAGACACTGGTACTATTCTGTTTTTTGGAGACAGCCTTACCGCAGCCATGGGTCTTGATCCTGCTGAAGGTTACCCGGCAGAAATTCAGAAGATCATCGATTCCCTTGGGCTTAATTACAGAGTGGTAAATGCCGGACTCAGCGGAGAAACCACTGCGGCCGGAAAGAACAGGATCAACTGGGTGCTTAACAAGGAGGTTGATGTTTTTGTACTGGCTCTTGGTGCTAATGATGGCCTTCGCGGCATCGCGGTAGAGGAGACCTGGAAGAACCTGCAGGCCATTATTGAGATGGTGCGGCAAAAAAATCCTGATGTTGAGATCGTCCTTGCCGGAATGCAGATCCCACCGAATTTAGGAACAGAATACACTACAGATTTTAAGGAACTCTTCCCCGAACTGGCCCGGCAAAACAATGTTCATCTTATTCCTTTTTTACTGGAAGGAGTGGCAGGTGATCCAGCGCTTAACCAGCAGGATGGGATTCACCCAACAGCCGAAGGTTATGATATTGTAGCTATGAACGTGTGGGAAGTTCTTGAGCAGGTAATTACAGAAAAAAATTAGGTGTCAAAAATGCCATTTTTGACAGGTCTTTCGCAATGTGTTATTAGTTGTAGTGCTTTTATTATTCAGTCCCATATTCCCGGGCGGTTAACTTGCATTGCTCTTAAGTAAGAAAGAAATTGGCCTGCGTGAACAGATTCATGATAACCTATTCTTAACAAGTATTTTCCCAGGATTTTCATTTCTCCATTTCCGGGATGAATAATATGGGTTTCACTTAATTCGGGATCAGAAAATTTTTGAATACTTTCTAAAAATGTTTTTCTATAGGGTTCGGCAAATTCCAGTTCGTCAGAAACACTAAGAAAAGGTCTATTTTCCCATGGTGTTTTATAATTCAACATACTTCCATTGTTGATTATAATATTCCATCCATAATCGGCTTCTAAAACGTGCCTGACCATTTCTATTGCAGTCATTGCTTTTTCGTCAGGTTTCCAATTGTAATAGCTTTTAGGAAGTGCTTTCCAAATCTTAATACTTTTTTGCTTTATTTCTGTAAGATTTAAAATTATAAGTTCCGATTGGGTCATTTTCTTAAATTTTAAAAAATATCTTTTATCTTACAGCTAACGTCAAGGGTAACGCAAGTGCGGAATAAGGAAGTGTTTACCTTCAGTTAAAACCGGCTGTTTCTTATGGTAATAAATGTAGGAAATTAGTTCTTCAAAAAGCCATTTTTGGATAGGCATTGTTGGTAAATCGTTTTTTATTCAGGTCGTTTTAATTCCAACCTTTTCAAACAACTTTTTCATTTCTATAATATCAGATTCTTTCTTCATCTCCATTAAATCTCTAAACTTTCAATTTCTCAGTTTTAGGCTGAACCTTTTTCGTCCAAAAATTTGCTTTTCAGTTAGCATACTGATGTCCGATATATCAAGTTTGTCAGATGCCGTTTTCTTTAGTCGCTGATAAATAAGAATGCCCGTTGAAGTTATTCCAAGGATTATCCAAATAAACCCCATCCATTTTAACTGCTTTTCGTTTAATACGAACAGAGGAAAAAGAAGAGAATTAATTGAAGTAAAAATCAACGCCATTTTCATTAGAAAATATTGTTGTTTTAATCCGTCTTTAATTTCAATTGTTTTTTCGTTTTCGTTGAATTTAATCTTCATAATTGGGTTTCATTAAATTCTGACTAACGTCAAATTTAATTATTATTTGTTCCAAACCTTTCAATGGTCGGCTCTCACCAACTTTCAGGGTCCTTTTTTTATGAAAAAAATCCAGAATTTTGACGTTAGCCGGAGAAATTAATGGAGTTTCTTCATGTGGGGAATGTTTGCCAACTTCCGAATAAAAATAAAAAACTATAAAGAATAATCAGGGTTGATGTGACTCAGGATGTTGGCCTTTGTCTATTTTTTCTTCGGCCCATTCCTTTTCTTCTTCATCGGGTTCTTCGGTTTCACCATTGCCATTTTTCTCTACGTCTTCAGGTTGATAGACAAGTTTAATGAACATAGGGAAGTGGTCTGACCCCATTTTTTCCAGTCTTTTTAAGCTGAGCAGCAGAAAATCGCTGCTGTGGAAAACGTGATCTAACGGCCACCTGAAAACGGGATATTTTGCATGAAAAGTATTGTAAAAGCCACGACCAATACGCGGATCAAGAAGTCCGCTTAAACGAAGGAAAAGTTTTGTGGTTCTTGACCAGGCCACATCGTTAAGATCTCCAAAGACGAGCGTAGAATTTTTACCATCTATTTCTCTTCCAACCAGCAGTAGCTCTGCATCGCGGTTTGTAGAAGTATCATCTTCTGAAGGGCTTGGAGGCTTGGGGTGAAGACAGTGAATATTGACCTTTTCTCCCGATCTTAGTTTTACCTTACCGTGGATTGAAGGAATTTCTTCTGAAATGATATATTTAACATCAATATCCTCCAGCTCAAGTTTTGAGTAGAGGTGCATTCCGTAGAGGTTTTCAAGCGGAATTTTCACCGTATAGGGATATTCTTCTTCTATACGACTTAGCTCTTTTTCCCATGTTTTATCACTTTCCAGGGTAAGAACAAGGTCGGGGTTCTCCCGATTTATGAGTTTAACGAGCTTATCGTATTTAGTATTGGTTGTAAGTACATTGCTCACAAGTATTGACACCTGTCTTTCTACCTCCTTTCCCCGGTATACTTTTACCTGTTTTGAAGCCAGGTAAGTGTAGGGATAGATCTTTGTTGCCTGGTAAATAAAACTTAATCCTACCACCACGGTTATGATCGTCTCCCATATAGAACTAAAGTCGAAAGCTACGGCATTGTAGATGATCACCGCAAGGATAAGAACACTTATCTGCAATCTGGGAAAATCGAAATCTCTAATCCACCACTGGTCAAATCGGCTTATTGAGGCCGCTGTGGGAAACAGGATAATAAAACTGAGGATGTAAGCAGTTACTTCTGCAATATTCATATTCTTGTTTAAGATGGCTGCTTCAAATATACTGTTTTGTGTTTATTTGAAAACCTGCACAGTTCTTTTCTTGCTGAATTCTTTTAAACTCAAGCTGCTAAGGGTGCAGCAGCGGGAAATATTGAAATAAAAAATCTCAAACGTTTTCGTTTTTTTTAGTGAATTACGGTTTTCCGTAATAGAACCTGAATTGTTTGTCTTAATTTTGGGGCAAAGAAAGTCATTAAAGTGGGTTTACCTGTTCAAAGAGCGATGTTTCAGAAGGTACTTGTAGCAGAAGATATTGACAGTATTAACCTGGCAGTCACCGGATTACTGAATGATCTTGGAATATGCACGGTAGAACATGCCCAATATTGCGATGAAGCCTGGTTGCTTTTTAAAAAGGCAAAAAGGGAAGGGAGTCCATTTGATCTTCTTATTTGCGACCTTTCTTTCAGGCCCGATCATCGTCCTGAGAAATTAAGGTCAGGTAAAGAATTGATTTCCGCGGTTAAAGAAGAAGACCCCGATTTAAAGGTGTTGGTAAACACTATTGAAGATAATCCACAAACTGTTCGTACCCTTTGGGAATCGGGAAATATTGATGGATATGTCTCTAAAGACCGGCATGGCATGCGCGACCTCAGGGAAGCAATTCAGGCGGTCAACAAAGGTGATAAGTACAATTCTTTGCGTATTGAAAGACTTTTGAGAGACGACACTATTTTAATTCTGGGAGACTGGGAGATGGAACTTTTAAAGTCTATTGCTACAGGTTACACGCAGGATGAAATAGAGGGGGATTTTAAAACAAGGGGAATCACACCAAACAGCAGGAGTTCTATAGAAAAAAGACTAAAAGAGCTTCGCGAAGATTTTGGAGCCAATACAACCCCACATTTAGTGGGTATATTGAAAGATCTTAAATTGATCTAACTAGATAAAGAAAGGCCGTCATTTTCTGCCATGCTTCCGGGAATGTAGGGTAACCGGAATGCTCGTAGAGAAGGCGGCTTCTTTTTTAGCTTTTACTTTCTTATCGAGATATCTTCATGGATATGATTTCGTATAGAAAACAGGAATACTTCACAATTACTGCAGCCAATCTTTAAAATCTTTCACGCGTTCCCGGCTTACTATGATCTGTTCCTCATTGTAATTTTTCAGTTTTACTTCAAGCCGCATATTTGAATAGGTGAGTATGTCTTCAATAGCCTCCATTGCGATTATGAATTTTCTACTTACCCTAAAGAATTTTTCAGGATCTAATTCAGGCTCCAGCTTGTCCAGGCTGCCATCCAGCAGGTAGCTTCTGTTTCCGGAAGTATGGAGGTAGCTGGCTTTATTTTCGGAATAAAAACAAACAACTTCTGAAACATCTATGAGTTTTAAATGCTGCCCCACCTGTATGGAGAAACGCTTCTTAAAATCTGAACCGGAAATGTTTAGTAGAGATTTCAGCTCATTAAAACTTACATTAACGCCTCTTTTTTGATGGTTGTTTTGAAACTTTTTAACAGCGGCTGCCAGCTCTTCGTCATCAATAGGCTTCAGGAGGTAATCTATACTATTTAGCTTGAAAGCCTGCAGTGCATATTCGTCATAGGCAGTGGTAAATATTATGGGACTTTTAATCTCAATATCTTCAAAGATTTCGAAGGAAAGCCCATCGCTCAACTGTATGTCCAAAAAGATTAAATCGGGGTGCTGGTTTTCTAAAAACCAATCGCGGGCTTCCTCAACAGAATGCAGGGTGGTTCTTACTTTTACTCCCAGGTTCTCCAGCATGCGCTGCAACCTTCGCGCAGATGGTTTTTCGTCTTCAACAATAACTGCTTGTATCATCTATAAAAATTTATTCCCAGGTCTTTCTCTGTTCCTTATCCATAAGCTCCCTGATTTTTCGCTCTTCCCAGTTCTTTCCGAAGAAAACATCGGGACCAAAGACATTCCACCAATGAAAAAATAGTCCAATTCCCCAAAAGAAGGCAGTGAAGTAATTACCCAGATCCTGCATGCCTTCAATTAAGCCTTTTCCTCTTGTATTCACTGCAATAATGGCAATATTAATAAACAGGTACACCAGCATGTGGACATAAAATCCTTTAATTTTTTTCACCCTCTTTTGAGCGAGTTGATACTGAAAGGATTTATCATTTGTTTCCATTAGTTCCAGGTTTTTGTGCATTGTTTTTCTTTTTCCATCAATTCCTGTATTTTTCGTTCTTCCCAGTTGGCACCGTAACCAAAGACCGAGAAGCCATGAATTACAAGTCCAAGACCCCAGCCTGCCATTGGAAACCAGAACCACTTGAAGTCCCAATAAGTATAGTAGTTAACTAAAACGAGCCCAGGGATCACGAGACAGTAAGAGATTAAATTACCGTAGAATTCCTTAATCTCTTTTACTCGTCGCTTAGCTTTAAAATATGCATTGTTTTCTGATATATTTTCTGTTTTCATGATGTTGATTTGTTTGGTAAGTATCGGAATTTTTACTGAAAATTTCTGTGAGTCTTTAATAATCTGGACTTCCCGTCGGGTTACAAGACCATACCGGCTAACGATGTTTTGTAGCCCTACCCCCGCACGTTTTTGTAAAACATCTTTTTCCTGAAGGTTATTCTCCAGCACCAGGTAACCGTTTTCTTCAAATATTTTAATGCGCAGAGGTTTGTTTTCACTCACTACGTTGTGTTTTATAGTATTTTCGAGCAAGAGTTGTAAAGACAACGGAACAACCTTGGCTTCCGGGGAAGACAGTTGCCCGGGAACCTCAAAATAAATGCTGTTTTCAAACCTCATTTTTAAAAGGTTTATATAGGTCACCGCAAATTTAATTTCCTCCTCAAGGTCTACCAGCTCCTTGTTTTTTTGCTCCAGTACATACCTGTAAATCTTGGAAAGACCGGTAGTGAATTTTTGTGCCTGCTCCGGATTTTCTTCAATAAGGGAAGTAAGTACGTTAAGACTATTGAATAAAAAATGCGGATCAATTTGATTCTTAAGGCTCTCAAATTTAGCTGAAGCATTTCCTGCAATAATTTTTTGTTCTGTAACTCTTTTATCCTGAAGTGCTTTATAAAAATACACCAGATGAAAAATAAGCGATATAAAGGCAGTTAAGGATAAGGGAAAAAGATAATAACTCAGCTTTTCATTGGCTAAGAAATGCTGTACCGTGAAGCCCTGGAAAAGCGTCTCATCTATAAGCCTGCAAAGAAAAAAGCCTATCATTGTAAGCACAATTGAACCTACAGCTGCCAAAATAATCCTCATTAAATTCGCTCCCTGCCATCCAATCTTCCTGGCAAAAAGGTTGAAGTATGTGGAGTTTAGGGCAGTAAGAACGAAAGAATAAAAAAAGTATGTTCCCCAAACACTCCAGTCCATTATGTTTTCCCAACGGTGTGCACCAAAAAGGCTATTTATGAGAACGAGTCCTGCACAAATAATAATTGAGATCTTTATGATTTTGAGGATTTCTTTCACTTTTTAGTATTTAGATGAGCTAATTTCGGTTTCTTTTCCGGTTTTTTAAATATATTTTTTCTGGGGTACTGTTAAAGACTACTTGTTGTTACATGTCTGTTCAATGAGCTTTTTCATTCTTTCTTCCCCCCATGCGGGAGCCACTGTGGGAGCGTGATCTTCTTCTGCAAAGAGCTCAAGCCCTGCTTCTAAAGTAGGACAATATTTAGTGGGGTCTTCACCATAATATGCTGCAGTGCCCATATCCCATTCAGTTTTTGAGAGAAATAACCGGGGGTTGTCTGGGGCTAATTTAGAAGCTTCAGAATAAATTCCTGAAATCACAGGCGCCAGTTTCATTCCGTAGGTTGAAGGGTCTATGGTTAGCCTTGAGGTGTGTAACATGGCCTGAAGGATCATGATCTCTACTTTATCGGCATTGCGGTTTTTTGCTTTGTCAAGTAAATTCTGGGCTTCTGTAAGCATTTGTTCTTTTTGGACTCTGTTGGTCACAGGGAAGCTTTCTACGATCTTAATTTGTGATGCATAATAATAGGGAAGCCAATTTTCTGCTTCGGCGCCGGCAATACGTTCAAAAAGATTGGCTGCCTCTTCGGGTTTTTGATCTTCCCATAACTCCAGGGCTCTGGTCATTTCCTGCTCATATTGTGTCTGGGCGTTTAAACCAATAGCAGTAAAAAGGGAGAGGGCGATAGTGATGATAAATGCTTGCATAATGAGGTGGTTTTACGGTTAATATTAAAATGTATTTCGAAATTGCAGTTTTTTTGTTCAAGCCTGAATTCATTTTTACTGAACTGTAATATTTTAATGATGAGCTGAAACCTTTAGAGATTTTCCAGTTGATTTTTGCTTTTATTACTGCTGATGGTCCAGAAGAACCCGACAAAGAAGAACCTATCGGCTGCCGGGGTAATTGCCTGCCTCTCAAAAATGCCATTTTCGTCAGCCGTTTTTGCGTAATCATAGTTAAAGACGTTCCTGCTACCCAAAACATTGGAGACAGAGAAATAAATGATCTTTTGCTGACTAAGTAGATATGCCCAGTTAAAGCTGAGGCTATTGTAGTTTTTCGTTTTCCTATTCATAAATCCTGAAGTATTGGGATCTTCATAAGGCCTTCCCGAAGCGAAGGTATAGGTAAGACCCGCCTGACTCCTTAATTCCTCAATCCAATATTTTGTCACCAGGCATACTGTGTGGTTGGCGACAAATTGAGGAGTGGTCTTTACCGGGTAATTTCTAAAATCCCGTTGTGAGTCAATGAAACTGTAAGAGATCCAATACTGCAGGTTTTCGACACTTTTATCATCCCTAAAAAAGAAATCAGCACCACGGGCGTAACCGTATCCTTCATTGGTATAAGCACTATTATAGCCGGGTTCGGGCGTATTGAACTTAACGAGATCATTGTATTCTATGTGATATGCTTCTGCCCGTAAAATGTAACCGGGGCGGCTCCATTGATAATTCAAAATGTAATGTGTAGCGGTCTCCGGAGCTAGGGTTTGATCAAATTTCAGTAAATCATTTTCAGGCTGTTGCAGGTATTGTCCGTAGGCCAGGGAAAGTTGTCCGTCTTTTCCGGTTTTCATAGCCATTGAAAGTCGGGGTAACCAGTAAAACTGTTTTCTTAAGTCCAGATAAGTACTTCGAAAACCCGTTTTGAGCGCAAATTTTTTACTGAATATAAAATCGGCTTCAGCAAATCCTGCTGAAACTTCCGGTTTAATCTGAAGCTCTTCAGGGTTTTCAGAAGCAATAAAATCTTCAGAAAAAGTTTTATAGATATACTCTCCTCCGAAGTGAAGTTTGATGCGATTGATGAACCTTTTGCTCATTTTCAGTTTTAAATTTGCAGCCAATTCCCGATTTTCAATTTGGGTGAGGTCTATATTAAATTTGTTGTGGCTGTATGAGGCGCTTACTCCGGGGTTAAAACTTCAGCCATTCCCAAGAGCCGACTTGTAGGAAAGGTTGGTGTAGAGGTTTTCATTTTTCAGGCTAAAGTTTACCGGCTGGGGTTGGTCAATATCGGGTTGTAGTACTTCGAGGTTGGTAAGCTCATAAGCTGTATACCACTTAAAAATGCCATTTTTGCTGTGCTTTCTGTAAACACTTTCACTGCTAAAACTCTGGTATGGTTTTTTAAATTTTGCCTGCTCATTATTGGGCACCAATTTAAGATAGGGGGAAAGGTTGATGTAACCTGTATTTAAAGAGAGGGAAGATTTTTGCCATTTTTGAGTGTGCCCCAGCCCGCCACCCACACTCATGAGCGAAATATTGGTTTCAGTTTGGTCTGGTTCGGCAATAGTATTCAGGAGTAAAACCCCTGAGAGTGCCTGTCCATATTCGGCTGAATAGCCACCTGTAGAAAAAGTTATTCCGTCGAAAAGAAAAGGGGAGTATCTCCCGCGACTGGGTAGGTTATTAGCAGAAGAAGTATAGGGTCGGAACACCCTGAGCCCATCAATAAATACAGAAGTTTTCCGGCTGTACCTCCTCTCACAAAAAGACGGCCATCTTCTCCTACCGGCTGAGTGCCGGGAAGGGTTTGTAAAGCGGCCATAAGATCTCCTGCCACCCCTGCCGTGGTAACTACATCAAGAGGTTTTAACACAGTGACTTTAGAGTTATCTCCCGCAGAAAATGTGCCGGCGCTAAGAGTTCAGCATCAAGAGCCGTAACATCTTCCCTGAGCTTTATAAACAGGTGCTGCGCAGTGTTTACCTGTTTTTGGTAGAAAAAGAGAATTCTCCAAAAGAGTTTGTAGTGGCACCATCATAAGTTCCTTCCAGGTAAACGTTGGCACCGGCAATTGGCTGCTCGTTCCGGTCGGTTACTTTTCCGGAAATTTGATTCTGGGCCTGCAACGAAAATGTAAGGACCATTCCCAACAATGTAAATACCGACTTCATCTTATTAATTTTTATAAAGATGAACAGCTTACAATGTTTGCAGAACTAAATTCTACTGAATTGAAGGATTTTAAAGATGAAGTGTGTTTTTAGAGGAAAGTAGTTTTTCTGGGTAGAGTTAGAGCAAAAACCAGAAGATGAAAATTATAGTTCCAAGACTAATAATTCCGGTGAAGATCAATTGTCCTTTCAAAAATAGCCAATCCCAGTTGATTTGTGCAAGATATGCCTCAAGGAAAACTTTTTTGTATAATCGTTTTTCTCTTAATCTCATAATTGTGGTATTTGGTTATAGCTATAGAAGCAATACCAATTCCATTTTGAAGAAGCAAGAAGAATAAATACTATGAAACACCTAAAGCTATATATGGTGAAGAGGCTTAAACTCCTTATTTACAATAGATTGCGTTTTGTGTAAGTGGTTTCATACAACCCTGTCGATATGTAAATTTCTCCATATAATAATGGCTGAACATGGGGATTTAGACAATAGATTAACAAAAAATGATGAATTTTTCCACAGAAAGGTGTAGACTAGATAAGAACTAAATTTCTTTGTGTTATTCTCTCAGTGGCTTGCTCACAAAAAAAGAGGCTCCTTTCGAAGCCTCTTGATTGTCAATCTCTAATTGGATTAGAGAGATTTGAGTTCTTTTAATTCTGGTTATTTTCTTCTGATAATCGCAGGCACCTTATCAAGGTACATTCTCTGGTAGTAAGGTTCAAACATTTCTCCGTCTCCTACAATTTTCAGGGTGCTTTCTGATCTTTTTTGTTGGGCAGAAGCTGCGGCGGCTGTTGAGATTCCCTGTATATGGTTTAAAGCTGCCTGTAAAAATGGTTCATCGGGACTTCCCAGTGTTCCAAGATTATTAATGTCTTCCCTCATTTCTACATCGGGTTTCAAGCCGTTAAAGTAATCGGATTTTCCATTGGCGTTGGCCGATTTTAGTACAAGCGGCTGTAGGGCATAGGTGTGGTTCTTATTAACTTCGGTATCTTTTGAAAAGTCTTCACTGTCATACAAGGTTACCGAAGCCTGAAATTTACCAGTTGTTGTTTCGCCTATCTGTACTACCTCAATGTAAGGTTCAAGTCCGTTGATGATAAGTTCACTGGCCGAAGCTGTACTCACTGTAGTTAAAACATACACTTTTGAAAGGTTAAGACTGTTTATGGTCTCACCGGTTCTTATTTTGCTGTCAAATAGATTCAGCAGTCTTTCGGGAGCATTTTCTTCAAAATATTTCTGGTAAGTCTCATTCCACATTTCCTGCATAAATACCTCTCCTTCAAATTGACCTGTGATCATGCTGGCAAGATCTACGGCAGATTCTACATCTCCACCGCCATTGTACCTAAGATCAAGAATGAGTTCATCAACGCCCTGGCTTTTAAGTTCGCCAAAAGCCTGGTTCAATTCGTCATCAAAGTTCCCAATAAAGCTGTTATACATTAGGTATCCCACCTGTATCCCGTCTACTTCAAGAGTTTTCACCACTTGAACCGGGTTTGCAGTGTATGAGGAATGATCAAGAGTAACAGTTTCGTCTGTAAGTACCAGCGTGTTATTTTCCACTTTTCCAATGTTTATGGTGAGGGAGTTTGAATCGAGTAGAGACTCGAGGTTGTTTAAGGTGATTTTTTCTCCGTTTATTTCTGTAAAAACAGTTCCGCGGGTAAGACCGGCTTCGGCAGCAGGAGTATTAGGAATAACATACTGAAGAAATCCGAAGAGGTAATTGGTACCGGTAATTCTACCCAGACCAAAATCCATTCCAGCTGTGCTGCTGCTTACGCCGTTAAATTGATCTTCAAGCGCCTTATAGTCATCTGTAATAAAGCTGAATTTATCGCTGGAAGACTTAAGACTCTCAAAAAGGGATTCCGGAGTGCTGAAGCCAGCAAGATAATCGAGTTTTTCATCTTCAGAATTAAAATAATTATCGGCCAGAACATCAACATCTGCTTTATAAAGGTAGATCTCGTTCATTCCCGAATAGATGAAGTCTTCGACTTCCAGCTCCTGTGCCACCACATTTTCCTCAGGATTCTTCGATGTAGGTTCTTTTTCAAGAACTTCATCATCTTTAGAACAGGATGTGAAAATGAAGGCAAACGCGGCAAATAGTAAGGTGAAGTTTTTAATCTTCATATAAATGTGAGTTTTAGTAGTTAGGTAGATACTTAAAAAGCTGTGTGTTTACTTTAAAGCAGCAACCGTGCCAGAATAAGTTAAATGGTGTAGGCTAAGATTATTACGGGCTTGAAAGGGCAAATGCTTCTGAAATATTCAGGAGTGATACCTTACAAATTTACCTAAACCAGGTAAAATTTTCCTTCCGAATTCAAAATAATTTCTTCCGAAGTAACCAGTGAAAAATTAGGTGTCAAAAATGCCTTTTTTGAGAGGTAATTTAATTTCAGAAATGTTCAGTTTAAATCATTCTTTTTTTGCTCTTCCTGTTCTCTTTTGTGTACCTGCTTTCTAAGCTTGATCACAGTGTACACAGCAACAGCAATTAAAACTACTCCTGAAATAATGGCAAAACCCCATGCGGTACCCGACATAATTATTTTTTTCTAAAATAGTAAAATCATTTTAGATACTATTTCTCACATAAAAATAAATAAGGCCCGTAACAATTGACAGGGAAAAGCTTAGCAGGGTGCCAATAAGTACGTATTCGGTAAGTTTCCTGTCTTTAGCACGGGTAAGGTCGCTAAAGCGTAAGATTGATTTGGCTGCAATGAGCCAGCCAATTGCCGGCCACTGCTGTATGATGATAAAGGCAAAGACCAAAAGGCGTTCAAGCATTCCAATATATTTGCCGGCCTGGGGCAGGGATTCATTTTCTTTGTCTTCAGGCAAAACCCAGCGATTCATTAACAGCCTCATTATGATTGCAGCCACGGGACCAAGAAATACTATGCAGGTAATGAAAAGCAGTACCACAGGCTGAAGAAATTCCCTCGGTTCTATGGTAAATGCGTGGTAGCTGTAGGTTACTGCAGCAATAACCAGTATATGTGCTACCTGATCAAATATGAACAGTTTTCCTTTGTGGTAATGCTCCTCAAGATGTAGCTTAAGCAGGTCTATAAAATAGTGAGTGACCACAATTATAAGCATGCCCAGCCAATAAGTGAAGTTGAAGCCCAGCAGCGCCAGCATTACAAAGAAGTGAATGGCAATATGAGCGTAGAGTAGAGGAGAACGATGTTTTTTTTGCCTTTTTTGAGCCACCCAGCTGTCGGGTTGTAACAGGAAATCACCCAGGAGGTGAGCCAAAAGCAATTTTAAAGCAAGTGCTGTCATGGGCGATCAAATTTTTTACGATAAAAGTCTTCAAGCTGCATGATTTCGTCAAACCCACCCCGTTTCAAGGCTTCACTTAAACTACTTTGGGATTTGTTTAATTGTTGAGCCAATTCCGTCTGACTCTTTTCCGGGAATTTAAGAAAAACAGTAATGGTTTTGGCTACAGTAGCACTCCAGTTGTTCATAGTGAGCAGGGCCAGGGAAAAGAGCAGGTTGAAAGTTTCGTCTTTTTCCTGATCTCCTGTACGAATTCCCAGATGTTGCTTTTTTAGATTTTCAAAGCATTCTCCCGAACGAATAAATGCTGAGCCGTTAGATTCACTAATTTTCCTGGCCTTATACTCCTGCTCTCCAATTCCAATTGCCATTCTTACATCAAGCCCCGAAAGTTGCTTAATTCCCGCTTTGATCTGGAAAGCAGCATAAAGGGCTTCTTCAGGATCTAAAATAAGTTGGAAACTATCGCCTCTGGTAATTTCCCATTCCTGAGGTTCCTGGCCGTACTGCTCCAGTATTTCCTTAAGAACAGGAAGCCAGTGTGCTGCCGGCTCGGCTCTTGAATTTACAATATCTCCTGTGATTACTGCTTTCATAGTTTAAATATCGGGTTAATATCCGATATATGCAAATATAGGCTTATAACCCGATAATTTATATTATCGGAATTAAAGCCGATAATATTACTGAGAGTTGGAGGCTCAAAAAAAGCTATAGTTTTAAAGATCAGATGATCCATATATCACTTGAATTACTATTTTTAACGAAATTTTATAATTTACACTTGTGAAATCACTTTACGCCTTTTGCCTTCTATTTGTTCTTGCTTTTTTACCTGCTACTTCGCGTCCCATTGACGGGGAATTGGTAATTCGGCTTCAGGAGGATGAAAAATTGACTGGTACTTTTTCAGGAGACATTGATCAGCAGACTTCTGTGCATCTTTTGTTTTTGAAGAACAAGAAAGATGATCATTATATAGTTAAACCTTTTTTTATAGATGCCCACAGAAACATCACTGCATTAGAGACCTCGGTTTTTAAAGAAGAACCTTCTGTAGTTTCCTATCATTTAAAAGATGACATGCTCACGTTACTTCTTCAGCAGGGAAAAAGAAAAGAACAAAATCTGGAGATCCTGGAGTTTAATACTCTTAATGGCGATGTGCAGCAATTTACAGTGGCCAATTTCAAAGAACCTTACCTTCTTTTGAGAACCAAAGAGAAAACCTTTTTGCTGAACAAAGAGGATGACCAGGTTGAAGTAGTCACCATTTTGGGAGCCGGGGAACCACAAAAAACAACATTGAACCTTACTAACGTTTCAAAAGAGACCATAGAAAAATTATTTAAAGAGAAACCGGAAACCATTAATACGGAAGAATTTGTAGAACATGGTTCAATTTTACCCTCAAAACTTTACTATTCGGGTGATAAATTAGTTTTTGATTACAAATCTGAAGAGGAGTATTTCATTTTGACCGTTGACCCAGCCAGTGGAGACATAATGTTTTTAGTACAGAGTTTAAAGATATTGAAAAGGTTAAGGAAGTGAATTCTTATATCTACCAGAACAAAGCTTTTCTTTTTATAAACAATAGAGAAGATTTGATCCTTAGAACATACGATATTGAAAGTCAGGAGTTATTGGGAGAATTAAAACTGCGGGAGGAATATATGACTAATGACGAACTACAAAAGGTGATTAAGAAGAGTTCCAGGAAGAATTTCAGCCTTACTGCAGCTGTAAACGAGGGGTTGGAAAATACCCTGTTGATCAACCTTGATTGTGTAGCTACCTACGAGTATTTTTACCATTATAACTGGTGGTGGCACCACACCATGTTTCAAAATATGATGATGCAGCAAATGCAAATATCAAAACCAAATTTGCCTTTTGGTCCAAATGTAGGGGAAGATAACGACCTGTATTTTTATTATTCTTCCCGGCCTGTACAACTTGTAATGGATCAAAATCTAAAATTTATAAAGACTTCTGCTGGTACACCTGTGCGGCCACAGTTCAACAAGAGCAAGTACCTCGATATTTTCGAGAATAATGATATGGTAAAAGAGGAAACTATTTCTTTTACTTCAGGTTCTGTTAGAACAATATATTTTTCTGAAGTAACAAAAGCAGTACACCTTAAGATCTTTGACTAATATAAAAAGCGTCTGAAGGACACAAACACTTCTTCAGAAAGAAAATAAGAGTATTAAACTCCCTGATAGAAGCCCGGCTATAGTCGGGTTTTTTTATGCACAATTCTTTCGATCTATAGCTGGATTCCCGGGACTGTATGACAAATATCATTATTTAAGCCTTAGAGAGTGAGTATCTTTAATGTGCTGGTTAGTAAATGTTTTAAGCTGAAAATGACGGAAACCAGTCACAGCTCTCTTTAGAAAGACCTGGAAGACTGAAAGAATTTCAGAGTCTTTATAATAGCAAATCGGGGAGCCTTCCAATTGCAAGTTCCAGAGGATTAATCCTCTTGAGATAAAGCTTTAGTAGTTAATTTCTAAATCTACTGTTATGCAAATCAAAAAGAACCCAAAAGCAGATCTTGGAAGAAGGAGCATGATATTTTTCCAGGTGGGACTTATAATAATGCTCGGCATCACTTATTATGGTTTAGAATGGAGATCTTATGGCAGTGAAGATGTTGACCTTCAGGAAGTGCAGGTGACCGATTTTGACCAGGAAGACATTCCTATTACACAACTCAACACTCCTCCACCGCCTCCGCCACCTCCACCCCCGCCAATGCCCGAAGTGATAGAAGTTGTAGAAGACAAAATGGAGGTTGAGGAAACAGAGATACGCTCTACCGAAACCAGCCAGGAAGATAAGATAGAGAAGATCATTGAGGTAGAAGAAGTGGCCTATGAAGAGGAGGAAGAAGAGATTGAAAAAGTGCCTTTTATGGTCGTTCAACAAATACCAACTTACCCGGGTTGTGAAGGTATTAAGGACAAGGATGAGCAGAAAAAGTGTATGTCTCAAAAGATCGATGCCCATGTAAGGAAGCATTTCAATGTACGTATTAGTGAAGAACTGGGGCTCACCGGCATGAACAGGATCTATGTTGTCTTTAAGATCAATGAAAAAGGAGATGTTGCCGATATTAGGGCACGAGGGCCCAATAAGAGGCTGGAAGAGGAAGCAGCACGTGTTGTGAGGCTATTACCCAAAATGATTCCCGGCAGGCAAAGAGAAAAGCCGGTATCAGTAGAATACTCCCTGCCAATAATGTACGAAGTACGGGACCAAATTTAAATCTAAATAATATGACCAAAAAACCCCTTCAAGGTTCTCACTTTGAAGGGGTTTTATATTAACAGCAATGATTACAGCTAATTTGGCTGAACATCAACGCGAGATTAAAACCTGTTAAATTGCAGCTTTCTTTTCTTCTTTTTTATAGGCATCTGAATGAACATTGGCAACAGCTCTTCCCGATGGATCGTTCATATTCCTGAATGATTCATCCCACTCTAAAGCCGTAGGTGTACTACAGGCTACAGATGGCACCGATGGTACCGAGAGGGCAGCGGCATCACTCGGGAAATGTTCAGTAAAAATCGAGCGGTAAAAGAACTCTTCCTTGCTCTTTGGCGGTTGCACCGGGAACCTGAAATGGGCATTCTTAAGTTGCTCATCACTTACCTGTGTATTCACCATTTCCTTAAGCGTATCAATCCAGCTGTACCCAACTCCGTCAGAGAATTGTTCTTTTTGCCTCCAGGCCACACTTTTGGGAAGATAGTCTTCAAAAGCTTTTCGCAGCACCCATTTTTCCATCCGTTCACCATTGATCATTTTGTCCTGAGGGTTGATGCGCATGGCCACATCCATAAATTCTTTATCAAGAAAGGGCACTCTCCCTTCAATACCCCAGGCACAAAGCGATTTATTGGTCCTGAGACAATCGTACTGGTGTAGTTTATCCAGTTTTCTCACGGTTTCTTCATGAAACTCTTTGGCATTGGGAGCCTTGTGAAAATACAGGTAACCCCCAAAAATCTCGTCTGCACCTTCTCCCGAAAGCACCATCTTAATCCCCATGGCTTTGATAGCCCTGGCCATTAGATACATAGGTGTGGAAGCCCTTATCGTGGTCACATCATAAGTTTCCAGTTGATAAACCACGTCTTTAATTGCATCAATACCTTCCTGAATGGTAAATTCTATTTCGTGGTGAACCGTATCCAAATGCTCTGCCACTTTTTTGGCCGCAGCAAGATCGGGTGAACCTTCAAGACCAATGGCGAAGGAGTGAAGTCGTGGCCACCAGGCAGCATCGGCATCGTCACTCTCAATTCGTTTATCTGAATATTTTTTTGCTAAGGCTGAAGTGATCGATGAATCAAGCCCCCCGGAAAGAAGCACCCCGTAAGGAACATCACTCATCAATTGCCGGTGTACGGCAGCCTCAAGGGCCTTCCGCAGTTCAGCGATGTTGGTTTCGTTGTTCTTTACGTTCTCATAATCCATCCAGTCTCTTTGATACCAGCGTTGAAAACCTTCTTCTTCACTTGATAAATAATGTCCCGGAGGAAATAATTCGATCTTGGTGCAATGGCCTTCCAGCGCCTTTAGTTCTGAAGCCACGTAAAAGGTTCCGTTGGCATCCCAACCTATGTAAAGAGGGATAATACCCATGTGGTCGCGTGCAATTAAATACTCATCTCTCTCGGCATCATAAATGGCAAAGCCGAAGATCCCATTCATTTCGTCAAGGAACTTTGCGCCTTTATCCCGGTAAAGCGGAAGGATCACTTCACAATCAGATTCTGTCTGGAAATTATAAGTTCCTTCAAACTGCTTACGCAGTTCCCGGTGATTATAAATTTCACCATTGGCAGCAAGCACCAGATTTTGGTCTTCACTTATTAAAGGTTGTTTTCCAGAAGTAGGGTCAACTATAGCCAGTCTTTCATGGGCCAAAATAGCTTTTTCGTTACTGTAGATCCCGCTCCAATCGGGCCCGCGGTGACGCAGGCATTTCGCCATACTTAAAAGGCGGGGCCTTAAAGATTCAGATGATTCTTTTAATTCGAAAGCACATACAATTCCACACACAATAATCTAATTTTAAATTTGTATACGATGAGTCACAAATATCTAATAAAAATTTAGTAAGACTAATATTTAGACCTATAATTTTCTTTGAATTAGTTAAAATTATTATGGAAAAACAAATTATTACTGAAGAAAGAAACTCTAAAATGCCATTTTTGAGGGGACTAACCTGAAGGAGATTAGGTGAATTGTAACCAGGAGTAAATTTGAGTGTTCCGGTAGCCCAAATCTTAAACACAAATTCTGAAAATATATAGAAATATTCATTGTGTTGAAGTTCAGGTGTTAAAGAAATCGTTTTTCAATTTGTGAATATCTATTACTGAATTCTTTTAGGAACACCTGTCTAAAATGATATTTTTGGCACCCTAAAAAAATGAACTATGAGCGTTATTTGGTATGAATGTAAGGTGAAATACAGAAAAACACATGAAACGGGAGAGCAGAAGGTAACAACCGATACTTACCTGCTTGATGCGGTTTCTTATACAGAGGCCGAATCTCGAATCACAGAGGAGATGAAAACCTTTACCAACGAAGACTTCAGGATCATGAACATCAAAGTGGCGAATTTTTCGGAAGTTCATCCTTTTGAAAATTCCGACAGATGGTTCAAATCAAAAGTTTCCCTGATAGCACTTGATGAAGAGAGCGGTAAAGAAAGAAAAACGAATATTTACCTGCTTGTCCAGGCCAACGACATTAAAGAGGCTTTTGAGAACACAACTACGGCAATGGCCGATACTATGGGAGATTATACCATTCCCGCAATTACCGAATCTCCAATCTTAGATGTTTTCCCTTACTTTACAGGAGAAGAAGAGCAGTTAGAAAAATTTGGTGTTGAGACATCAAATACTTCGGAAGAAAATGTTGCCGAAGAAATTTCAGAAGAAGTTTCAGAAGAATCAGAAGCGGTTTAACTTCAGTAATAATAAGCTTCCAAAAATGGCAAAAATACCTCCACTTTCAGGAGGTATTTTTATTTCAGAAGTAATGTAGCTCAGGGTTAGGATTTTTCAGAAGAAAGAGAAAATGGGTACGCGATAGGATTTTTTCCGTTCTTATGGATTTTTTCCTACATTCTTTAAAATAAATTGCTACTTTTACCTTTTTTGAAGCCCATGAAAGAGCAGTTATTTGCAGTTATTGATGTCGAAACAACAGGAGGCGGGATTAATGGAAACCGCCTTACAGAAATTTGCGTGGTGCTGCTTCGCGGTTCTAAAATTGTCGACAAGTTTACCAGCCTTATCAATCCCGAAAAAGAAATTCCGCGGCACATCACCGGTTTAACCGGAATAGACAATGCTATGGTTGCCGATGCTCCAAAATTTCATGAAGTAGCTAAAAAGATTGAAGAGATTACCCGCGATGCCATTTTTGTAGCGCACAACGTGAATTTTGATTACAATGTACTTCGGAATGAATTTAAGGAGCTGGGATTTGATTACACCCGTAGAAAACTCTGTACTGTTCGCCTTGCCCGTAAACTTATGCCGGGTTTATTTTCCTACAGCCTGGGGAGGTTGTGTGATTCTATTAATATTCCTATTTCCAACCGCCACCGCGCCGAAGGGGATACCGATGCCACAGTTATTCTCTTTCAACGCCTGCTATCGTTAGATGATGATTATAAGGTGATCAATTCTTTTTTGCATGTACGTTCGCGACAGGCCACTTTACCGCCACATCTTGAT
Organism: Salinimicrobium sp. TIG7-5_MAKvit; assembly: GCF_049569215.1. Classification (GTDB taxonomy): domain Bacteria; phylum Bacteroidota; class Bacteroidia; order Flavobacteriales; family Flavobacteriaceae; genus Salinimicrobium; species Salinimicrobium profundisediminis. The sequence goes on along the minus strand of NZ_CP145903.1, from coordinate 3,673,273 downwards.
GCCGAAGAAATTCACAGCCTGCCCGAAAGTCCGGGGATCTATTTGTTCAAAGACAGGCAGCAAAAAGTGATCTATGCCGGGAAAGCCATTGACATTAAGAAAAGGGTGATCTCCCATTTCTACGATCGTATGAGCAAGGAGTATGAACTGGGGCAGGAAACTTATTCTATAGACTATGAAACTACCGGGAATGAGCTGATGGCTTTGCTGTTGGAAGCAGAGTGCATTAGAAAGTATTATCCCAAATTTAACAGGGCGCAAAAAAGACCGGGGCCGGTATTTCAAATTGTGAGCTATACTAACCAACGCGGTATTTTGCAGCTGGCTATAGAAAAGACCAGTAAGCGTAGGGAGTCTATAGGCACTTTTTATAGCCGCAGCCTGGCGCAGGAAAAACTTGAATATTTATGCCGCGAGTTTAAACTTTGCCCAAAGTACTGCAGCCTTCAGGCTAATGTAGAACAGTGTAGCCACTATGAAATTGTGAGCTGTGAAGGAGTTTGCACCGGGGAAGAGGAGGTTGAATCGTACAATAATAAGGTAACGGCAGCTATTGGTTCCCTTACAGAAGAATCTTCCACATTTGTAATAAGGGAGAAAGGAAGGCACTATGAAGAGGAGGCTTTTATATTGGTAAAGGCAGGAAAATATTCGGGTTACGGCTTTATAGATGCAGACACGGCAATAAGTGGCCCCGATGATCTTGAGCCTTTTTTGAAGCCACAGCCGGCCACATATCACACCAACAAGATCCTGAGCAATTACATGCGGAAGCAGGGAAAACCCAACGTGGTATTTTTTAAAACTTCTGAAGAAGCTTCAGAATTTAAACCGGAAGTAAGAACCAGAAAAAATGCCAGGATCATGGCTACCCACGGCACACTTTCGCTTTTTGAATAATGAAATAATCAGTTGAAAATTTGCCATTTTTGACACTCCTGTTGAAGTAAGTCCTTTCAGAAGAGTGTATAAAAAACTAAAAGTTACCGAATTGCTTCAGTAACTTTTAGAATAGGAGGGCTAGATCTTGAATTAAATAATTTAAGCGGCTTGTTTCTTCACCGGTAGTTCACGGGTTAACCAGCCTCTTCTATTAGCTGTTGCCATGGCATAAGGGGTGATCCAGAACAATCCGAAAGTATAAAAGATACTGTACGAATAGGCCCAAAAAGCTTCAGCAATATTGTATTTCTTCGCATAAAAGAAAGCCGGCAGACTTGAGAAGATTAAGATACTTAAGAGAGTAGAACTAATGAACAACACCGGGTGCAGCACCAGTAACACGATCATGATAAGGAATAACGGATAGGCGGTTAACATGTGCATCCATTGGTTAAGAAGTAAAAGTCGGGTGCCCAGTTTTGATCCATACCGGAAAGGTTTAAAAGCAAACTTGGTCATCATAAGGTTTTCCCGCACGTTGCTTCGTTCCCAGCGGGTAAACATCTTGTGCAGACTGCTGAATTTTTCAGGAATGTTGGTAAGCACATAAGCGTTTCGCTGGAACAGAACGTGATAACCTTGCTTAAGGATCATGTTTGTCATGGCCCTGTCTTCACCAATATCTGTAGGTTGCCCCATGAACTTTTGGTTGATCCATTCGGGAAGGCAGTTCATTACGGCTTTGCTTCTATAGGCCGCAAGAGCACCGGGAGTACATAAAACCGATCCCAAAACACTTTGTGCCGAACGTATAAATTCAAAACTGAATACAAAACTTACGTTCAGCATGCGTGGGATGATGGCTTTTTGATTGTTGAGTACGCGAACATTTCCTGCAACTGCCCCGCAGTCTTTATTGGTAACGAAAGGGGAGACCAGGTTGCGAAGCGTATCTTTTTCAACTATAGAATCACTGTCTACCGTGACAAATACCTCGCCTGTGGCAAGATTAAATCCGCGGTAAAGCGCATGTCTTTTTCCCTGGTTGGTAGGTTGTTGATAGATATCAACGCTCTCTCCCAGCAATTCTTTTGCTTTTTTCATCCATTCCCAGGTGTCATCTTTACTGCCGTCGTCAATGGCGATTAGCTGTAGTTTTTCTTCGGGATAAAGGCTGTTGGTTAAACTCACCAGGGTGTCATACACCTGCCTGCCTTCATTATAGGCGGGTACAATAACAGTACAGGCCGGCAATTCTTCATCGGTCACCGAATTAACCGGTTTATACCGAAAGAATAAACTTCCAACGTAAGCGAGGAAACCCATCCTGAAAAGTAACAGGAAACCCGATACAAACAGGAGGATCATACCACCAATGGTATTCATTCTTCCCAGGTTCATTTGCTCAAATTGCGGCTGAAGAAGATATACAGTTAAGGCTCCTCCAAGTAATAACAGGAAGGTACCCGCTAAAGTGAACAGGTGCCTTTTTGTAAAAGATGCCTTTTGATAATTTTCCGGAACCTGTTGGGTTGCTGTAGCATCTTGCTGCGTAGCTTTAGTAACCTCAGGTTTTCTAAAAGAAGCGGATGAAATTAATTTTAAGTCTCTTGTAATCATATAAAATTATGTACTTATTTCTGTTTAAACTTTCTTGTAAGAGATGGTTTTCTCCGGGAAAGGAAGTACCAATTCACATACCAAATCTAAACAGGTGATAATGAAGGGGGATTTTACAGTAACTGGGGAAAATATGTGGGAGCAGGTGAGAAAGTTGTGGATTAAATACACAATAATCTGTTTCAAATCCGCAAAGAAGGCAGAGGTGTCAACAATAAATATAGGAATAGTTAGAAATGGGGTTTATTATTGACGCAATTTGTATTGCAATAAAACAAGAAAAAAACCCTCAGCAATTTTGCTAAGGGTTTTTTCTCCATTCTTGTTACGAGTAAAAACCGGTAGATCTAAACAAATGTTCTTTCCCCCCAGAATAACATTTGACAAGCCGAAGTTAATCAACTCTTTCACCTCCCAATCTTAACTCAATAGAATTTCTGATGAAGCTAAGATAAAGAGGAATAACCTCTTTTGAAATACCTACTTATAGGTATTTTTTTACGCACTTCTTCAGAAGGTGTTGATTGCTTTTTTATAGAGCCAGAACCTATTGAAAGCACTTACTAAAATAGTTTTATCAAGACTGATGGCTTCAAAAGTTTACTTCCAAAAATGCCATTTTTGGCACCTCTTTTATTTATGTGAGAAAATCTTCAAGAGGAATTCAGAGGTGAGAAATCTTCCTTAAAAATTCATAAAGAATTAAACCTTCGTAAATCAACGTGAGGCAAGCACTTCAATTTCAGTAGAATAAACTAGGAAACTTTTTTTGTTTTTTAGTTTATTTTGGCCTTATCTTTGCTTCGCTTTATACGATTAAAGAAAATTAAAACAAGAGTGAAATGAAGAAATTACTATTAGGCTTGCTTTTTACTACCGGCTTCGCCTTTGCTCAAGATCCTGTAGAACTGGATCTAAATGAGGCCGTAAGTTACGCCCTGGAGCATAAAGCTGAAGCTGAAAAGGCACGGTTAGACATAAAAAGTGCCGATGCAAAGATTGCCGAGGTGAGAGCCAGTGCGTTGCCAAACCTTTCGGCAAGTGCAAACACCACTTATAATCCCCTTTTACAGGAGAACGTTTTGCCGGGAGAGATCTTTGGGATGCCGGGCGAAGATATCGCGGTAGCTTTTGGAAAGGAATGGACCTCAAATGCCACAGCACAGTTAACACAAACCCTTTTTAATCAGCAAGTATTTACCGGTCTAAAAGCGGCAAAATCTACCAAAGAATTTTATCAGCTTAATGCTCAACTCACCAATGAAGAGATCATTGAGCGGGTAGCAAATGCTTATTACCAGGTATACCAGGCACAGCAAATGCTGGAAAATTTACAAAGTAACCTGGAGCTTACAGAACAGACTGTAGAAATTGTACAGGGGTTATTTGAAAACGGCCTGGCGAAGAAAATTGATTATGACCGTACCAAAGTGGCACTAAATAACCTGATTGCCAACAGGCAACAGGTGCTTAACTCTGTAGCCCTTAGCGAGAATGCTTTGAAGTTCATGATAGGTATGCCTATTGGGCAGGAAATTAGACTTCCTGAGCGGACTTTTGATCCGGTCATTTTGCCTGAAATAAATCCTCAAATGGTTGAGCGTACCGAAGTACAGCTTTTAAATAAACAACTGGAACTACTTAACTGGCAGAAGAAAGCCAGTATTGCTGAATATTATCCTTCTCTGGCATTAGTGGCCAATTACGGATGGCTGGGACAGGGAGATGTTATTCCTGTTGGAAATGGTGAGGATAAAGGCGTTTACTGGTCCGATATGTCGGCTATAGGGGTTAATCTAAGTATTCCCATATTTAATGGAGGGGCAACCAAAGCAAGAGTAAAACAAAACCAGTTTGAGATTGAAAAAGCCCGTGAAGACCTTGAAGATACCAAACTTGCAATGGAGCTGGCCCATGCCAACGCGGTGGCTCAATTAGAGAACAATTTACTCACTATTCAAACTCAGGAAGATAACGTTGAGCTGGCCCGGGAGGTATTTGAAGATACGCAAAACAACTACGGTCTTGGTCTTGCCAGTCTTAATGACATGCTTGACGCCGAAAGAGATTTAGCTGAAGCGAAAAATAACCTTACCAACGCCCGACTTGATTACAAACTTGCCGAAGTGCAGTTATTGAGATCACAGGGACAATTAGAAATACTTACCAATAATACTTTATAAAATGAAAAAGAAATCCATTATAACAATAGTAGCGCTTGTAGGAGTTGCTGTAGCTTTCTTTCTAATCCTTCAGAATAACAAAAGCAAAAACGAAGCAGAATTAGAGATTGTAGCTCAAAAGAATACCGAAGTTTCAGTAAGAACTGCAAATGTGACAAGTGAAAATATAAGCGGACAGTTCACCGTAAACGGAACTTTTGAGCCTGAAACCCGGGCGAATATTTCCGCAGAAATGGGGGGGCAAATTGTTGAGATCTATGTGGAAGAGGGAAGTGAAGTGAAAAAAGGACAGGTTGTTGCCAAACTTTCGGGAGACAAGATCAATGTAAACGTCAATAATGCAAAAGCAAATCTTGACAATGCAGAATCTACTTTGAGTAGATATGAAGCAGCTTTTCAAACCGGAGGTGTAACCGCCGTACAGCTTGACCAGGCACGTTTACAGGTGCAAAATGCAAGAGCACAATATAAATCGGCTCAACTAAGCTCGGGCGATACCAATGTGCGTTCAAAAATAAGCGGTATTGTAAACAAGAAGATGGTAGAAGAGGGAATGGTAGTTGGTGCCGGTACCCCCATCATCGAGGTGGTAAATATCTCTTCGCTTGAACTTAGGGTTGAAGTAGATGAAGCTATGGTAAGCCGTATCAAAATTGGTGACACCGTGAATGTGGTGCCAAGTGTAACAAAAGATACCATTAAAGGAAAGATAAGCTTTATAGCTCCTGCTTCAAACGGAGCCTTGAAATTTCCTGTAGAGATCACAGTTGAGAATGAGAATGGGCAAAGAAAAGCAGGGATGTATGCTACTGCGGTTTTAAATGAAACTGGAAATGACAATGTACTTACTATTCCAAGAGAAGCCTTTGTGGGTAGTGTAAGCGATAACAAGATTTTTGTGGTAGAGAATGGAACTGCACAACTCAAGGAGATACAGACAGGGATTAACTACGGAGATAAAGTGCAGGTTACTGCCGGACTCAATGAAGGAGATGTAGTGGTGACCAGCGGACAAATTAACCTTACCGACAATACTGCGGTAAACATTCTAAAATAAGAGAAAATGAAATTAGCAGAAGTTTCTATTAAAAGGCCCAGCCTGGTGATTGTAATGCTTGCATTACTTATCATAGGAGGACTTTTTAGCTATAGTCAGCTCAACTATGAGTTGATCCCAAAATTTGAAGTGAAGGTGGTCACAGTTATGACCGTCTACCCGGGGGCATCGCCGGCCGAGGTGGAGAACACGGTTTCCCGAAAGATAGAAGACGCGGTTTCTTCCCTTGAGAACATCAAGAAGATCCAGACAAAATCTTTTGAAAGCCTGTCGGTAGTTACCATTCAGTTTAACAATGATGCCGATGTTGACTTTCTACTTAATGAAGCCCAGCGTAAGATCAACTCCATTAGGTCTGACCTGCCAGAGGATATTGACGAGCCATCGCTCTCCCAGTTCTCACTTTCAGACTTACCCGTGGTAAGCCTTGGGGTTACAGGTAACCTTTCAGAAAATGAGCTTTATGAGTTGATAGATCAAAAGATTGAGCCTGCTTTTTCAAGACTTTCTGGGGTAGCACAGGTGAACGTTGTTGGTGGCCAGGAAAGAGAGATTAGGGTAAATATTGACCCAAACAAACTTGAAGGTTACGGTCTTACTGTACCACAGGTACAACAAATTATTACAGCTTCAAACCTTGACTTTCCTACAGGAAACCTTACTACACGGGAGAATACAACGCTTATCAGGCTTTCAGGAAAAATCCAGTCGGTTGATGAGCTTAGAGATCTGGTAATTGCATCTCAGAAAGGCCAGAACATTCGGTTAACAGATGTTGCTGAAGTTCAGGACACTCAAAAAGAAACAGAGAAAATTGCCAGGATAAACCGTCAAAGTACCATTTTACTACAGGTTCAGAAGCAAACAGATGCCAATGCGGTAACTGTAAGTGAACTTGTTCAGGAAAAAATGGCCGAATTAGAGCAACAGTATGCAGATCAGGGCATTGAACTTACCATGGCAAATGATACGTCTACCTTTACCCTTGCAGCAGCCGATTCGGTAATCAAAGACCTTTTGATCGCGGTAGGGCTTGTGGCCTTTGTAATGCTTTTCTTCCTGCATAGTTACAGGAATGCGCTTATCGTGATGGTGGCAATTCCAACCTCGCTTATCGCCACATTTATAGGAATGTTATTGCTTGGTTATAGTTTGAACCTAATGAGTTTACTTGCCCTTTCGTTGGTGGTAGGTATCCTGGTAGATGACGCGATTGTGGTGATTGAGAACATTCACCGCCACATGGAGATGGGTAAAAACAAAGTACGTGCGGCTTATGATGGAGCAAAAGAGATTGGGTTTACAGTAACTGCAATTACCCTGGTAATTGTGGTGGTATTCCTGCCTATTGCCCTTAGTAGCGGACTTGTTGCCAACATTATTGCACAGTTTTGTGTGACGGTAATTATTGCCACCTTGTTGTCGTTACTGGTTTCATTTACCGTGGTGCCATGGCTTTTCTCCAGATATGGAAAACTGGAACTCATTAGTGGCGATTCTTTCTTCGGAAAAATCATTCACCATTTTGAGAAGGGGCTTACGTGGTTTACCGAAGAAGTTACCAAGATCCTTAACTGGTCTCTCGATAATAAGATTAAAACCTTCGTTATAGTGTTTGTGCTGTTTGTGAGCTCTATTACTTTAGTAGGTATGGGTTATATCGGTTCAGATTTCTTTCCGAGGACCGATAGAGGAGAATTCCTTGTACAGCTTGAAATAGACAAGGATGCTTCTATAGAGGAAACCAATTTTATTACCCAAAAAGCAGAAAACTATCTTGCACAGTTGCCCGAAGTTGAGCGTATGATCACTACTGTTGGGCAGTCAAGTAGTGGAGGAATGGGTGGTGCACAGGCTACCAATTACAAATCAGAAATCAACGTTACCCTTGTAGACAAATCTGAAAGAGATGATAAAACAAATGTCTATGCGGCTAAACTAACCCGCGCCCTGGAGCAGGAATTGGTGGGCGCTAAGGTAACTACCGTACCTGTGGGCATAGTTGGGGCTGAAGAAGCACCATTGCAAATGACCGTTACCGGTAACTCTTTTGAAGATGCCATCACTTATGCTGAAGCTGCTGAAGAAATTCTTCGGAATATAGACGGGGCGACAGAAATTGAACTAAGTGTTGAAGAAGGTAACCCTGAAATTTCGGTAAATGTAGACCGTGATAAAATGGCATCTTTAGGGCTTAATGTTGCCGTGGTCGGCCAAACCCTGCGTACTGCCTTCAGTGGAAATACCGATAATAAGTTCCGTACCGGAAGCACCGAGTATGACATTAACATCATTTTTGATGAGGCTTCAAGAAACAATATTGAAGATGTAAGGAATATTCAGTTTATAAACAATCAGGGGCAAAGGATCAACCTGTCTCAGTTTGCAGACATTACTTATGAATCTGGCCCTTCTTTGCTGGAGCGTTATGACCGTTCACCATCTGTTACCGTTAAGGCCCAGACTGTGGGTAAAACTACCGGTGCTGTAGCACAGGAATGGGAAGAGAAACTGGCCAGTGTAGAACAGCCTAAAGGAGTAGACTGGACCTGGGGAGGAAACATGGAAAACCAGAGTGAAGGTTTTGGAACGCTGGGTATTGCCCTTTTAGCCGCAATTATGCTGGTGTACATGATCATGGTGGTGTTGTATGATGACTTTGTGAAACCGTTTATCGTATTGTTCTCCATTCCGCTTTCGTTTATCGGGGCATTATGGGCACTTGCACTCACCAATAACAGTTTGAACATCTTTACCATTCTGGGGATCATTATGCTTATTGGATTGGTTGCCAAAAATGCCATTCTGTTAGTAGATTTTGCCAACCACAGGCTGGCACACGGTGAGAAAATACGCGATGCATTGATCCAGGCGAACCACGCCCGTTTACGTCCTATTTTGATGACTACCATTGCGATGGTCTTCGGGATGTTGCCAATCGCCCTTGCATCGGGTGCAGCGGCCGAGATGAGTAACGGTCTTGCAATTGTGATCATTGGGGGGCTTCTATCCTCTCTTTTCCTCACACTGGTTATTGTGCCGGTTGTGTTCATGATCTTTGTGAGACTGGAAGAGAAGTTCACTAAGAGCGAAAAGAATAATTATGAAGAGTTGATGGTGGCCGATTATGAGCACGTCGATCCTAAACATGAACTGGAGTTCTAAAAATGGCAAAAACTGGCTGCATTTTTTTGCGGTCAGTTTTTCTTTTTTCCTTCCGCTTTAAATTGAGAATTTTAGAAGGAGGAACTCATCAAAAATGAAAAACAGGAAATAATGGAAAAGGATATTGAATTTTTAGAGAAGGTTTCAGAACTTTTTCTGGAAAATGGTGCAAAATCCGTCACCATGGACGATATAGCCAGCGAACTTAAGATCTCCAAGAAGACACTGTATCAAATGTACAGGAACAAAGAAGCCCTTCTTGAAGAAGTACTGGTATATAAACTGGAGATAGTGATCTCCAAAATGCGGAGCCTGGATGTGACTGTTGAAAATGCCGTAGAAAGGATGTTTGCCAGAGATGAGGGTATAATTAAGGCATCAAGAACAAACAATTCCCTTATGTTGCGGCAGCTTATCAAGTATTACCCGCAGATCTTTAACAAGCACATGCTCTATTTTTCTGAAAAGCTTTCAGAAATCCTTATTCACAACATTGAAAGGGGCCGTAAGCAGGGGCTTTACAGAGAAGATTTTGATGCAGGATTATATTCAAAGCTTTTCTTTCAATTGACAATGACTTACGACAATTCACCTTATTTAGATACTACCAACATCTCGCGGGAAAGGTATCACCAGGAAACTTTAAGCCTTTACATGAATGCCATTACAACTGAAAAAGGAAAAGAGGTACTGAAGAAAATGAAAGGCAGCTTCTGTTAAATGGCAAAAAACAAGATCATGCAAAAAATTCTATCTAAGCGACTTCAAATATGTTTTGCAGTCTTCTTCTTTTTGTCTTTTTACAATACTTCTCAGGCGCAACGTGTGACAAGAGAGCAGTTAAAGGATACACTTTTACCTTCATTTTCGGCCTATCGCGATAATTATTTTATTACGGGAGTACCCCTGCAAAATGATATTTCTAAGACCACGGCAGATGCGAAATACCAGATAAGTTTTAAACAATTGGTCACCAGGCACGTGCTTCCATTTCAAACCCAGTTGTTCTTGACCTACACCCAAAAATCTTTTTGGAATATCTATGAATTCTCCAGTCCTTTTCAGGATGTGAATTTTAATCCGGGTATTGGGTTGGCTTCAGGTATTTATAACAGGAAAGACGAGTTGACGGGAATTGCCGAATTCAAACTTGAACACGAATCTAACGGCCGCGAAGGTGAAGCCTCAAGGAGTTGGAACAGTATTATCCTCACCTACAACGCCCGCCTTAACAATAAGACTATTTTGACCCTGAGAGGCTGGCTCCCTTTTGGCTACAGTGATAACTGCGACCTCATAGATTATATAGGATATGGCGAAGCCAATTTGTCTTATGACCTGGCTCCAAAATGGAACCTGGAAGTATCTGCCCGTAAAGGTGCCCAGTGGGACTGGAAAGGTAATATAAGGTCAAGGGTCTTCTACAGGATATCAAAAAGTACCAATCAACACCTCATGCTGGAGTGGTATGTAGGTAATGCCGAAAACTTAATTGATTACCACGAATATGAGAATATGATTAGGATTGGCTATGCCATTAAATCCCCCGACTTAAACTTGCTGAGAGGCAAGAAGACCAAACCGATTTATGAGTAAGTCTGAAACCGGACGACAAAATGACTTTTTAGCGCTTTTTTCTTCAGAAAGAAGCAGCATTAACCCCCGAATAAGAATAATATGAATTCATTCCCTAAACTACTCCAATACCAGGAAGTTTTATCAATCTGGGCTGGATCAAAAATAAAGACAAACGAAGACTTTGAAACTTATTGTGACTGTGATTTTGATTTTATTGAAATCCTTCTTCTTTTTGAGAGCAGGTTTTCCTTGAATCTTTTGGAAAGTACGGTTGTACGTCACGACTTTCAAACAGTTAGTAATTTCTTGGTATGGCTAACAAGGCAGCCAGGAGCTGCCGGATCATATATTCCTTTTCAAACCCATGAGCCTGAAATATGGCATGTTTCCGAAGTTTTGTAGGATGGGAGGATTGGATAAGTTCTGCAGGATCTAAAATATATATAATGTTTATCTGAGGAGATATATTTTAGAGAAAACATTGGAGAAAGCCCGGGATCAATTTCCGGGCTTTTTATATTAGTAATGATTTCTGAAGGTGTTGATTTAGCATAGAAGCAGCTAAACTTGATAACATTAACGATGCGAATTGGGATTAAATTACAACTTAGACAAAAAAGCGTGTAATTTTGTTTTTGTGCGCAAGTTGGCAATTTGTAGGATATATAAAGATCATCCAAGTTCCAAATTATAGCTCAGCCCGCAACAGATGCAGGCACTTTATAATCCATTTAAAAACTACTTCAAGACAGGTAAATGAAGCAATTTTCTTTAATCCTGTTACTCCATTTTCTTAGTGTGGCAGCTTCTTCACAGGAAGTAATTGATCGTTACGGTGCGCTAATTCGTTCTAATGTTAGTGAAGTTAATGTTTATTTAATTTTTACAGGACATGAGCATTATGAGGGCTTTGAACATGTGCTGGAGGTACTTAAAAAGCAGGAAATACAGGCTTCCTTTTTTCTCACCGGAGATTTTATAAGACAGCACCGCGAGCTGGTAAAAGAGATTGCCGCAGCAGGCCATTTTGTGGGGGCGCACTCCAACAGGCATCTTCTATATAACGATTGGACAAAGAGGGATAGCTTACTTTATTCACCTGCTACAATCAAAAAAGACATCATAGATAATCTCAAAGAGCTCGAAACCCTGGAAGTTTATCCTGAAGTTTTTATGCCTCCTTATGAATGGTACAACCAGGAAGTGGTGGAAATAGCTGCGGAAGCAGGCCAGCGCACTATAAATTTTAGCCCCGGAATACGAACCAATGCCGATTATACAAGTCCCGATATGGCCAACTATCTCTCCAGCGAAGAAATTTTGAAGAACCTGTACCATTTCGAACAGGAACATGGCTTAAACGGATTTCATATCCTTATTCACCCAGGAACCAGTCCGCTTAGAAAAGATAAACTTTACCTGAACCTCGATTCAATTATCAGTGAATTAAAAGAAAGAGGTTATCATTTCTTCAGGTTTATGTAAGGCTACAAAAAAGGACGTACTGTAAATTCCTTACTTTTCCTAAAACTATACTTCTTTGCAACTGGGTAGAGTAGCAGGATCTTCCCAAAGAAACAGCTGGAAAAAATGTAGTTTCAAAATGCCATTTTTGAAAGGAAAGTTCTACTGTACTTTCTGAAAATCAGTTTTTTAAAAATTGTAGTTAATAGCCTGGATGGTAGACACATTTCCAGGCTTTATTTTTTTATAGGGTATATTTTATGATTCTGCTCTCTTTCTTTTAACAGTCCTTTTATCAGATTGTAGATAGCTTATTTTAATTTCAGAATTAAACCTAATCAACAAAATTTATGAAAGATAATAAGAAAGAGACTTCAAAAAAAATTGAAGACTTAAAGAAGAACACCTCTAATCCAAAGGGGAAAACAATGACCACCAATCAGGGGTTAAAGGTAAATGACACCAATAATTCTTTAAAAGCTGGAGCACGTGGTGCATCATTATTAGAAGATTTTATTCTAAGGGAGAAAATTACTCATTTTGACCACGAGCGCATTCCCGAGAGAATTGTACATGCACGCGGAAGTGGCGCTCACGGTTATTTTGAGCTTTATGAGAGTCAGGAGAAATATACCAAAGCAGGCATATTTACTGACACTTCAAGAAAAACGCCGGTATTTGTGAGGTTTTCTACGGTTGCCGGTTCTAAAGGATCGGCCGATCTTGCCCGTGACGTGAGGGGTTTTGCTACCAAGTTTTATACCGATGAAGGGGTATTTGACCTGGTAGGGAACAACATGCCCATCTTTTTTATTCAGGATGCCATGAAGTTTCCCGATTTGATCCATTCGGTAAAACCTGAACCCGACAGGGAAATTCCGCAGGCAGCTTCGGCGCATGACACTTTTTATGATTTCGTTTCCCATACTCCCGAAACCCTGCACAATCAAATCTGGTTGATGAGCGACAGGGCGATCCCGAGAAGTTTCCGGATGATGGAAGGTTTTGGGATTCATACCTTCAGGTTAATAAATGCTGAAGGAAAATCCCATTTTGTGAAGTTCCACTGGAAACCATTACTCGGAGTAAAATCGGTGACCTGGGATGAAGCGGTAAAAATTCACGGTGCCGACTCAGATTTTCACAGGAGAGACCTGTGGGATGCCATAGAAGCCGGCCAGTACCCTGAGTGGGAATTAGGGTTTCAAATAGTTTCCGAAGAAGACGAGCATAAATTTGATTTTGACCTTTTAGACCCTACAAAACTGATTCCGGAAGAAATGGTGCCGGTACAGCGCATTGGGAAAATGACACTTAACCGCAATCCCGATAACTTCTTTGCAGAAACTGAACAGGTGGCATTCCACCCGGGGCATGTAGTGCCGGGAATTGATTTTACAAACGATCCTTTGCTGCAGGGAAGGTTATTTTCTTACACCGATACCCAACTTTCAAGGTTGGGCAGCCCAAATTTTAATGAAATTCCCATCAATCGTCCCGTCAACGAAATTCATAACAATCAGCGGGATGCCCACATGCGTATGACGGTGAATAAGGGTAAGACAGCTTATTTCCCAAATTCAATTGGCGGCGGTTGCCCTCACCTGGCAAAAATAGCCGAAGGTGGGTTTAGCCATTATGAGGAGCGAATTGATGCCAAAAAAGTTAGGGAACGAAGTGAGAGCTTCAATGACCATTTTTCGCAGCCTGCGTTGTTTTACCGCAGTTTAACTCAGCATGAGCAGGAGCATGTGGTACAGGCTTATTCTTTTGAACTGGGTAAATGTACTTATGATCATATTAAGGAGCGAATGCTGTACATACTGGCCCAAATTGATGAAACCCTGGCATCAAAGGTCGCTTCAAATCTGGGAATGGAAATTCCTTCGGAAATTGACCGGCCGCTTAACCAGGCTATAGGAGCCGATGCAGATGTTGAAAAACAACAGCCGGGGCCTAAAAAGAACTATCTCGATAAATCTGAAGCTTTGAGTCAGGAGTTTTTGCCTTCCGAAGGAATAGCTACGCGAAAAATAGCCGTTTTGGCAGGTGATGGGTTTAGTGAAAGTGACTACAACAAAATGAAGAAACCCCTGGAAGAAGCTGGAGCCATGGTGCAGATTGTGGGCACCCACGGCGGCAGCATTACATGTGACAAAGGTGATTCTCACAAAGTTGCTCATGCACTTATGACCACAGAAAGTGTGGTGTTTGATGCGCTTTACATTCCCGGTGGCAAAAAGAGTATTGATGCCCTCATGAAACAGGCAAAAGCCAAAAAGTTCATCAATGAAACTTTGAAGCACTGCAAGGCTATCGCTTTAGATTCTGAAGCTGAAAAGCTCTTTGATGCAACCTATGGTAAAGATTTTAAAGGTGATGAAGCGGTGATTATAAATGGAAAACCGCAGAAATTTATCGATGCCATTAGCAAACACCGTAACTGGAAGCGGGAAAAAGCAGCCATGGAAATTCCTGCTTAAAGTCCTGAACACTTAATCAAAAAAGGGTTTAACCTGTTTAAGTTAAACCCTTTTTTGATTAAGTTATTTCCTTTTTCTATTAAAGTATTTTCTTACAGGGATATCATAGGCCACCATAGCAACGTAAGCCACTCCAATCAATACAATGGTACCTAAAGAGATGATGAGAAAGGTCTGGGTTTCTCCCGGCTGGTAATTGGTGTAATAGTTCCCAAACATCCAGATGACTGCGTAATGCGTCATGTATAGCGGATAGGAAATATCTCCCGAAAATTTGCAGAAGTTTTTTAACCTTTTAGACAGGCTAGAACCTGCACCAAGCGAAATAAGTAACGGGAAATAGAAAAGCACAATCGCCGTTTCTATCATCCAGTTCATTTCAAAATAAGGCATAACAAAAGCCAGGGATAATAGTAAAGCCAGGAAAATAAACCCAATCTGATTTTTTATCACCCAGTTGTAACGGAAGATTAATAGCCCCATCAAAAAAGAGTAGGAGATTCGCGCACAGCCATCCCAAAAATTCTCTCCCGTCCATCCTCCTAATAAGTTGCCTGCGCTATAACTTACATAGCCAAGAGCTATGGCCGCCAGCAGGGTTACTACAAGCAGGTAGCGGCGGCTTAACCTGTAAAGAACCAAAGCGTATACAATATTGGCCACATATTCCCAGAACAAAGACCAGGATGGGGCATTAAGCCCAAAAAGATTAAACGCCCTGTCTTCCATGACCGGAAGAGGAATAAGAAAAATAGAACATAAAAAGATAAGAATAATCCTTCCGGTTCCATAACCTTGTGCATCAAGGGCAAAAGGATCAAAAAGAAGTGCAAGGAGCCCCAATACCGAACCCAGGATAATTAGAGGGTGCAGGCGGATCAATCTTGACTTGAAAAATTCCCAGGTCCCTATTTTTTGAATGCGGTCATCATAGGCATATCCAATTACAAATCCCGATAAACAGAAAAAGAAATCGACCGCCAGGAAGCCATGACCAATAAAATTCTTGCTAAAATCGGGATATACCCATTCCATAAAGTGAAATATTACAACTGCCAGTGCCGCTACACCTCTTAGCCCGTCGAGTATTAAAAAGTGCTTTTTTGATTTAAGATTTTTAGTCGCGGGTGAGGAGAGAGGAGGGGACGAAATTTTAAACATTACTAAGCAGGAAGGTTTGTTAGATTACTTTAGAAATTAGATAAAAGCTAAAGTTAGGATAAATTATTTTTATTTTAAGTTTACTTAAATAAATAATTTAGATAAGTCTTAGAAGATAGGATAAGATGCTACAAATTGGTTAAATGCAATGGGATGAAAAGTTATTTATAAACGCCTCTAGCAGAATTGGCCAAAAGCTTTAAAGTGCTAATAGTTGGTTCTGGTTTTGTACCATATCGTTCACAAATACAAAAAGGGGTCAAACCAACAGGTTTAACCCCTTTTTTCCTTTAAACTCAATTTCAAATAATTTTTAAACAATGGCAGGGAATGTGAGCAGGGGAGATGGGCTGCATGACTGCATTCTTTTAATCCTGTCCCTTACAATTCCTCTTTTGAAGAGGTTCATATTCCTTTTTTCGGGCATTAGAACAATATCGTGCTCTTCTTTTTCTATGGCTTTGCGAAGAGTATCAAAAACTTCCGAAGAATAGAGTGTTCTGTAGGAAATTTTAGGATAAGGAATTTCCTGTTCCACTTTTTCCTGAAAATCCTGAAGCTTTTGAAGTGCCTCATCTTCCTTGCGGTGGGTAATGTGAACAACTTCAATACTGGCCTCTAGAGATTGGGCCATAGGGATCAATTCCTTGAGATAAATAAGTTCCTGATCGTCTAAAGTGCTTGCAAAAAGGATCTTTTGAGGCTGTTTAAAACGGTATTGTGGCGGCACAGCCAAAACAGGCAAAGAAGATTTTCCAATCATTTCGCTTGTCGTGGTGCCCACGAGTTTATCCTTAAGTTTACTGGCGCCACAAGCCCCCATAACGATCACCCTTACCTGCAGGTCTTTGGTGAATTTCAGGATCTCTTCGGCTATGTTGGAGCCAGAAACCACCGCGGGAGAGATGGTTTGGGGCTGATAATTTTCTTTTAGATGTAGCTTGCAAAAATCCTGAAGCTCTTTTTGGTGGTCTTTTAAAAAATCCACTTTTGGTCTATCTACTTCATAAGAAGGATAAACATGAAGAGCAATAAGGTCGTCTCCCATAATTCGGGCGAGTTCAGCTGCATATTTTAGCGCAGCCACAGAGTTGCTCGAAAAATCGGTTGCGTAGATTATTTTTTTCATGATTTTGAATTTACCTGTTTAAAGGTAAGACCATAGATACCAATAAAGTATGATTATTATCAGGTTGTAAAAATATAGTTGCTTTCAAGGTTAGGTTCCAAAAATGCCCTTTTTGAAGATCATTTATTTCTGCTGAAAAAACTGAACTTTTTTCTTAATTTCCGAAGCTGTTTGTATGCTGAAACTGACTTAAAAATATTTCTTCGGAAGTACTTCTGCTGAAAAAACCTCCTAAAAATGACAAATATTTGCCTTACCGGCCAAATTCCTGTAAAAACTGAAACATCCTTTACACAAATTAACGCTCTACATTCTTCGTTGCCTGAAACTTCCCTTATTTTTGCCTTTTTTCAATAGTAAAGGATATGGATTATTCAAAGATAAAGCTCGTGGTGAGTGACATGGATGGAACTTTGTTGAACAGCAAGCACGAGGTGAGTCCGCAGTTTTTAAAGATTTTTAAAGACTTGCAGGAGCAGGAGATTAAATTTGCCGTGGCCAGTGGCAGGCAGTACTACAGCCTTAGGGAGCGAATGGACGAGATTAAAGATGAGCTTATTTACATAGCCGAAAATGGAGCTATTGTAATGCAGCATGAGCAGGAATTACACGTTGTACCCATGAAAAAAGAGGTAGTGCACGAACTTATTCAGGAAGTTCGAAAACTTGAAAATAAGTATCTAATTCTCTGCGGAAGGGAACAAGCCTACATTGAAAGTACAGCTCCCGAATTTATGGAGCCGTTTCTTAATCATTATGAGAAATACAAAGTGGTAGATGACCTGTTGGAAGTAGAGGACGACCTTTTTCTAAAATTCACTATTTGTGATCTTTCAGGAGCCGAGAAAAATTCCCTGCCTCACCTAAAGCATTTTGAAGATCGCCTGCAGGTAAAACTTTCCGGAGAAATTTGGATAGATTTTAACCATAAGGAAGCTCAAAAAGGAAATGCGCTCATTGCCGTACAGGAGCATATGAACATTAAGAAAGAAGAAACGGTTGCTTTTGGAGATTATCTAAACGACCTGGAACTATTTGAACATTCGGGCTACAGCTACGCTATGCAAAACGCACATAAAGAAGTGAAAGCCGTGGCTACGCACCACGCCGGCAGCAATGACGAACTGGGAGTGGAAAAGGTACTGGAAGAGCTGCTTAAAGGCTTAAAAGCTGCGAAGGCGCAGTCTTTATAAGTAATTGCAGAATTTAAAACCAGTAGATCAGGATTTCAGAAAATAAAAAGTCGCCTCAAAAGCTGTAATTAACACCTGTAACTATTTTAGGGTGTCAAAAATGGCATTTCAGGCGACCTTTTCAGTTTAATACAACCTATTAGTAAGTTGCAGGTGTTCCCGGTTGTGGTAATGATTTCTGAATAAATTCCCTCACATCATCATTGGCCTTTTTAAGGTCCTCATTCCGAAGGTACATCATATGCCCGCTGCGATATCCTTTAAAGCTTAACCTGTCGCGCATTTTTCCGCTGGGATCCAGCTGCCACATGGTATATTTTGCATCAAAATATGTGGTTGCCCCATCAAAATACCCACTCTGAATAAGCACATCAAGGTTAGGATTCTGAGCCATGGCCTGACGCAGGTTTTCCCCGGTATTATCGCGGCTTCGGTCCCATGGGTGCACGGGGCCGAACATATAATAGGTAAGGTCTGTCTTAAATTTAAGATCATTCCTAAGGTAATGATTGATTGCCGGAGTAAAAGAATGCAGCCATGAGGTGAGTTCAGCATTATAATCGGGGGAATCTCCGGCTTCTTTGCGGTCTAGGCCAACATAGCGGGAATCAAGTCTTCCCACGGTCATACCTTTTTGATCTCTCAGCAAATCTTTCCAAAAGTAATTATAGGGTACTTCTAAATTATGCTGAAGAATTTCCTTCTCAGAAATCCCGGAATAGCGGGCCATAGTTGAAGCCACTTCTTCTTTCTTATCCTGCTCCAGGAAACCTCCTTTGGCAAGAGCAGGAAGTAATTCATTTATTGCGTATTGTTCAACTTCGGGAAGCAACTCTTCCAAATCCCTTTTTTGAAGATCTTGCGGAAGCAGGTTGTGGTACCAAGCGGAGGCAGTAAAGTAGGGGAGGCGGTTTGCGACTTCTACAGGGCCTTCACGGTCTATTCCAATATCTGTAGGAGAAACAAGGATTACGCCATTTAAATACATCCACTGTGAATTCTGAAGTTCGAGGGCCAAACCGGAAACCCGGGTAGTTCCATAGCTTTCGCCAATCAAATATTTTGGAGATAGCCAGCGGTCATACCTGGTCACAAAGGTGTTGATCCACTTTGCGAGATAGCTAACATCGGCATTCACTCCAAAGAACTGATCCCGATTCTGTTTTTTCTCACCTTTTGGCTCAATGATCCTTGAAAAACCAGTATTTACAGGATTTACATAAACAATATCGGCAATATCAAGAATTGAATACGGATTCTCTTTGGTGCCGTAAGGCTGAATAGGGAAACCTTCGGGATCTATCTCCAAAACTCGCGGGCCAGTATAGGCAAGGTGCATCCAGACAGATGCAGAACCAGGCCCGCCATTAAAGGAAATCACCAGTGGCCGGTTCTTTAATTCATTAATACCACTGCGTTTGTAATAGGTATAGAAGAGACTGGCAATGGTTTCACCATCTTCATTCCAAACAGGTTGCATACCTGTGGTTGCTGTGTAGTCGATTCTCTGCCCGTTTATGTTCACCCTGTGGGAGGTAACTACAGTAGTGTCAACAGGGATCTGGACGTCCTGTGCCCGGACTTCGGCATGTAAAACAGCAAATAAGATTGCGAGGAAAGTAATTTTTTTCATTTCAGGTTCTTGGTTAAAAAACCTAAAAATAGAAAAAATCAGAAGAACCTGCTCCGTTTTTTAGAAGCTGTAACTAAAGGACAGCCCCTGGAATTCATTTCCCCTTATATCGACTCCCATAGCCGGAGATACCTGAAAATTCTGTTCATCCCTCTTGTGAAGCTCCGGAATAAGAATTCCGCTTGCTGCACCCACAGCATACCCTACAATATTATCGGTGAGGAAGTGTTTCCCGGCTTCAGCCCTGAGATAGGCCACCCAGGCAGGAACAATCGCTGCTGCAGTCCACACATACGGTTTCGCTGCCGAATCTGGATAGAAATCATTGTAGATCTTGGCCGCAAAAAAAGTAGCGGAGGCCGTAGCTGCAGTATGTCCTGCAAAAAAGGATCTTTGCGCCCCACTTTCCCTACGATCTTCTTCGGGAACAGAGGTGTTATATGCTAAAGGTCGCGCCCTGTCTACCAAACCTGCAGAAATAGTATATAAAGCTCCTGTTGTAGCCATACTTTCCAGGAACATTACTGAAATTTGTCCGGCGTTTGACCGCATATTGCCATCTGCCACCATCATAATTACAGGAACTGCAAAAGACCCATAAAAAGGATAGTAGCTTATCTTATCGGCCCTGTCACTGTGATTTCCCGCCAGGAAACGGTCCATACCCGGCACATCATCTTTTGATAAATCGTTAAGTTCTTCAATAGTGAGATCATCTTTGTCCTGAATTAATTTAAAACCCAGCACGTTCAAACCTAATCCCACACCCACCCAGGGAGCATCAAGCTTCCAGCTGATCTTGTATGGGGATTGTGAGGTATCGCTATTGGAGGTGGAAAAAGATTGAGAGTAAGTGGAAAAAGTAAAGCAAAAAAGTAAAACTATTACACAAATTGGTTTCTTCATCTTTTGGGGTTTTAATCAAAGCTCGGTCTTTTACTTTTTACAACCTGAAGCATTAACGCAATTATAAGAGTGATAGCAAGGGTTTTCAGAAAAATTTCAGAAATCCAACCTTCTTCCTGAGGAATTAAATCCATAAGTAAAGGAAATATTTTGTTTATGTTTATTTAGAAATATTAAAACAAAACTTACCTTTGGAAAAAGATTGCTATGAAAATATATCAGTTACACACTGTTCAGAAATTACCGATTTCTTTGGAGGAGGCGTGGAATTTTTTTTCCAGTCCTGCAAACCTCAAAGTAATCACACCGTCTTATATGGGTTTCGATATTATATCGGGAGGGGATAGGCCAATGTTTGCCGGACAAATCATTCAATATATAGTTACTCCCGTAGCTGGAATTAAAACAAAATGGGTGACAGAAATCACTCATGTCAAAGAACCTTATTATTTTGTAGATGAACAGAGGTTTGGTCCTTATGCTCTTTGGCACCATAAACATTTTTTTAGGGAAATAGATGGCGGCGTAGAGATGGAAGATATTGTAGATTATAAACTTCCCTTCGGAGTAATAGGGCAGGCAGTTCATCCTTTGATGGTCAAACCCAAACTGGAGGAAATTTTCAACTTCAGAAGAAAGAAACTTATTGAATTGTTTGGGAGCTATAAAAAAGAGGCCGTTTAAATTACCCTTTTTGGCACCTCTCTAAAAGAAGCATAAGAGCAATTTAAACGGCCTGTTTCAGATATTATTTAAAATCTTATTCCTGCGAGTTTAGATCTTTTGAGCTGATTTTTGTTTGTAGTGACTAAACAGATCGTGCTCTTTGATCATTGCTGTGGTTTTTTCGGGCAACATATCTTCCCATCCACCTTTACCTTCAGCAATTAATTGTAGTACTTCCCTGGAGAAAATATCTAATATAGCCGGGTCGTAATTTGTAATATCCACAACCTTTCCGTTGTATTTAAAGAACTTGTACAGCTCCTTCATTCTTGGATGTACTTTCAGGGTATCACTGGTTGTGATCTCGCCGGTCTCACGATCTTTGAACGGATATAAATAAACCTTGAGATCTTTGAAGAACAACTTTCCGAATGCCTCCAGGATCCCTCCACTCAGGTGCCTGTAGTATTTCTCATCAAAGATATCTACCAGGTTGTTTACACCCATTGCAAGACCCATGCGTTCTTTGGTATAGCGGGAGAAATATTCTACAACCTTATAGTACTCCTGGAAGTTTGAGATCATCACGGTTTGACCTAGGGAACAAAGTAATTCTGCCCTGTCCATAAAATCCCTTTCATCAATCTCTCCTTCCGCCCGAAGGTTTGAAAGGGTAATTTCAAAGATTACTTCTGTATTTTCTTCAGAAACCCTGTTCTCATTAAGGAAAAGTTCCAAAGAGCGCTTGTACATGTCCATATTCACCTTGGTCACCGGTCTAAAGCTACCGCGCAAGGCCAGAATGTTCTTTTTGTAAAGGATCTTAGCCGGTAAAACGTTATTCCCATCGGGGGCGAACATTACCGCCTCTGTCATTCCGTTTTTAACCAGTTGTAAACTCATCAACCTGTTATCGACCTTTTCAAATCGAGGGCCCGAAAAGTTGATGGTATCAATCTCTATCTGGTCTTTATCTATGTGGTCGTAAAGATAACGAAGTAATTTCTTTGGGTTGTCGTACTTGTAATAAGCTCCGTAGATCAAATTTACTCCCAGGATCCCTAACGTGTTTTGCTGCAAGCGAGCATCGTTTTCGTGAAAACGCACGTGGAGGCTGATCTCGTTGTAGTCTTCTTCAGGATGCACCTGGTATTTAATTCCTACCCAGCCATGACCTTTATATTTCTTGGCAAAATCAATGGTGGCCACTGTGTTGGCGTAGGTGAAAAATAATTTGTTGGGGTGTTTTTCGCGGGATATCCTTTGCTCAATGAGATTGGTCTCATGTGTGAGCATTTTTTTTAAACGTTCTTCGGTGACATATCTTCGGTCATCCTCGATCCCGTAAATTGCATCACTAAAGTCTTTATCATAGGCGCTCATGGCCTTTGCAATAGTCCCTGAAGCACCACCGGCTCTAAAGAAGTTACGTACAGTTTCCTGCCCGGCACCTATTTCAGAAAAAGTTCCGTAGATATTTTCGTTTAGGTTGATGCGTAAAGCTTTACTCTTTATCGACGGGACATTTTCAAATTCCCGGTCACCCATTATAGTTATTGGCATAGCTATTTTTTTTGTACAAACTTTCCTTTGTAGGAACGGCTTAGTTCGTAGTCAAAGGTACTAAAATGGAGGGCTAAACAAAAAATAATACTTAGTTTTGTGGTAAAATTAAGAGCATTGAAAGTTACGTTTTTAGGTACAGGAACATCACAAGGAATACCCGTTATAGGTAGTGACCACCCGGTTTGTAAAAGCGAAGACCCCAAAGATAAAAGGTTGCGGGTTTCGGTTCTTGTTGAAGTAGACGAACACAATATTCTCATTGACTGCGGGCCAGATTTCAGGCAACAAATGCTCACTAATAATGTGCAGCGGGTAGATGCTATTTTATACACCCATGAACACAGTGACCATACTATTGGGCTGGATGATATACGGCCTTATTTCTTCAGGCAGGGAGATATTCCGGTTTATGCTCATGAAAGGGTAATGGCTTCTTTACAAAAACGGTTCGAGTACATTTTTGCTTCAGAAAATAAATATCCGGGTGCACCCAGTGTACAGGAGCATATCATTGAAAATAAGGCGTTCCCTGTAAAAGGGATAAATATTATTCCCGTAAACGTGATGCATAACCGGGTACAGGTTTTTGGTTTTAGAATTAGAGACTTTGCCTATATCACAGATGCAAAGACCATAGAAGAAGAAGAGGCCGAAAAGCTAAAAGGAGTAGATGTGCTGGTTGTTAATGCGCTGCGGAAAGAACCTCACCATTCCCACTTTAATCTACAGGAAGCCCTAGAGTTTATAGAAAAAATAGGGCCAGAAAAAGCCTATCTCACTCACATAAGCCAACATATGGGTTTTCATAAAGCGGTACAGGCCGAACTTCCCAAAAATGTGTTTTTGGCCTATGATAACCTTCAAATTGAAATTTAATGCGCAAGAGTTTTTTAATGTACCTGTTTGTTTTTACTGCTTTACTGGCGGTAGTCTTTTATATGAATGGGTCTAAAGTACTGGCATCTAAAGAAAAAGAAATAGAATATCTAAAAAAGGAACTTGAAGAGCAAAGAGCGAATGCTCAACCTGTCGCAGAAAATGCTTCACAGGAAAAATCATTTTCATTAGCCTCTAATGAGGAAGCGCTTTCATACCTTGAAGATAGGGGGCTTGATCCTGCCGAAGTGATGAAAAATGTAGAGGAAGCTCTTGTAAGCAGAAACGCGGTAGATGCCGATAATGACCTTATTCCTTATGAAGGCATGAATGGCCCTTTCAGAATTAATAAGGTGAAACTGCTAAACCACAAATGGGCCATAGCAAGTTTCACCGATGGTCTTTATTGGGGTGACCTCTTTGTTAGTTTTGAAATTGACGACACTGGCACAGTAGAGATTTTTACTGAAAAAGCCCTCTTGTATCCCCGCAATTAAAGGTGCTCCTTAAGCCATTGTTTGATCTCCATAAGATTTTGTGGCGCAACGCCATGACCTACAGGAAATTCTGAATAAGTATTGTCAATATTTAAGGAATCCAGGAAAGGTGCCGTCTTGCGGGCCCATTCCACAGGGATTACCTGATCTACCGTACCGTGGGAACTGTAAACTGAAAGTCCTGAAAAATCATTGTTTTCATATCCTTTTTTCAGGATTTCTTTATTGATATACCCGCTAAGGCCAACCACGTTTTTGATCTTTTCGGGATACGAAAGTGCCACACTAAAGCTGAGGATACATCCCTGGCTGAAGCCAAGTAAAGTAACATTTTTGGCATCTACGGGATAATTTTCGGTTACTTCGTCTATAAACTGCACGATCTTTTCCCTCGAGATAACTGCCTGATCATCATCACTGAATTTGCCGTTGCTGCTGCCATCCCAGTGAATCGCATACCAGGCATTGCCATAAGGAGGCAGGGGATAAGGTGCCCTTACAGAAATAATAAAAAGCTCCTCGGGCAACTCGTCTGCAAAAGAAAATAGATCTTCTTCATTGCTTCCGTAGCCATGTAGCATGATGAGCAAAGGGGCCTTTTCTACAGTTTTTTTGGGTTTTCTTACTAAATGATATAGGGTGAATGTTTCTGCTTCCATTAATTTATTGTGCTAAACCAATTTTGAAATTGTTTTCCTAAAATGGGTACTTCGTTCTTTTCTCCCTGTATGGCAGCAAGTAAGCCATAACCCCATAAAATGATGATAAAGAGGTAGAATGGTGCCGAAATAAGCCAGGTGTTAAACCACGAAACAATTATTCCCAAAAGGTAAAAGGTGATGTGAATTCCCAGCGCCTGCCGAATGTGAAAAGAAGCAAACGGGTTCTTTGAATCATTGTTGAGAAAGTAAGCAATAATAGTTCCTATAATAGTAAGATAGGCCCAAATTGCTGCAGCTTTCCCTTGGTTGGCTACACTGTCCATAAGAGATAATTTAGGGGTAAATTTACGGAATTCTGCGCTTCCTTACCGGTCTTAAGAAGCTAAATATTCTTCACCCACCAGAATACCGTATACTTTCCCTTTTAATTTTTTTCCAAGGAAAAGGCTGTTTTTGGAAGCACTCAAAATATGCTCTTTTTGAAAGGTATATTCTCCTTCAGGATTAAAAAAACTGAAGTTAGCAGGAAGCCCTTCGTCAATAACTCCTTCGCCAAGCCCAAATCTCCATTTGCCCGAAGTAAGTAATTTCACTGTAGTCTTAATTGAAAACAACTGCAGTAAAGCGCCCAAAGCCGATTCCAGCCCCAGGGTTCCAAAAAGGGCATTATCGAACTCCACTTTTTTATGTTCAGAATCCATAGGGATGTGGTCGCAGGTTATCATATCTATAGTTTCATCTTTTACTCCCGCGATAAGAGCCTTGATATCGCTTTTGGTTCTTAAAGGTGGAAGCACTTTGGCATTGGTGTCAAATTCATGCAACATTTCATCTGTAAAAAAGAGGTTATGAATAGCCACACTGCAAGACACATCCAGCCCTCTTTCTTTAGCGTCCCTAATGAGTTCTACAGATGTTGCTGTTGAAATGGTAGGGATGTGAAGTTTACCTCCCGTATATTCCAGGATATAAAGATCTCTAATGATTTGCAATTCTTCAGCCAGGGCCGGAATTCCCTTCAGGCCAAGTTGGGTACTGTTCTCATGCTCATTGACCTGCCCTTGAAGCGCTATCCTTTCTTCCTGCGGAAATGACATCACCAGTCCGTCAAAATTCTGGGAGTACTGCAGGGCAAGCTTCAAAAGATTAGGATTGGAAACAGGTTTTTTAAAATCTCCAAAAGCCACCGCGCCGGCCTGTTGCATATCGTAAAGTTCGGCCATATCACGACCCTCACTTTTGCGGGTAAGTGCCCCAATTGGCAGCACAGTTACCGGCTGCTTTTCAGCTTTGTTTTTAAGATAAGATACCGCGCCTGTGTTATCGGTCACCGGGTCATTCCCGGGGTTTAGGGCAATGGCTGTGAATCCGCTTTTAGCTGCTGTTTTTAGTCCGTTTTTCAAGGTTTCCCTTTCTTCAAATCCTGGCTCCCCAAAAGAAACACTACTGTCAAACCATCCCTGCGAAACATGAAGATTATCAAATTTTATTTCAAGATCGGCTTTTTTGACCTTGATTTCTGGTGCTATTTCTGCAATGAGACCATTCTCTACCAGGATGTCCATGACCTTGTTGTTGTACGGACTTTCGTTATCAACTATCCGGGCAGATTTGACGAGTATTTTCATTTGAGGTATTTTAGAATTAGTATTTCAGCAAGTAGGAAAACAAGAGTAAAAATAACAAACCATTTCCAAAAGCTATCGACTTCATTCGCCGATTTTATAAAAGAAAAAGCTTCTGAAATATTTTCGTGCACAAGAAGATCTTCCTGTCCCTGCAACTTGTTGAGTACAGGATTACTTTCACTGCGAGGCACATTAAAACTGAAGGTTCTCAGCAGCTTTTCGTCCTGTAATACTTTGTAGTGGCCGGGGGTTTTCGGTAAGTCATCCAGGGTAAGCTCTACTTTATTGCTGAAGCTTTGCTGCTGCGGAATAAAAGTGTTTTCAGAAGAAGATAATTTAAGGATCTCATCCTTCTGAAGTTCAGCCTGAAGCGAGATTTTTTGTGGTTTGCCAAGTACATTGTAAAGATTTGATCTTGAAATAGCCGAATTACCAATGTTATAGAAAGTGGGAACAATAAGCGGAGAGTTCTTAAAGTTGGAATTTTCACGGTTCAATGCTGCCGTAAACACAAAAATATTGTCTTGCTGAAAAAGAAATGGAGCTCCATTTTGATACTCTAAAATACCCGAAACACTCCTGTTTAATAGATATGAGCTTTGAACACCGGGATATTCAAAGTTTGTGACTTTTTCATTGAAAACACTGCTGTAAAGCGGATGCTCAAAACTGATATCGGTAATTAATTTATCCTGAACATTCAAGGTTTCAAAAAGGGGTAAATTCAGGTTGCGTAGCAATACATTGTAGTCTTCAGTTTTTCCCTGTGTCGGCGGAACAATGACAACCACCGCACGATCTTCAACTAACTGCTGAAGGCTGCTTATCAAAGAAAAAGGGATTTGATTCAGCTCATTCAGAATTACCAGGTTGGCCCGGGAGAGGGCATTGTAATCTACATTGTTTTCAGGAAGTATGGTGAGTTCAAACTCCTCGGGACCATAGATCCTTTGCAGGTAATCTACTTCGCGGTCTCCAATTGCCACTACCTTCACCGGCGGAATTTCGTTGATACTAAAGTACAATTGATTGTCAAATTGCAATCCGTTATCTTCAATCTCGATTCTTCCGTCAGGAATTACATCTGTATCCAGGTTAAATGTGGTATGTGCTTCAGTTTCCTCTTGAAGTGTAACGGTTTTGCGGGCGAGCATCCGATCATCGTCATAAATTCCTACCGCAATTTCTTGTTGCCTGTCTCCCACTGCCGAAAAGGATACCTGGAGTGCAGTCTGGTTTAGACCTGCATTTGTAACCCATGCCGAATCGATCATTGTATTGTCAACCCGCTCGGGGATCAACTGGACCAGGTGCGTAAAAATGCCATTTTTGAGAGGAATAACAGAATCCTGTAAGTGCTGAAAATCAGAAATTGCTATAAAATTCTTCTGAAGGTTTCCCGCAGAACCAATAAGATTGTTTGCCTTGAGAGCCACAGATCCCCAGGAAAGTTCTTCGGGAGCAAACTCAATCTCCTGAAGCCTTTCCCGAAGCGTACTTCCCGGGATATTTCTGAATTCTTCGTTGTTGGTGAACAAAGTTACTTCGTCGTCTTCAGGAATATTTTCAAGTAAATCCTGCACACTGCGTTTTAAAAGAATTCCGTTTTTACCCCGCGCCTGCATACTGTAAGAATTATCGAGATAGATCACTGTTTTGGTCTCCTCAACTGTCCCTGAAGCAGGAGGGAAGTATGGTTGTGCGAAAGCCAGCACAAGGCATGTGAGCATGAGAAGCCTGGTACAAAGGACTAAAAATTTCTTTAAGCGCGAACTCTGGCGGGTTTGTAAAACTGCCTTTTTGAGGAACCTCACGTTCGTGAATGGCGTTGTCTTAAACTTTCTTAACTGAAACAAATGCACCAGGATTGGAATCACCAGCACAACAAGGGCGTAAAGCAGTTCAGGATGTTTAAAGTACATGCGCAGGCATTCTTTTGTCAAATATAGAAAAAGGCTTCAGCAAGACCTTTTTATTTAATCTTTAAAACTTCCGAAGTGAACAATATTTCAGCTTTGACTGTTTACTTCAGCTTAATAGTTCTCAAAAACCCCAAGCCCGAACAATGCAAAATCATATTTTACAGGATCTTGCGGGTCTAACTTCCGAAGATTATTATCCAGCTCCAGCAAAGCTTTATCGTCATTCTGTTTCCGTTTTAAGAGCCCCAGTTTCCTGGCAACGTTTCCAGAATGTACATCAAGCGGACAACTGAGTTGCGCCGGAGAAATGCTGTTCCAAATGCCAAGATCTACATTTCTGCTGTCATTTCTTACCATCCATCGCAGGAACATATTGATCCTTTTGGCTGCAGAATTCTTCAGCGGATCGCTCACATGTTTTTCAGTCCTCTTCTCGTGAGGCAGCTCGAAAAAAATTTTCTTAAACTCATGTATTGCAGGCTGTAAACTATCTTTACCTGAATGTTTACTAAAGATGTTTTCCATGCCATTGTGCTCTCTGTAAATATATTGAAACGCCTTGATGAAGTAAATAAGATCGCCGCCATTGAAAGTTCGATGTACGAAGTTCTCAAGCTTTTCCAGCTCTGCTTCGGAATGATTCTGCACAAAATCATAGGGTGCAAATTCCAGCAGCTCCATCAAATAATTGGCATTCTTTAAAATGCTTTTACGATTGC
This sequence comes from Salinimicrobium sp. TIG7-5_MAKvit, assembly GCF_049569215.1. Lineage (GTDB taxonomy): Bacteria > Bacteroidota > Bacteroidia > Flavobacteriales > Flavobacteriaceae > Salinimicrobium > Salinimicrobium profundisediminis. The sequence continues at coordinate 3,644,283 of NZ_CP145903.1, read as the reverse complement.
CCCAGGAAATCGTAGCGGTCAAAAATCCCGAAATTTCCATGTCTTCTTTCCTGCTGAACAAATGCGGGATTTGCACAGGATCTGTTTCAATAAATTCTGAAGTATTGTATTGGTCAACCTTAAAATCGAGGAATTCTTTAAGTTCTGTTGAATTCATTTACCAGGTTTTTGATGTGAGATTTGAGATGTTAGACGTGAGACATTAGACGTGAGATTTGAGGTTTAAGGATATTGAACCTTGAACTTTAAACCTTAAATTATCTTACCGTCTACCATAGTCAGTTTTTTGTCGGCCATATTGGCCAGCTCCTCGTTATGAGTCACGATCACAAAGGTTTGCCCAAATTCTTCCCGAAGATCAAAAAAGAGCCTGTGCAGGTTTTCAGCCGACTCAGAGTCCAGGTTTCCTGAAGGTTCGTCGGCAAAGATCACTCCAGGATTGTTTATAAGCGACCGCGCCACAGCGACACGTTGCTGCTCACCGCCACTCATTTCGGCCGGTTTATGATCGCCCCGCTTTGAAAGGCCAAGGAACCCCAGTAATTCTTTAGCTCTTTTTTCTGTCTGGGTTTTATCTTTATTCCCTATATAGGCCGGGATGCATACATTCTCAAGAGCTGTAAACTCTGGCAACAGCTGGTGAAACTGAAATATAAATCCGATATTTTCATTTCTGAATTTCGCCAACTCCTTTGAAGAAAGGGAATAGACATCTACGCAATTTACCTTGAGGACACTGTTGGTATTGCGATCGGGTTTTTCAAGGGTCCCAAGAATTTGAAGCAGGGTGGTCTTCCCGGCCCCCGAAGCTCCTACAATAGAGACAATTTCGCCTTTAGGGATATGCAGGTCTACTCCTTTTAGAACGTGCAGGTCATTGTAACTTTTATGGATGTTATGTGCTTCTATCATGGTATGTTGTTACAATATTAAGTTTAAATTATGCTGTTTATGCTGCTGTAATCCAGATAATATACAATTCTTAGCGAAAGATTATGCCTCGCCGGTTGTTTAAAAAGATTTTCTACACTTTCAAAATAAGCCAGTTCACTTTGCTTGTCTACATTGAAAATGGAATTGCGATAAAGCAGGATCATTTCACTGCCGGGAGCAAAACGCCACTGGTAGCTTAGATCGAGATTCCACACATTAAAATTTGCATCGGGATCATTTGCTTCATCAACCTCGTAGTTATAGGAAACCAGCTCGCCATTGTCCCGTAGACGACTGAAACTGTCATCGGCGAAATTTGCTGAAGACCAGAAGTTCCTGAAACTTAAATTAAGGGCCTGCCGATTTGTAAAGTTGTAGCTGCCCTGCAGGGAATTTTCAATGCTCTTCATATCACGGGTGCCAAAAATGACATTTTTGGGCAGTAATGCTACAAAACTTTCCCGCTCATTTTCCTCCATAAATTCAAAGGAATAAATAAGCATAAACCTGTTGCTAACCCTAAAACGGGGGCTAAAGCTGAAGTTGAGTTCCCCGTGCGGGCTACCCAGGTACTTGTTGTACCCAAGGCGCGAATCTATCGCAATTCTTTTGCGGTAATCTGAAGAGATCCAGGCTTCAGCTGCTGCATTTTCAGGATATTCGATGAAGGAATTATTCCGGCGGGGCTCAAAAAAGTCCTTGAAAGGTGTACTGTAATTAACATCACCTCCAAAAGCGAACCTTTCGCGGGTCATTCCGAAGAAACTTGACCCAAAGTTGTTGGTAAGTGCAATATCGGGATCATAACGCCGCTGATGGTCGCCATAGAACTGAATATTGTACTCATTGAAAATTCCGTGGGGCTCAAAAATGCGGTAGGAGGTTTCCCAGTTGAAGTTGCTGTAGTTACTGATGAAATTAAGCCCCAGGTCATTGATGTCATAGGTCTTATTGGCAAATTCATGGGAGATCCCATACCTGAATTTTCCCTTGGTTCTCGCAAAAGCCAGCTGTGAAGCAAATCCTGTCTTGTTACTTTCGGCATAATTGATTCGGCTCATCTTTGCTTCCCCCGAAAAATTAAAGGAACTGCCACGGTTATAAACGTCAAACAAAAAACCGGAAACATTGGCATCCCTGAACTTTCCTTCCCTAATCACATTGGTATTGATGAGAGAAACAGACGATTTTTGATCAAACTGCTGGTCGAGTACAAAAATGTTGTAATTCGCCAGCGGCTCGGTGACAAGCTCTCTTCGTTCGCCCGTCGTTTTGTTGTAGTACCGTGCCTTTTGCCGTTCGGTAATAGCATTAAAAAACCCTATCCCAAGTCCGCTTTTGGTTCTTCCGGAGATCTTTAGAGCGTTTAGAAGGTTGGTGGTTTCGGGATTTTCCACAATTTCCTCGTTCTCGAGGCGGGCGTCCTGCGCGTTGTTAAAACCCAAAGGCGTATCACCTATACGCCGGGAATAGAATAGGTCTCCTTTGGTAAATAGCTCGGTTCCTTCAGTAAAAAATGCCCTGTTCTCACCAAAAGTCTGTTCAAAAGGCCCAAGATTCAGTTCCACTTCATCATAGGCGGTCTGTCCAAAATCGGGGATTAGCGTGGCATCGAGGGTAAAGGCATCACTAATTCCGTATTTGAGATCCATTCCAGCATTGAATGCCGTGGTGGTTTCACCGTCAATATAATCAACTTCCCCCGAAACGTATGGGTAAAAAATAAGACGTACCGGGGCGTCAATATTTTCTATCCCCTCTAAAATGCCATTATAATGGGTGCTTTCCCCAATAGATTTGTCGATGTAATTCCAAACATAAGTTTCATTGAGGTGGCTAATGTGCCTTCCCAGCTGCATGCTCCACAGCTGCTCCTCACCGCCCGGAAAACGCAGGGCAGAGTAGGGGATCTCCATTTCTACGAACCAGCCCTTTTCATTTAAAGAAACCCTTGCTTCCCATACCACATTAAAGGCAAAATCTTCATTGTCCCTCTTCATTTTGGCATCGGCGAGCGTACCCGCGGCGGTGACGTAAAACCGCGTTTGGTTCTCGCCATCGTTGTAGGTATTGAGATCAAAAAAGAAATAATCGGCAGTAGGCAGGTTATCGCGCTGATCAAATTCGCGCCTTATTTTAGAGGGTTCGTTATCATAAAGATAGGCTGCCACGTAAATAGCTTCATCGGTATAGGCTATTTTTACCTGGCTGGGATGTGTACTGCGGGAAGGCTTACCATCGCCGGGCTCGTACATTACAAAATTCCCGGCTTCGGGAATAGCTTTCCAGATTTCATCATCCAGGATTCCGTCAATCTGTGGTTTATCTTCAATTCTGGTAGCTGTGTAGATCTTTTTCTGCGGAAGTTCATTTTGTTGACCAAACAGGAATCCTGTTATTAAAAGAAAAAAAGGTAACAGCAGATATTTACAGAGCATAGGGTGTTATTAATGGCGAATTTATCCCGTAATGCAATGTTACGAAATCCTGAAATTTTATAATTGGAAGGCTCGTTGTTTTTGCCTATTTTTTGGAAAAACTAAATATGGAAGAAAAACAAATGGAAAAGGCAACTTTGGCCGGAGGATGTTTTTGGTGTACCGAAGCTGTCTTTCAACGTATAGAAGGTGTGAAACAGGTGACTTCGGGCTTTACCGGAGGGCATATTAAAAATCCGCCTTACCGGGAAGTGGTGACTGGAAGAACCGGGCATGCAGAATCTATTGAAATAAAATTTGATCCCGAAATTGTCACTTTTGAAGAGTTACTGTACATGTTCTTTGCCACGCATGACCCTACAACGCTTAACCGGCAACAAAATGATGTAGGTACGCATTATAGGAGTGCCATATTTTATCATTCTGAAGCTCAAAAAGAAACCGCCGAAAATGTTGTAAGAAAGCTGGAAGAAGAAAAGACATTTAAAGACCCTATAGTAACTGAAATCGCCCCTGCGGGTGAGTTTTATGTAGCCGAACAGGAACATCACGATTACTACAACCAAAACAGGAATCAGCCATATTGCCGGGTGATCATTGATCCCAAAGTTCAGAAACTGAAGCATACGTTTTCAAAGAAGGTAAAAGCTGAATCATAAAATGGCACTTTTCTTGTATTGATATTAGAAAATAAAAAAATAGATGGAAACCAATAAAAAGAAGTTATTGATCAAAGGCCTGGTTTACGATGCTATTGGTATGGCAAGTGGAGCAGTTCCGTTAGTTGGGGGATTCCTTGATCTTTTGTGGGCTCCTTACGCCGCCAGGAAAATGTCGGTTATGTATCCCGGCAAAAAGGGGAAATTAGCCTCTGTTCTGGTATTTATTGAAGAGATTTTGCCATTTAGTGATATAATTCCAACATTTACTTTAATGTGGTTATACACCTTTGTATGGCAAAGAGAAGATGATTTTGGAGAACTGCGGCCTATTGAAGTTAGAGTGAAGTAGTTGAACTGATATAAAATGAAAAAGCCGGTTGTTTTAAGAACAACCGGCTTTTTTTATGCTGGATTTTAAAATTGAAATCCTACTCCCAAAGATATATTTCTTCCCATGTTGGGTATACCATCAGGTTTTAATCTCGAAAGATGAGAGATGTAGGTTTTATCAAGAAGGTTTGTTCCTGCCAGTTTCACCTGCAGCTCTACAGAATTTAAGGCTATAGAAGTCCCTATTCCCGCATTTAAAAGAGAATAACCAGCAGTTTCCGTCTCGAAAAGCCCTGTTCTATCCTGATCAAAGACTGACTTTAAGCTAAGGCTTACATAACCATCTTTAAATGTTTTTCCATCAGCGAGTTCTGCCCAAATTGTATTTTGAATAGATTGAGCGGGAATAAGAGGAAGATAATCCCCGTTATCCTGTTCTCCAATGACGAGCTCGTAATTACTTTCAAGGTGCAGCCAGTCGAGAGGGTGTGGATGAATATGCAATCCTACTTCTCCACCATAAAGTTTTGCATCGTGCTGCAGGTACTCAAAAACAGGATTTTCATTAATAAATTCTCCTGTGGGGTTTAAGAAAATGTAATTATTGATAGCATTGTAGAACCCGTTAGCCGAAACTTCAAAGTGCTGATTCCTGAATTCGAGCGCAAGATCTATCTGATAGTTCTGTTCGTTCTCCAAATCGGAATTTCCAATCTCGAACCTGTTGGTGCCGTGATGACTCCCGTAAGAGGTGAGCTCGGCCAGGTTTGGAGCTCTGAATCCGGTGGCTAGGTTGAGCCTGGAGGTGAAATTAGAAGTGATATCCATCTTTACTCCCAAAGCACCATTATAACTGTTGAATTCCCTTTCTAAAGCCGGCACTTCAGTTTCCGTATCATGATTTTCATAAGCTTCAGAAGAAATTTTTCTGAAGTCGTACCGCAAGCCTGCCTGAAAATCTAATTTTTCAAGGTGGTAATGTGTGGTAGCGAGTACGCCGGCATCTGTGGTGCGGGCATCGGGGATCAGGATCTCCTCAGCCATGTTCTCATTAGACTGGAACATCCCCTGCACCCCTACAATGGTCTCAAATTTTCCATGGGCAGGGAAATGATATTTTACATCATAATTAAGGGTTTCAAGGTGCATTTCGAGGGCAGGTTCTCCTTCTGCATGTCCTTCATCATGTTCCTCAAGTTCTTCATGTTCATGATCTTCTTCATGCCCGTGCTCTTCGTGGTGAGCATCTTCAAACTCTTTTCTGTTGTTAAAGAGGTAACCTATCTTCGCATCCAGGCTTGACTCGTCAAAATAAAAAGAGTTGTCAAGGCTCAAAATATGGTTATCTACCTTCTGGTAAGGCAGCATTTTACTTTTTGAAGTGCTTTGAATTCCGATTTCTTCAGGAATTCCCGCAGTGCTGCTGTTGATGTTATAGCGAAGATCACCTTTATAATTTTCATCCCGGTATCCTACACCACCTTTAAGATCGTATTCCGTAAAGCGGGTATTGGTGACTCTTCTGCCGTCTCCTGTTTCATAGTCGCTGTGCGTGGCAAGGTTTCCACGAACCAGGAACTTGAATTTTTCAGCTGATGTTTTCACACCTGAGTTAGCTTCAAAACCTTCGGTATTGGAATAATAAGCGGTTTCAGCATCAAATTCGGTTTCCCCCTGTGGGGCAAAACGTTCAGGATTCAAATACAAAACACCGCCCAGGGCATCGCTTCCGTAGAGAAGGGAAGCAGGGCCTTTAATTACTTCTACGCTTTCAATCCCCGAACTGCTCAAGCCCAGGCCGTGTTCATCTCCAAACTGTTGGTTCTCCAGGCGTACTCCCTGCGCGTAGACCAGCACCCGATTAGAGCTTAAACCGCGAATAACGGGCTTCCCTATAGAAGTGCCTGTAGTAATGGTTTCAACACCTGCAATCTGGCTTATGCCTTCGGTAAGACTGCTGGTGCCTGAACGCTCCAAGCTTTCACGCGTTATGCGTTCTACTTTCATGACATTCTCGCTTTGCAGTTGATGAAAAGGAGTAGAGACAATGATTTCTTCCATCTCTATTGCAGTGGGAAAAAGCTCGATTTTAAGCTCCCCGGCACCCGGAAGTTCAAATTGATAGGTTCGGGTACCATATCCCAGAGAAGAAATAACAAGAGCATAGTTGCCCGCTGTCAAATTATCTAATGTGAATTCTCCGGAAAGGCTGGTAATGGTACTTCGTTCTGGCTTTTGAAGCTTAATGGCAGCTCCTATTACAGGTTGCTCTGTATTTGCATCTATGACAATGCCTTTGGCTGAATATTGACTATAGCCGGTAGTGACTGCTAGTAACAGCAGCCCAAAAATGATATTTTTCATGGGTATTTTAAATACGTTGTTAATTCAAAAAATGCTTCAGTAAATCTTACGCAAGGGCCGGGGGTGCTCTTAACGAGAAATGAAGTTTTTGAAACGTACTTAAATATAGATACTCCTTCTTTAAGTGAAGGCTTTCTACCTGTGGTTCATACAATGACCAGGCGACAGCAGGAGGGAAGGAGAAAGGATTTTGCTGAAAGTGAAATATATCGCAATCTACAGTATCCTGATGTATATGAGATTCGGCGTAATGATTACAGGTGTAATGCTGGTGGCCCGCAAAAATATGCGCAAGGTCTACTGCCGAAGGGAAGAGGATCAACCCGGTGAACAGGACCAGTGATATTTTTTGCCACAGCTTCATGTTACTTCAGGATTCTGCCTAAACCTAATCGGGAAAGCATATTTTTTTCAAATTGCCAGAAAAATCTGAATTGTCCAAAAAGCCAGCCATACAGTACCAGTAAAACCTGGTAAACCGGAAATATCATGAGTATGCGCAAGGCGTAATAGCTAATTGCACCTATAAGATCTGCTGGAAAGCTCATGCGGTTGAGCCCTATGAACTCCAACACCGGTCGCGCTACGAACAGGGATGAGGAACCTGTAAGACCGAAAACGATGAAAATAATTAAAATTTGCCAGTTGGAAGAAATCCCCCAACGTTGCTTCAATTTGTTCATGCGGCAAATATAAAAAAGAATATTAATAAGTGAGGTCCTGGGTGAGGTTTATAGACATCTGGTTCACAATCTTGTAGGTACAGAAAACCGCTGATTGTATTTTTGGGAGAGGTAAACAAAGTAATTATACAGCTTGTAATTCACCTCGTAGCCGTAATTAATATCGGGGTCATAATTGATTTCCATCTCGTAGATATTCGGATTGTAAAGCTGAGGGCTGCGAACCCTATTATTATAATCGGTGACCAGAAATTGGTTCTTGTTTTCGAGATAACTCTGGGAGTGGTAACCTTCGGGCCGTGCCACAGAATTTAGAAAGTAGGAGTAGCCCGGATCAATTATAATGATCTCATACTCCAGGCTATCATTGGCTATTCGCACGGTATCATTTTGAACCCCGGCTTCTTCAGCGCCAAAGTTCCTGTTCTTCGTAGAAGAGCAGCTATAAATGACAAGTCCGGCAAAAAGTATGTACAGCAGGTTTTTCATATTTTATCCTTTAAAGAAATCGCCCAATCCTTTGGACTTATCTTTACTACCAAAGATCTTGCCAGCAACGTCTTTAGCAATTTTTCCGCCTTTATCTGAATCCATAAAAGTCTCGAGCATAGATTGATCGTGTGAAGAATTGGTTCCCAGTACAGAACCTACAAGACTGGCCACACCGCTACTGCTTTCGATATTTTCTTTCCTCTTTTGTTTTCCCAGGATACCCATGATCACAGGTGCAGCCATTTGAAGAAGTTTATTCACTTTAGCCGAATCCATTCCTATTGCTGAACCTACAGCTGAAGCTATTTTTGACTGGCTGCCGCCAAGTACATGCCCCAGAATCCCCGAACCTTCTCCCAACAAACCTGAAAGTCCGCCACTGCCAATTTTATCGAGTACAGAACCGTCATGTTTGTCTTTATTCAATTCCTTGTTCAGGTTTTCTGCACCTTCCGAAGAACTTGTATTCTTTTTCAAGGCGCCCATAATCATAGGCAGGGCCATACCCAGAGCCGATTTCACCTTATCTGGTGATTCATTCACTTCTTCACTGGATTTCTGAATAAATTCCTTTCCTTTTTCAGTGTCTAAAAAATCTAATATTGAAGCCATTTTTTTCTTTTTAATTTACGAAAAATAAGATGCGCTCCTAAACGGAAGCTGAGTTTTAACCAAAAAAAATGCTTCCTTTAACAGAAGTATTTTAATATTTACACCTTATAATCAGTTACTTGAGCACCTTTATGATCTCATCGGCCAGTTCATAGCCAATCTTTTCCTGGGCTTCTTTTGTAGCCGCACCAATATGAGGGCTAAGAGAAACGTTACCATTCATAAGCACTTTAATTGCCGGGCTCGGCTCCTGCTCAAAAGTATCGAGGCCTGCAAAAGCCACTTTTCCGCTTTCTAATGCTTCTATAAGTGCCACTTCGTCTATTACGCCACCCCTGGATGCATTTATAATTCCAACCCCATCTTTCATCTGTTCAAACTCTTCTTTTCCCAGAACAGGCTCCTTTTGTGCCGGAACATGAAGTGTTATAAAATCTGAATCCATTATCAGCTGCTCTACTGGCTCGGTCTTAATTGGAATTTTTATTTCCTGATGGTTATAAAACTCCAGCGTGATCTCTGCTTCCCCTTCGGTACTATCACTGGCGATGACCTTCATTCCAATACCCAGAGCGATCTTTGCAACCTCTCTGCCTATTCGGCCAAAGCCAATGATCCCAAGGGTCTTCCCGCGTAATTCGCGGCCATTGGCATAGCTTTTCTTGAGTTCTTTAAAACGGGAATCTCCTTCAAGCGGCATATTCCGGTTGGAGTCGTGTAAAAACCGCACTCCGCCGTAAAGGTGTGCAAATACCAACTCGGCTACAGAAGCCGAAGAAGCTGCAGGTGTGTTAAATACATGCACTCCCTTGCTGCGGGCGTATTCAACATCAATGTTATCCATTCCCACGCCTGCACGGCCAATGATCTTCAAATTGGGGCAGGCATTGATGAGCTCTTTGCGCACCTTGGTGGCACTGCGAACTATGAGCCCCGAGATTTCTTTTTCATTAAGGAAATTAGCCAGTTGCTCCTGGGCTACTTTGGTAGTTATAACTTCAAATCCGGCTTCTTCGAGTTGTTTTTTACCCCCCGAAGCAATACCGTCGTTTGCTAAAATTTTCATTTAAAAGATTTAATTTTTAAGCTTTTCTTTCCAGTTCGCTCATCACGTCTACTAGCACCTGTACACTCTCAAGCGGAAGAGCATTGTACATTGAGGCGCGGTAACCTCCAACACTGCGATGCCCGTTAAGACCATTAATTCCTGCCTCTTTCCACATAGTGTCAAATGTTTCTTTAAGGTCGTCGTTTACCAGGTTAAAAGTAGCGTTCATGGTTGAACGATCTGCCTTCTCTGCATAGCCTTCAAAAAGTGGATTTATATCGATCTCTGAATAGAGAAGATTTGCTTTCTTTTCGTTTTGTTCTTCAACTCCGGCAATACCTCCGTTGTTCTTTAGCCATCTCAAGGTGAGCATAGAAACATACACCGCATAAACTGCAGGAGTATTGAACATACTGGCTTTATTGAGGTGTACGCGATAATCCATCATAGAAGGGACTGACCTGTCTACCTTACCAAGAATATATTCTTTTATCACCACAAGGGTAGTACCTGCAGGCCCCATATTCTTTTGTGCCCCTGCGTAAATGAGGTCAAATTTAGAAAAATCCATTTGCCGTGAGAAAATATCACTGCTCATGTCACACACCATTGGTTTTGGTGTATTTGGAAATTCCTTTATTTGAGTACCGTAGATGGTGTTATTGCTGGTGCAATGAAAATAATCTACATCTGAAGGTATAAAATAACCCTTAGGGATATATTTAAAATCTCTGTCGGCCGATGATGCCACTTCGGCAACCTCTCCAAAGAATTTAGCTTCTTTAATGGCTTTTGTACTCCAGGTACCCGTATTGAGATAAGCTGCTTTTGATTTCAGCAGGTTATATGGAGTCATAAGAAACTGCAGACTTGCACCGCCCTGGAGAAAAAGGGCTTTGTATCCTTTGCCTTCCAGCCCCAGCAATTCTAAGGCCAGGTTGCGGGCCTCTTCCATTACATCAACGAAGTCTTTACTTCTGTGTGAGATCTCGAGAATGGATAAGCCTGAGTTATTAAAATTTAATATTGCCTGTGATGCCTCCTCAAAAACTTCCTGTGGAAGTATACAGGGTCCGGCACTATAATTATGTTTTTTCATACTTGTGTTTTAACAGTTACAAATATGAGAAAATCAAAAGCATTTTCCTGTTATTGAAATGATAATTTAGGACAACTTACAGCCGAAAATCGGGCTTTTTAGACTTGTTTGGTTAAAAAGTGGAGGGTGTCTACATTATCTGCATAATCCCAAAGTTGCGGATGCTGGGTATTGCCAAAACTTACTTCATTTTCAATAACTTCTCTTCCCACTACACATTGAATCTCCTCTTTCCTGCTGTCAAGCTCCTTTTGAAGTGCTTCCATATCTTCATAAGTTTCATAGAACAGTGTGGCGATAGGGGAGTTAAGGGATTCGTCTTCTTTAAGAATGAGAAACCCATTTTCGAGTAACTTGAACTGGCTCATTAAATATACCGCCTTGTTATAATCATAGTTGTTGGCATATTTCGCCTGATTTATAATAGGGTTCCAGCTGTATACAGCCTCAAAAAAGGCATTAAAGTCATAGTTTTTTGGAACATATAATTTGGAAACGTTTCTGCAGCCCAAACCGTAATACCTGAAAATATCTTCAGCCAGGGCCGAAAGTTCTTCGGAAGTCTCATTTCCGGTAAGCACAGCTACCGAATTACGGTTCTTCCTGATGATGGAAGGCTTTCCGGAGAAATAATATTCAAAATAACGTGCAGTGTTATTACTTCCGGTAGCAATAATGGCATCAAAATTTGTCATTTTTGACGCCCCATCGGCAGAGTCGGGGAGAAGTTCAATTTTTTCCTGCCATTCAGGAGCAATTGTTTTGAGATAATCGGCTATTACGGGCAAAAGCAGCTTATCGTTAGAAGATTGTTTCACCAGCACCTTGTGGCCACTCACCAGCACCGAAATAAAATCATGAAATCCCACGAGTGGGATGTTCCCGGCCATAATGATGCCCACGGTTTTTGGTTCAACTTCAGAAAAATTATAGCCAGAAAGCCATTTTTGAAGGTTATCTGAAGTGAGCGCCTTGCTCCATTGCTCGATGCTAAAAAGCACATTTTCAAGGGTGAACCAGCCGTTGTAATGCACGGCTCTTTCTATTTTTTCCTTCAGCAGTTCAAAATAAGGATCGTTGTGTGGCAGGCTTTCATCTTTCTCAATTCCCTGTCTTTTAAACTGGTTTAAAAAACGTTCCAGGCTTTCCAACTTTTCTCTACGTTGCTCGATTGTCATCTCCTTATTTGTTTAAGAACGGATTTGGCTTTAAATTTGTGCAAATTTAGAACAAAAATAAGCTATGGCAATTATTATAACCGACGAATGCATTAACTGTGGCGCTTGTGAACCTGAATGCCCAAACACGGCTATTTATGAGGGTGCAGATGACTGGAGGTATGCAGACGGAACAGATCTTAACGGAGACGTTGTTTTACCCAGTGGTAAGGCAGCAAACGCCAATGAAGCAAATGAACCGCTTAGCGATGAGATATATTATATAGTACCCGATAAATGTACCGAGTGTGTTGGTTTTCACGATGAACCCCAATGTGCGGCTGTGTGCCCGGTAGATTGTTGTGTGCCCGATCCTGCTAATGAAGAATCACAGGAGCACCTTATGGCAAAGCAAAAATTTATGCACCACGATTGATTTTTAAACAATCGAGAAAGAGTCTGGAAGAAAGACTTTTTAAAAACAAAAAAGCCCGCAATATGCAGGCTTTTTTTATTTCTAATAGAAAGGTGATTATTTGATCTCTACTACTTCAAGATCAAAGATAAGATCTTTCCCTGCCAGTGGATGGTTTCCATCTACAACAATAGAATTCTCTTTTACTTCCTTCACCACAAGATTCATTTCACGGCCATCAGGACTTTTAGAAACAAGTCCCATTCCTGGTTCCGGCTTAATTTCGTCAGGTAACTGGCTTTTGTCAACTTCCTGAATCAATTCTTCCCTTGGAGCACCATAAGCTTCTTCAGAAGGAATCTCAATTGTTTTCTTTTCACTCACTTTCATGTCGAGCAAACCATTCTCAAACCCGGGAATTAACTGTCCCTGTCCCATGGTAAATTCGATTGGTTCTCTTTCCAAAGAACTGTCGAAAACCTGGCCATCGGTAAGTTTTCCGGTGTAGTGTACTCTTACAGTGTCATTTGCTTTAACCTGACTCATAATAAATGTTTATTTTTTCAATTAAATATTCGGGAAATGGAAATTAAACAGAAAATAAAAAGGAAGTACCTTTACAGTGCTGAGGAATAACTCATTTCAAAAAAACAAAGATACCATTAATAAGATGGACGACCAAAGAAACAGCCTTTTAGTCCTTTTCTTCTGAAAAAAATGTGCAGTAGCTGAAAATAATCAGCAAAAAAATGAGTTTAGATACTTAATTTTAAAATCTCTCTTAAAAGAGGGTTAAGACTGAAGCCTTAAATTGTTTAATGCCTTATTTTTTATTATGTTGGTAACTATGTTCTCTGTAAAGCTTATTTTAAAGTTCTTGTTGCTGCCTGTAACGATGATGGTTGCGCTGGGAAGCTGTGAGGAAATTGAAGATGAAAAGCTGAATTTTGATGACTGGCAGAAAATAAGAGTGACAGCCTCGGCCTATAACTCGTTAGGGAAACAGGGGGAAGGAAATCCTATGATCACTGCATGGGGAGATACGCTAAACCCCGGGGTACAGTCTATAGCTGTGTCAAGAGACCTTATGAAAAAAGGGCTCGATTATAAAACTCCAGTAAAAATTGAAGGTTTTGAAGGGGTATTTATAGTGAACGACAAAATGCACCCACGATGGAGAAATAAGATTGACATCTATATGGGGGCCAATAAAGAAAAGGCCCTTAAGTGGGGTAGAAGAAAAGTAGAAATCGCTTTTCCCGCCAAAGATGAGCCGGGAGGATAAAAACAACTCTAATGGTACAGGTAACAAAAAAGTACATCAATGAATTTGTTGAATTTTTTAAAAAACATGTTACCAGAAGTAATCCGGATTTTCCATTTTACCTCTTAATTTTTATTGCTTTTCTTATCTTCGTTCTCGGTACAAACCTCTTTGTTGAATTGACCGAAGAAGTGCAGGGTGAAACCATAGATCACTTTGACAGCCGGGTTACAGACTATGTGACTTCCTTTAGAACTCCCGCTTTAAATCAATTTTTTCAATTCGTGACCGACCTCGGTGATGTCTATGCCTATATAGTCGCCACTACCATTGCCGCTATTTTCTTCTTTTTAAAACTCCGGAACAAAAAATTCATATTTCAGCTTTTAGGGGTGCTTATATTATCAGCCCTGGCTAATATTGCTTTAAAGAAAGCTTTTGACCGTGCCCGTCCCACTATTGAGCATATGGTGGTAGTAGAAACCCTTAGCTATCCTAGCGGCCATGCCATGAGTGCAATGGCTTTTTATGGTTTCCTTACGTACCTGGTATTTCAAATTAAAATGAGCAGGATACTTCGGGTATTCCTGGCCGTACTATTCACTTCCCTTGTTTTCCTTATTGGTCTAAGCAGAATATATCTTGGGGTACATTTTCCTTCCGATGTTATTGGAGGTTTTGTAGCCGGACTTATATGGGTGGCTTTTTGTGTTATCCTTTTCAATATTATAGACCTTTTACGCCAAAAAAAGATGCGCAGAAATAAAGCTGAAGAAGAGGAAAATCTTGAAACCGGGTGATTGATTTTTGATTGATTAGGATTATTAATTTCACATCAGTTTTTCTCTCTTTCATCCCATCTCTAAATGAGCCCAAAGATCATATACAATTCTACACCCTACATGGTGGCAGAGTTTATTGTTTTTTACGTCTTTTTTCCCTTCCTGGCCACCGCCTTTCTTGACGGGTGGTACAAGATAATTCCCCTGGTGCTCATCGCGCTACTGTTTCTATTTCTACTACTCAAAGACCCCACTTTTGACAGGAAGGTACTTACAAGATTCAACACAAAATATCTAGGTAAAAGTTTTGGCAGGATGATCATTATCACCATACTTCTGGTGTGGTTTACTTTCTGGATATTTCCGGAGTTATTTTTAGTATATCCTGTAGAGAATTTCCAGAGCTACGTGATCACCTTCTTTTTATATCCCCTGGCATCAGTTTTTCCGCAGGAGATCATTTACCGGGTATATTTTTTTCACAGGTACCATGAGGTAGTACCCGAAAAATACCTTTTAATGCTCAGTAATGCCATAGTATTTGGCCTGGCACATTTTATCTATGCCAACTGGGTAGCGCCCATCGCGACCTTTTTAGCCGGCTGGATTTTTATCTACAACTACTACCAAACACGAAGCCTTCTTAACGTGAGCCTGGAACATTATTTATATGGGCTTATCATGTTCACCATTGGGTTTGGTTACTTTTTTCAGTAAAAGACACCGCTAAATCCCAAGGTTTGAAAGGAGCCACCATAAGATAATAAACACTATTATAGTTCCAAAACATCCACATCCGGTCTTTCCTCCCAGCTTTTTTGCTCCCCATCCTGCCAACAGGGCTCTAATGATCTTTCTCATAACAATTCATATTTTGATTAAAAGTAATAGGATACCTACTTTACAATGTCATGTTTAAGAAATTTTTAGCGACCTGCTGTTTAAATGTATAAAAACAAAAATCACTATCTTGAAAAGAAAAAGATGAGACATTTCTTATTATTGTTGCTTCTTTTCGGAATCACCATTACAGCACAGGAACAGAACAAAACTCCCGAAATTAAATTAACAGGATTCAGCCATCCCGAATCAATAATCTTTGATGAAGGAACGGCGTACTTTTATGTT
Source organism: Salinimicrobium sp. TIG7-5_MAKvit (assembly GCF_049569215.1). Lineage (GTDB taxonomy): Bacteria > Bacteroidota > Bacteroidia > Flavobacteriales > Flavobacteriaceae > Salinimicrobium > Salinimicrobium profundisediminis. Next base: position 3,628,876 of record NZ_CP145903.1, on the reverse strand, counting down.
TCGAATATGGCCGACAAAGCAGAAGGTGACGGATTCATTTCAAGGATCTCCAGGAAATGGCAGGAACAGGAACACAATTGGATCACAGGACTAAATGACCCTAAGGGACTACTTATTAACGGCGACCGACTCTATGTTACCAATGTAACAGCCCTTGTAGAAATGGATCTGCATACAGGAGAGATCATAAGACGTATCCCTGTGGAAGGCGCAAAATCGCTGAATGATCCAGCAATAGATGAAGAAGGAAATATCTTTTTTTCAGATCTTGCAGGGAACAGCATATATAAGGTGAATCAAGCCGGGGAGGTAGAGCAGTGGCTTAACAGCACCGACCTGGAGAGACCTAACAGATTATTTGTAACACCAGATAATATCCTGGTTGCTGCCTGGGGCGAAAACCAGAATGGTAATATTTTGAAAGTAGATCGTGGCACGAAAGAGATCAGTAAAATAACTGGAAACGGAATAGGTAATATGAATGGAATACAATCCGCAGCTACCGGAACATATTATATCTCAGACTGGGCAACGGGCAACATCTATAGTATAGATATGCAAGGAAATCTCACGAAGGAGTTTACTTCAGAAAAAAGCTCGGGAGATATTTTATATCTCAAAAATGACAAAAAAATGTATCTCCCAATGAACCATCAGAATGAAGTGTGGATCTACAACATGAAATGATCAGGAGGTTTTTATCTCGTTCATCAGCAAAAATGCCTGATTTACATATTCCTTCTCAAGGAAAATAGTGAAATAGTTAGACGTAGAAATAATCTCATAGACAGGAATTCCTTCATAAGCCAGCAGCTTAAAAATGTAAAAATAAAGTCCTACGGTCTTCGTGTTCTTTTCGGGCAGGGCAATGGTGATAGATGAGAGTTCTTCAGAAATACTCACCAGTTGTTCTTCTTTAAAGATCTTCTCAATCACCGGCTGCAGGCTCGTAGACACCAAAAAATTACTTTCCTGAAAGTTACTTGAGTAATTCAGAAATATCCCGGTTTGATCTTTAATAGCGTGTAGCAACTCAGCTTTTCGGGCAATAATGTTTTGAGAGTTCAGGTAGGTGTATTCCGTGATCCCCGAACGCACAATCATGTCGCCCAGCTCCCTGAAATTTTTGGTAGTAAATTTGCTCCTTTTTGGGTGGTACCGCCGTAGTGCCATAATTATAGAACCCTGCTTTACCGGTTTTCTCATTTCTTTTTCTACCTGCGGCTGCAAATCGGCAGCCAGAGAACTGAAGTTAATGATATTACGGGCAAGGGCATCATCCAAAAAAGGCTGATGTCGTATGATGTCATGGACACAGGTACTTATGGTTTTCATTGTTAAATAATATACAATTTGTACAAAGGTATGAAAAAGAAGTCATTTTTTTTAAACTGCCTTTTCCATCTATTAATTATGCAGTCTGAAGTTAAGATATGAAAGTATTAAAATTTGGAGGGACTTCTGTCGGCTCTGTGGAAAGCATTCGCAATGTAAAAAATATTATTCAGGGTCAAAAAGGCCGGAAGATTATCGTGGTCTCAGCCATGTCTGGGGTCACCAATATGCTGGTAGAATTATGTGAAACCACGAAGAATGGTAAGCCTGAACAGGCCGAAGCCATCCTGCTGGAACTTAAACTAAAACACCTGCAGCTTATTGAAGAGCTTATCGTTTCTCATGAAGCAAAACGCATGGCCGAAAATCAATTCCTCGAGTTGTATGAACAACTCGAAGAAGCGCTTCAGCAAAACCCTTTTTCAGATGCTGTTATCGTAACATTTGGGGAAACATTTTTGAGCCTTATTTTCTCGCATTACCTTGAAGAAGAGAGCGTGTTTAATACCCTCCTGGATGCAAAGAACTTCATGCATATCTCAAATGTGGAGAATCCAGAGATTGCCACCGTTCAAAAACTTATCAGGCAGAGCCTGCAAAGGGAAGTCACCAATGAAATTTATGTGACCCAGGGCTTCGTTAGAATTGACCGCAACAGAAACATAAGCACGCTAAACCGGGGAGGAAGTGATTACACAGCGACCATAATTGGGGCTGCTGTAAATGCTACCGAAGTGCAGATCTGGACCGATATTGACGGGTTTCACAACAATGATCCTCGTTACGTGCCCGAGACTTCGGCTCTTACCAACCTTACTTTTGAAGAAGCCGCAGAGCTGGCCTATTTTGGCGCAAAGATCCTTCATCCACAAACGGTTTCTCCGGTAAAGGAAAAAGGAATTCCCATTTACCTGAAAAATACCTTTATCCCGGAAGCACCAGGAACCTGTATTTCAGATGAATACCATACTGAAGGGCTTAAAGCTATTTCAGCAAAAGACGGTATCACAGCCATCAAGATCAAGTCTAACCGTATGCTTATGGCCCATGGTTTTCTAAGAAAGATCTTTGATGTGTTTGACAAACATGAGACGTCTATAGACATGATTACGACTTCAGAAATCGCGATTTCCCTTACCATAGATAACCCCGTTAACCTGGATAAGATCCTTTCTGAACTCGACGAATACGGCGAGATCACCGTAGATTCAAATCACAGCATTATTTGTGTTGTGGGAGAAGGTGTGATCAATGACCACGAGACCTTCAGGCTGTTTGAAATCCTTAATGATCTTCCTGTGAGGATGATCTCCTACGGCGGTAGCAGCAACAATATTTCGCTGCTTGTAGATATGCAGAACAAAGTAAGGGCATTACAGCTTTTGCACCAGAAACTTTTTGAAGAAAAGACATTAAAAGTAACCTAGTCGCTCACTTCGAGTTGTTAGTTTATTTGTTTGGAAGGAGTCGCCCGTTTACGGGCGATTCCTATTTTTGGCCTCAATATATTTTGAAAAATATTTTGTGCTGCTCAAAGAATGATGCTGTAGCATGAGCCCCGTAAAATTTGAATTTCTATGCTGCTGAAGTCTGGCTTTTAACTCCTGAATCCTTTCTTTAAACCGGCTGCGATGTTCTTCTTCTGAAAATTTTTCATTTAAGATCCTGAACCCTTTTTCCTGTGCTTCTTGCCAAATGATCTCGTTTTCATGAAAACTAACGGCTGCATTGGCAAATTCTGAAGGGTCATCGCTTATAAAACCGTTCCAGGGAAGATCTCCGGCCATGCTTTCGGCACCAACAGAGGTTGTGACCGTGGGCGTTCCCACCTGCATGGCATCTGTAAATTTCCCTTTTATACCCGCCCCAAACCTGATAGGAGCCAGGAGAACCCGCGCTTTCTCAATTTCTGCCTTTGCTGAAGTTGCCCGCCCATGTACAATAAAACCTTCTTTCTCGTTATGGAATTCGAGGATTTGCTGCGGAATATAGGCCCCAAAAATGTGAATTTTTGCCTCCTTGATTTTATTTCTGATGAGTGGCCATGTTTCAGTTTTTAAACGAACTACAGCATCCCGATTGGGTTCGTGAAGAAAATTCCCGATACTCACAAAATCCTGCCGCTCCTGAAATTGATGAAGTTTCGCTTTCTTTTCTTCGGAAATCTCTTTCAGCATAAATGGCAAATACAGCAGTAGCTGCTGTGGCACTCCAAAAGTGTGTTGAAGTAGATCTATCTCTGCTTCTGAAATGATAAGGCTTAGATCACATCTATAGATACTGGCAATTTCCCTTTTTGCCACCTCTGTAAATAATGCTGAAGGAGAGAGGTCTTTTCCTGTTTTTGTGGCTTCCTGCCTTGCCTTGCGTAAAAAGTGCAGATCTTCGGTATCGAGAATCCTTATGGCTTCAGGGCATACTTCAGCCACCCTCCAGCCAAATTGTTCTTCCATCATAAACCTGTCAAAAATGACAATTTCAGGAGATATTTTTGAAACAAATGCGTCGAAGCTCTTGTTGTTGAGCTCAATTTTTTCCGAAGCAATTCCGAAGGAAGAAAGATCGGCCATAAAATCGGTTTTTGCAGCCGTGGTAGCAAAGGTTACAGCATAACCTTCAGCAAGAAAAAATTCCAGCAACTGCATCATTCTGGCGCCCGCAGCCGAGGATTTTGGTTCGGGCCAAACGTAGCCAATGACTAAAAGGTGTTTTTGTGACATGCTCCAAAATTAACAGGTTTTAATAGACTTTTTGAATTGTGCCGTTAATTTGTGACCTTTAAGAAAAATAAAACAATGAGCCGCGGATTTGTAAAAGAAGAAGACCAGGAAGAAGCACCGTTTATACCCCCAAGAGCATCTTTGCCTGCGGGAGTGACCAATTACGTGACGCCACAGGGCCACAAACAGCTCCTGGAAGAGCGGGAATCTCTCGAAAATGAGAGAAAAGGCCTTGATATAAGTAGCGATAAAGAGCGACGCCACGCCAAAGCAGTGATTGACGGAAAATTAAACCTGCTGAACGAGCGACTTGCTTCTGCAAGGATCCTGGAACCACAGGACCAACCTGAAAGTGAAGTGAGATTTGGTGCTACGGTCACTTTTAAGCCGTTAACGGGCCCGCTAAAGGGAAAAGAGCAGGTTTTTACTGTTGTGGGAGTAGATGAGGCAGATATTAAACAGCGAAAAATAGCATTTTTGGCACCTCTTGCACGAGCACTGACCGGAAAAAAGGTGGGCGAGAAGGCGCAGGTGCAAATGGGTGGTGCGATGCAGGAACTTGAGATCATCAACATCACTTATGGGTAAATAAAATTCTCTTCTGAAAGTTTATCCACAATTCTGGTAAAAAATTCCTTCCTAAAATGCCATTTTTGACACCTTTTATACGTTTACTGACCGGAAAAAAAGTGGGCGAGAAGGCGCAGGTGCAAATGGGTGGTGCGATGCAGGAACTTGAGATCATCAACATCAGTTACACGTAATTAAAATTCTCTTCTGAAGGCTTATTCAAAACTTTGGTAAAAAATCCCTTCCTAAAATACCATTTTTGAGACCCTAAAATTTCCGGCTTTTAGCAAGAATTAATTATTCGGCAGGGGAAAGGATGAATTCCAGCGTATCTTCAATATCGCCGTATTCATCAACTTCGATCTCAAAGTCAATTTTGTCGGGAGCCGCTTTATAGTTGAGGGTTTCGAGCTGTTGTGCATCAATTTCAGCAGTATATTTTCCGGGAGCAAGACCCAGGTAACTGAAATATCCGTCACCCTCACTTAATAATTCCGCAGCTTTATTTCCGTTTGCATCGATGATGCTTATAAGGATACGGCCCTGTCCGCGAAGGGAATTGCCGTTTTTGAAGTAGACCATACCACCAACTTCACCCATGACCTGTACCGGCACATAGATCTCTTTGAAGTGGTTGGGCTGCGTTTTCACCAGGATCTTGGGATTTGGGATCTTCCAGGCGATATTGTCGAGACTAAGAGGATCTAGTTCAATCATAAGATCGATATAAGGCTGCAGCTCGGTGATTCGCAATACCGTTTCATCGTCGTTATAACTCACCCTTCCACTGCGGTTTTTAAGTTCAAGCCCGGCAACTCCCGGTTCCATAGGATCTTTAATTCCGTTTTGGTTGAAGTCGAGGAAGGGAATGATGCTCACTGCTGCACGAGACATGGCGGTACGGTTACTGGCCGCGATATAGCCGGTATTGTCATCGAGCATGAGGCTACCCCTGGCCGATTGTACGAAAGAAGAATTTCTGTTCCCTATTCGTGAAGTGGCCGAAGTTTGAGCAAAATTAAAAGCATAGCGCAATCCTACTTCAAAGATGTGGGCATTCCTCAAAAAATTATTTTCATAAGCGAGGTTTAGAAAGCCTTGTTTGAACATAGGCCGTTCCAGTTCAACGATAAGGTTATTGAACCTGTCACGGCTAAAGTCATACTGAAGTTGGGGAGATAACAGGAACTTATAGGGCATGCGATAAGTTTGAGATAAAGAGCTGTAAATAGTAGGCTCCTTCATCCTGTCGTTATACAGTCCATAAGATGTAAAGTTGGTGCTCACGCCAAAAACCGCTCCCGATAAAAGGAGCTGTGCAGTGGTGAACTCGGTTGTGGGCATTATGATCTGGTTCACACTAAAGCGGCTAAACAGTGAAAAATGTTTGGTGCGAATAGGCGTAGAGAAGCTGAGTTTTCTTTCCTCCAGGTAATTGAAATTTACTGCCGTTTGATCTTCATTGTAATTGATATAATTCAAATCTACCTGGAAGTTGCGCGGAGACTGGTAGCTCAATAAAGCCTCTCCTTTTACGCCATACATATATTCTCCAGAGAACAGCAGGCCTGAAGCAATTCTTGCTGAAGAGTTGACAAACGGCATTACTTCGCCACTTTCTACTTCTGAAAGATATTCTACCCCGCCGCCAATAGTTATGGCGTTATTTAACCCATAATTGAGGTTAAGGCGGCTAAAGCGGTTCCAGTCGTCACTTTCTACTACCCCAGCGCTAAGGGTATATTCCAGCTCATTTTTAGGTACAAAATTGTAAGGGATGTTAATCACCCGGTCTTCGGATCTTTCTTCTCCCCAGGGGCCATAAAACCGCAGACTCACAGCGGTATTGCCATACATGAGCGGCACTTCAAAACTGTAAAACCCCGAAGCATCGGCTTCTGTAAATGACACGAGCACATTGTTTACATATAATTCAACTGTCCATCGCGGTTCAGTGTAATCGCTAAGTAAATAAGTACCAAAAGACCTGCGGTTTTGAAGCGGACTATTGGTGAATTGCACCCCCGAAACCGGTGCAAAAAGGGAAGAAGTGGCCCGGCTAAAGATCCTCCCGGCGGTGACCTGAGACAGGTACTTGTTATCGGTATTGACATAGCGCCACTGGTAAAACTGGTTACGTGATGAGAACGGCAGCCTGCTGGAATAATTAAGCATAAGATTGGTTTCCCCGCCAAGAAACATGGTGCCCAGCCCTAACGTAAGGCGATTGTCATTCTCAAAGTTGGTTTGCTGAGTAGTCACCACTCCCCAGTCTAAAGTACCGGGTTTAAAGAAGGGATAGCGGGCAGGGATAAGAGTATCGGGAACTACCACGCCCTTTACCCGGTCAAGATTTTCCCTCATCTTTTGAAGGCGCATTTCCTTCATCACCGGTAGCTCCTTATCAGTTTCAAGTTTTAGAGAAAGACTTCGGAAGGAAAACTGGGTGTCGAGACCAAAAATACTTCCGAAGTAATTTGATTTTAGATACCTCCCGGAAGGAGTGATCAAAATGTCATTTTTGGAGAGGCTGAAGCTTTCTCCTTTATATGTGATTTGTGGCTGCTCCCAGTTAATAGTATAGGTAGAATCGGGGTGAATGATGAATCCGCTTAGAATATCTCTATCGATTTCGTGCTTGATGTTTAGAATTTCAAACAGCGTGGTAACCGGTAAAAATGCATCTTCCCCCTTGATCGCGATAGGAATTTCATAGGTGCCCAACCTGGGAATGTTCATTTCTACCGAAAGTTCGTCGTAATCGGGATAATCTTCTTGAGCGAATGCAGTGCCAAGGCTCAGGAATAACATGAGCGTTAGCCACAGCTTCAAAACTTCAGAAAGAGAAAGACGAAAAGGAGAAAGCATTAGGGTTGGCTTGCTATTCGTGAATGAAGGTTAGGGTAAAAGTACCATTGTAATTTCCTGCTGGCCCGGCCTCCCCACTGGGGATATTCAATTTTCCGCCTACAATAACTTCGTGAGGATTGGTGGTGGTAATAAAAGTTTGGCCAGTACTGATATCAAAAAACGGATCAATATTTAAAGTGACGTTGCTGCCCGCGGGCCCCGAAAGTAACACCTTACTTACAGGTTGAATTTGCAGAAGTGTTCCCGGATTGGCATAGACGTCAAAAATGGCATAATGAGGGCTGTTTCCCAGGTTAAGTAAATACACATCGGTATCAGCCGAACGATCGCCATTTGGAGTGAGGATGACGTTACCACCGGCATTTCCCACAATAAAAGCCCCAAAGTTAAGTCCCTGGGCATTTCTCACCTCTACACTCACGGGAATAGGCGGATGCTCCTGGGCAACTGCTTTGTGAAAGGGGATAATTAGCAGGCTGAAGCTAATGAATAAGAAGAAGCTTTTTCCCGTCATTTTCTACTCTTTAAAGATTACTTTTTTGGTTTGGCTTTCTTGTTCTGTTTCGAGCGTCACCAGGTAAATTCCGGCTGCCATGCCACTAAAGGTAAGTACATCTTTGCCAGAGCCTTTTTTGCTTTGAAGCACCTGGCCTGCCATGCTGCTAAGAATCACTGTTCCTTCAGCATTGTCAGGCAAATTAAGGCGTACCAATACCTGCTCATTTTTGGTGTATACGGTAAAATCTTCCATCGCAAGTTCTATTTGTGCAGGCGATAATTTTTCCGAAGAAAACATTAGCACAAACCTGTCGTTAATTTGCCCTTTTTGAGAGGTAAAAGTATAGCTGCGATCTTTATCAAGGTCTTTTAGGACATTCTTCCTGTTATCTTTCAGATAAATATAGACAGAAGGAAAAAGATTGGTGGTTTCAGCAAGAGAAAGGCGCATTTCACCCGATCTTTCTGCTGAAATTCCCAACTGAATTTCCATAGTTTCAATAGAAGTGCCCGAGACTGCATTAATAGACAGTTTTTCGTGAAGTGCGGTTAAGCTGTAAACACTGGGAACATTAACGGCAGTATTCAGCAGTTTTTGGGCATCCATTTCCTTTTCAAATCCTGGGGTTGCGTCATGCTTAAAATAGATCACCGTGGCATCTGCCATTTCCTCTCCGGCAAAACTAGCTGTTAATTTGATTTGAGGTACTTCAGCTTTATTTTTCGCCCTGTAATAATTCGGTTCTGATTGATTGCCTACTCTAAAAGCATTTTTGAACTCCAGGCTCGCTGTTGCAGGATAAACGCCATTGGCAGGATCACTCACTCTTACAAAAAAGCCCTGCATTGAAGGAATGATGCTCGAAGAGCGCCCATCTGTAGAGATTCCATCTATGTATGAGGTGTAAGTGCCGGTATACCTGTCGTCACTACCAGCAGTAAAAAAGTGAATTGCATTATCTATACCGCTCAGGCTGCTTAGCATCAAATTCCAGTCGATAGGAGAAGGGTAGGGGTTGCCAACCAGGTTAAAGCCATTAGTGTAGGTCCCGTTATTGTTTTGAAGAGCCACGGTTACCGGCCCATTACTGACTTCTCCAGAAAGTTCAAGAGTCAATACGCGCGGTTCTCCAGATGGATTAATTGCATAGCCGTAGCCAGGTTGTAATGAATTGGTAAGGCCTAAATATTTTTCCCAGCCGGTGAGATCCTTTCCTGCTGAATTTTTTCTGTTTTCCAGGTATTGGTAAAGATGAGGGAAACCAGTTTCGGGATCCTGAAGCTCAAAATTGGCAGCCAAATCTTCTACAGAAGAATTTTGAAAAGGGCTGCTGAAGTATTTATAGCCAAAAGCGTTGGCGAGGTAACGCTGCATAGTGACACTGCCTGAAACAGAACCCGCTCCGCTGCCATCAATATATGCCGTTCCTGCTTCGTTAGAAACCAGCAGCAGGGCGTTACCAGTATTAAAATTACCCTGCTCTACCTTCAAAGAATTCAGGATATTGATGTTGGCCAGGGAACTTACTCCGGCAGGATTTTTAATATTTAGATTGAGAACATTATCATTGAGAAAAGCTGCTGAAGGAATCTGCTGGGTAGTAGTGCCTTCAAACGACACGCTGCCATTCTCTACTTTAAAAACTCCGGCGTTCACCAGGTTTCCGGCCATTCTAATCCAGTTACCATTAACAATTACAGAAGCCCCAGACTCAATATTGAGGTTTTTCGAGAGGGCATTAGCACCGGTAGAAATTATAGGGTAGTTATTTGAGGCCAGTTCTGCAGGAATTATTACATTGTTTTGCAGCGTTGGAATTTGGTTACAGCTCCAGTTAGCTGGGTTATTCCAGTTGGTATCTGCCGCGCCGGTCCATGTATATTTTTGTGATACGGTAATGGTAATTGAATGCACCTCATTATTGGTACAGCCATTGGCATCGGTGACGCTGGTTATTTTTACCGTAGTGTTTACAGTAGGAGAGAAAGGATAGGAAAGAGAAGCAGAAGGCGAGGAGACCGAAAATGCTGCTCCATTAATAGTTCCTCTTACCATCCATGGTGCTTTTCCTGAAAGTGTTCCACTCAGGTTTACAGTTTGTCCTAAACAAATGGTAGTATCTCCACTGGTTGGAGTCAATTTGGGAAGCGGGTTAACACTTACTTTTATAACATTTGAGGTACTTGCCCCACATACCCCGGAATTTACAATTCTTCTAAACCAGGTAGTTTGCGTTAGGGTTCCTGGATTGTAATCTAAAGTGGTGTTAGTGCCGTTAGCCGGAGAAAAACCACTATCAGATCCTGTGGTACTACTTTGCCATGAATAGGAAAAAGTGCCACTTCCTCCTGTAGGTTGTGAACCATGTATTTGAGAAGCAGTACTGGCTGAACAAATATTACGTGTTTCTCCTGAATAATTAATGCTATTATTAGATATACTTAAAGGTTGTGGATTAATAACAACATTTGCTGTAGCAGAAGACACACATCCACTTGAATTTGTAACGGTATACTTATAGTTACCGGGTACGAGTCCGGTTATTGTTTTATTAGTTCCCGAACCCGTAATTCCTCCCGGATTGATGATCCATGATCCTGAAGGTAAGCCGCTTAAGCTTACACTGCCAGTTGCTGATGTACAGGTAGGTTGGGTAACAGATCCTACTACAGGTGCAGAGGGGGTTGCTGGTTGTGGGTTAATTACAACAGGTTCTGAAGAAAAGGAGGTGCATTTTCCAGTATCAGAAAACAATTGGGATTGTGGTACGATTTGTTCTCTCTGGCTTCTACTGGACCAGTAAAGTTGAGCTACCGCATCCCCAGCATTTTCATAGTACTCCAGAACTATGTCATATTTTACACCAGCAGTAAGTCTTATTGTACCCTCATTAAAAGTGGCTGAATGATCTGTCCAATTTTCAAAGATTTGATTACCATTTACCTTTAACCTGATTCCGTCGTCACTTCTCGTTTTAAAGGTATAATTCTCGCTGTATAATGGTTGAATTTGACCCGACCACTTTACCGAAAAATTATCGCTATTAATTGGTGAACCTGGATTTCCACTTCCCCAGTTAAAATTAACAGTGGCATCTGTACGGATTAGAGAAGGAGTGCCTGAGAGATCTTGATTATTAAAATATTCTGCTTTTAAACCAGTTGTGGTTTTTGGTATATCAACAGTATAAGTATAGTTTCCGGGTGTAAGACCGGTAATGGTTTTGGTAGAACCCGATCCTGTAATTCCTCCAGGATTAATAGTCCAGTTTCCTGCAGGCAAACCGCTTAGGGTTACGGTACCTGTGGCTGTTGTGCAGGTAGGTTGATTTACTGTTTGAACTATTGGTGCAGGAGGGTTAGGAGGTGTATCAATTGTCACATTTGCTGAAGCAGGGGAAGTACAACCAGTTTCATTGGTCACTGTAAATGTATGCGTGCCGGCACTAAGTCCGGTAAAAGTTGTGTTTGTGCCTGTTCCGGTCTTTGTTAATCCGCCCGGTGATTCTGCTATTGTCCAGTTTCCTGAAGGTAAGCCTTTTAATACAGCACTCCCTGTAGGTATTATACATGTAGGCTGTGAGATATTTTCAATAATTGGTGCAGCAGGTACTGTAGGTGGCGGATTAATAACAACATTAGCCGAAGCAGAAGAGGTACACCCATTAGCATTAATAACATTAAAGGTATGGGTGCCGGAAGTAAGTCCTGTGAAAGTTGTGCTGGTACCAGTTCCTATCTTTGTTCGTCCCCCTGAAAATTCAGTTATGGTCCAGCTTCCTGTCGCCGGTAAGCCATTCAATATAACACTTCCTGTTGATGTTGAACATGTTGGTTGTGAAATGCTGCCAATGGCAGGAGATATGGGCCCGGCATAAATAGTGAAAGGATCAGAAGCTACTGAAGGTACGTCAGGATTTGTGGAGCTTACTTCTATGGTGTATCCTGAGTTTCCCATTACATTAACAGGAATTTGTATAAAACCCTTTAAAGAAATTGTTCGTTTGAAAAAAAAAACAGTACTCTCAGTAGAACTAAAGATTTCAGTATTCAAAATTTCTGAAGACCTTTTTAACCTGATTGTATATCTCGAATCTTCATTAAAATCCTCCAACGAGAATAAACCTCTGGTAGCAGTAAATTGAACAGTTAGTGAAGAACCCGGGCAAAAATCCCCAGTAACTGCAGGTGTGCTCAAACTCTGCCCCTGCATCAAATAACTTCCCATCATGAACAGGCATAAGAACAGAATGCGAACAGGGGGAGCCAATGTATTCATTATAGCAGAGAAAATTTTTTTTTTAGAGAAGTATCAAAGTTATTTTATAACTCATATTCCTTTTTTGCGAGTATTTCCCCATCTTCTTCAAAATAGGAAACTTCCAGTTTTCCCTGGCTCAAATCAACTTCTCCTGCATTTCGTAACTCAAAAGAAAAATTCCTTTTAGCATTAGGCGTATAGACAGAGACCCCTTTTACCATTCCTATCTCTGTTGTCTTTCCTTTTGGGGAAACATGATCTACTTTAATATTGCCGTAAACAGACATATTTCCGCTGCGGTTTAACACCAATGATAGCTGTGGAGTTTCAGCGTCTTTTTCAAATTGAATATTGGTTATATCCAGTTTAGTGGTAGATTCTCCCTGCTGAATTATTATTGGTATACTAATTCCAAAAACTGTTTTAATATTTATGGAGATCCCTTCGCTCTCTGCATCTTCTTCTGTTCCAAGGGCAGTTTGTTCTTCAACTGCTCTAAAATACATGTGAGACCGATATTCTCCCTGTTCCAGGTTTCCGGTGCGGGTGAGCTGCACTCGTATGGTTTGGGCTTCATTGGGAGCCAAAGTGATTTGTCGTGGAAAATACCTGAGGAAACCTTCAGCAAAACGTTGACCTTCAGTAGGTGTTTCCACCTGCTCAAAGCTACCACTTTCAGTCATGTTGTAGTTGACGAAAGAAACCGCATAAACAGCAGTATCACTTCCCGTATTTGCTAGATTGATCTCCTGTGATCTTTGAGAACCGTCAAAAACCAACCTTTTTGGCATGATCATTAGATCTCCCTGAGCAAAAAAGGTTTGAGGAATAAAAAAAAGAGAAAGTAAGAGTAAAGTTGAATATAATTTTATCTTCATGCGGGTTGAATTCTGTTGAAAATTTTACCTGCAACAAATGTAAGTAAAAGAAGACAAGAAAGTTAAGGAATTCCTAAAATTAATTATAGGAAACCGTTACATTAAACCCGGAGGAGTTAGTATAGAAACCGGATGCCTGGTTGGCTTCAAGATGCAAGGTTGCTCCAATTTTTATAACGTCCGAAATTGTGCCTTCATCAGGTAGAACCACAAAGTTGCTAATCGTGAGTTGCTGATCGGGATTTTGGCTGTTGTATAAGATAAATGATTCAGGTAGTGTAATAGCATAATTGTTATTACCATGGGTAACCACTGCCTCTGCCGGATTTACAGTACCGGGAAAGTTGGTGGATATCTGTACGCCCTGAACAGTTCTTGATCCATCGGGAGATAAAATGACACTTCCGGGGGTGTAGGCGCTTATTACATTTCCAAAATCAAGATCTACAGTCTTGTCAATTTGGATAGGATCAATAACGGTAGCCCTGCTCGTGACTTTCGCAGAAGCCGATGCCTGACTAAAAGCCTGGGAAGACAACAGTAAAAGAAATAATATTAAAACTACTCTGTTCATTTGTGTCTGTAAAAGCAGGTGCTTTATTATTGATACTTATCTCTATAATGAAAAAACGCCGCCATAAGGGCGGCGTTTTTCTAAACTATATTTGTTTGTCTTATTCGTAAGCTACTGTCACGTCAAAAGTTCCAGAGTATTCACCTGTAGGCTGGCCTTCTGTAACATTTAATGTTGCACCAACGCCTATAGCCTGAATTCCTCCAGTACCTACCACATCATTTCCTGCATCGTTTGTAAATGCATTAACAACGATATTGTTTTCTCCACTTGATAGGCTTACACTCTCTGGCATCGTAATTTTATAACTAAACCCGCTCGCAGCAGTAACATCAAAAGCCGCTGCAGAAGGAGTTGTTGAACCAATCTGATCTAATGTTGACTCTGTAGTAGCACTATTTGTTGCCACTACCACAGTACCAGCAGTATTGTTCGCTACTTTACCGAAATTTAAATCTTGTTGAGCACTAATTTTAATTGGACTAACAATTTCCGCAGCAGCATTTGCAGTTGCACTAGCTTCTTCTTGAGCGAAAGTTGTTCCTGTAATAAGAGCGAATAAAATTAAAGTAATTTTTTTCATGATGTAGGTTTTTTTGGGTATTATAATTTTAATTTGGGGTTTCATTTATTTAACGATGCAAACTTACTCCCTAAAGAAAGCTCCTACAAAAAAACTCGATGACAGCGACAGAAACTCGTTGAAATACACTAAACATGATCCTAATCATGTTGGGGGATTAATCTCTGAAAGAGCCTATTTATCGGCTTTAATGAGATCATTTAATTGAAAATCAGACCAGTAGTTAGCTTTTCTTAGGAAAATGATATCTAAACGTATAACAGGATCTATTAGCCAAAAACAGTTTAAAGTTGATTTGCATAGGTTACATCAATTACTACCTGGACCAGAATTACAGTCACTACTATTATAATGGTATAAAAAATTGTTCTGGCAATATTCCCGATTGATTGTTTGGATAAATGTTTCAACTTGGTGGAGTTTTACTTAATAATCTCTTGTTTGGAACAATAGCATAAAAGCTAAAGCCCTGGTGGCTTGATTAACTTGTAGGGATTATATAAGTAGGGATATAAATCTACAGTTGTTCACTGTAAATTCTTTGCAAAGATGCGGGAAATAGGGGAGGTAGAAAAGATTAATCGGTAGTTGAAGAAAAAATTCGTCGAACTACTCATTTTAAGAATTTGTTAAGACATGAACTCCTATATCACGGTCAAAAATTATGATCTAATTGTAGTTTACAGTAACGTTCATAGGAGCCTTACTGTTGTAAACTCCCGGATTTTGATGAGGATTAACAGCCAGGGTAGCACCCACGGTTATTTTCTTAGCTCCTCCATCAAAATTTCCGTTTTGAGCTAAACTACTTGTAAAGTCTTTAATGATCATACTTTCTGTACCGTTGGCCAGTACATATTCACCTTCAGGCAGGGTGAGAGAAAAAGCAAAACCGTCTTCACCTGTCACTTCAAATGCAGCAGCAGAGACATTGGCTTCACTGTCTAATGAAACATTTCCCTTGGAGAGCCTGGTGCTATTGGGCGTAAGGATTACTTCTCCTCCGGTACCGGCATCAAGGTTTGCAAAATTCATGTGTGATGTAGTAGTGATTCCAATAGGCTGGATAATCGTAGCCGAAGCAGTAAATGAGGCAGACGCACTGGCCTGGCCAAATGCTAATGCCCCAAAAAGGGAAAATAATATGAAACTAAATAAACTTTTCACCGCTTTTTTCTTATTTCAATAATAAGAAAATTTTTTGATTCAACCAGATTAAGTGACCATAAATATCGATGAAATACACAATTAGATTAACTACAACGATGTCGCTGTAAAACTATTATTATACTGTTTATTGGTGAGTTAACGATCTTGGTTCACCGGGATCTTCAATTTTTTTTATCTCAGATACCGGGAATTTTTAAAAAAATCTTCTAGTTCTGACTTCTGAGGCCATAAAAAGAAATCACAGCACAAGGCTTGTGATACAGTTTAGAATGAAATATCTACTCTTAAAATCCGGAGGAAAGAAAAGCTCTTGAGTAGAAATGTACTGTACCAGGATCTTTTTGAAATCATCGTATCAGTTTTAATGATATAGAATTTTTATTCCAGCTTTTGGCTGACCAGCTTCCAAAGTAGGATTTGGATCAGTTTTTCTCCTATATATAATAAGGTATAGCGAATACAGCAACTTCTTTATCGGCAGGTACTTTAATTTAAGCACAAAAAAAAAGGCCGTGTGGCCCCTTTTTAATATTAAAAGTGATTTTATACTTAGTTGTTGGAAGAATCTACCGGCTGTGCAGGGGATTGTTCTGAATCTAAAAGTGCAAGGAATTTATCAAGGTTTGGCAGGATAACAATTCTTGTTCTTCTATTTAATGCCCTGTCTTCTTTGGTCTCGTTTCCGGCTACAGGTTTGTAGCTGCTGCGGCCTGCTGCAATTAACTTTTCGGGCTCTACATTAAAACGGTCCTGCAATACTCTCACGATCGCAGTAGCACGTCTTACACTCAATTCCCAGTTGTCCTGAATATAGGAATTTTCTACCATTGTTTGAGAATCTGTGTGACCTTCTACCATTACTTCCATAGCTGGTTCAGATTTAATTACTTCAGCAAGCTTCTCTAAAAGGGGATATGCATCTCTGCTTACTCTGTGACTCCCGCTTCTAAAAAGTAATTTATCAGATACATTGATCATCACTACAGTTTTGTCTACAGTAATGTCAACATCGTCTGAGCTTCCGCTGCTTATCTGGCTTTCCAGGTTATGAGCTACGGCCAGGTTAATAGAATCTTCTAAAGTTTCGGCTCCTGCAAGTTTTTCGGGATCAACATTTCTTAATGTTTCCCGCATTTTACGCTTATTGGCATTAGACATTGCCGTAAGCTGGTTCATTTCCAGTTTCTGGTCATTCTCTTCTGTGAGTGAGTTGATCTTTGAATTGTAATCTGCCACTCTTTCTTCTATGGCATTTAATCGTTCTTCTAGTCTTTCTTTTTCTACCTGAGTTTCCTGAAGATTACTTCGGGTGTTGTTATAATCTTCCTCAAGGGCTACATACTTCTTTTTTGAAACACAAGAAGTCAGCACTGTCGCTGCAAGTACCGTTACGGTAAGAGCTTTTTTCATAATTTCTGGTTTTTTGTTTAAAGTTCAAGTTCTTTTTAGAGCTTCGAAACTTCAAACGGGTTATAGCTGCCGAAATTATATAAAAGGCTTTTTCAGGTGTCTTATTTTAACGAAAGATTATTAGTTAGCAGTCGTTGTTGCTAAATTATTCCTAAGAAAATAGCCACTTCAGGAGAAATTTTTATCTTTTTCGCGTAATTTTTCCGTAGAAAATCTCACGTGAAAATGCCATTTTTAGAAGGTGTTGTTTTCCAGAGATTTAATTCCAGGAATTTTAAGATTTACATTAAAAGGAATAAATTAGAGCAATAGACCGTCAATACTTGGAAACAGATAAAAATAAAAAGGAAAAGAAACCAAAGGGATCAGGGATTAAGTTGTTCTTTAAAATTATTCTTGGCATTTTCATTTTCATTTTCCTTCTCATACTTTTCATCCGCAGTCCCTGGGGCCAGGGCATTATTGTAGATAAGCTTGTAAATTATATTGAGAACAAGACAAACACTGCAGTAGAGGTAGACAGGCTCTTCATTACTTTTGGAGGTGATCTTAGCGTAGAGGGGCTATTTCTTGAAGATGAAAAAGGTGATACCCTTTTATATTCGCGGGAACTTGAAGCCGACATTTCCCTGTTACCCCTTATTAAAGGTAAAGGTTTTTATCTCAACAGTCTTGATTGGAATGGGGGAGTGGCCAATATTGAGCGGACAGATACTATTGAAGGTTTTAACTTCCAGTTTCTTACTGAAGCTTTTGCCACGGCCGATACTACTGCTACTACCACGCCCGCCGATACTACTGCCCAGGCTATGGAAATTAAGCTGGGCGATCTCAACCTTCAACACCTGAAACTTAATTACAACGATCAATATTTAGGTATTGATACCAAAATCAGGTTGGGAAAGCTGGTAGTAGAAATGCAGAAATTTAATCTGGACAGTATGGAATTTGCTGCGGGTGACCTTATTTTGGAAAATACCCGTTTTAAATACGTCCAAACTAAAACAGCTCCCGAATCGGAAGAGGAAAATGAGACCCCCATGCCCCGATTTTCTGTGGAGAACCTGGAAATTTTAGACGTGGCCGGCTCATATACATCTGTTCCCGGCGGAATGGTTGCCGATATAGATCTATCTCAACTCTTACTGAAATTGCCTGAAGCCAATCTTGCAAATAATACTATAGTAGTCGATAGATTTGCTCTCGAAAATTCCAGAGTTTACATAAACAATACAGCTTCTTCCGCTCCCGCCGCAAAAGATACTACTGCCATTGCTGAAGAAGGTCAACCTTTTGAATGGCCTCAATGGACGGTAAATGCTAAAAATCTAAATCTGAAAAATAATAACTTCAGGTATTGGGTAAAAAACAGCACACCCAAAAAAGGCATTTTTAACCCTGAAGCAGTAGGCCTTCGTGATTTGAATCTCGAAATTCCTGAACTGGTACTGGCTAATGAAACCTTACAGGCTCGCGTAGCAGTTCTTAATTTTGAAGAAGCATCGGGTCTCCTGCTTAACAAAACCCAATTTGCACTTTCGGTCAATGAAGAGAGGGCACTACTGGAAGATCTTCTGCTTCGGCTGAATGGAAACCTCATAGAAGGAAGTTTACTGGTTAATTACAGGTCGCTCGATTCTTTTATAAATAACCCGGAGGGCGCCACGGTAGATTTGAACCTTCCGCAGTTTAACCTTGACCTACAGGATCTATACAGATTCCAACCCGATTTACGGCAGAACACCCACTTCGCTACACTTGCCAAAAAAGGCATTTCGGGCAGTCTTTCTGCCGAAGGGGAACTTTCCGCAGTAAAAATTGAGCGGGCAAATATTGACTGGGGCGGTAACACCTCTCTTGTGGCTACCGGAACTATTTACAACACCACCGATGTTGAAAACCTGAGGTTTGATATTCCGCAGCTAAGGCTTCGGTCTTCACGAGCCGATCTTCACGCTTTTATCGAGGAACAGAACCTGGGAATTGAGCTTCCAAAAACTTTAAATCTGGCAGGTAGCTTCAGCGGTAGTCCCGAAGATATTTCTATTGATGCCATTTTGAATTCTTCCGCAGGAAAAGTAAGTGTAGCAGGACGTTTTGTAACCGCTCCAAAAATAGCATTTAGCACAGACCTTAAAGTAACCAAACTTGAAGTGGGCCAGTTGCTACAAAATAAGTCACTCGGTGCGGTTAGTCTCGATATACAAGCACGTGGCAGCGGGGAAGACATTAATTCCCTTGACGCTGTAGTTGATGGTACCATCGGCAGTTTTGAATACAATCAATACGTCTTTAACGATATTAATATTTTTGCTGAATTAGAAGACGGCGAGGGTTTTGCGAAAATGGCCTACAAAGATCAAAATCTGAACATGGAACTGGAGAGCTTTGTGTTACTCGATTCGATAGCGCCTGAAGTAAACCTGACTCTTGATATTATTGGTGCCGATCTACAGGCGCTTGGTCTTGCTGCAAAACCTGTGAATGCAGCCATGGAATTAAAAGGCACTTTTGAAGGAAATACCGATAAATTTGATGTGACTGCGACAGTAGGCAATGGTGTTTTTGTGTATGACAATGAATCTTACCTTTTAGGAGACCTTGATCTTCTTGCACATGTAACACCCGATACTACGTCCATGCAAATTGAAAATAGAATTCTTGACCTCAAGTTGTTTTCTAACGCCGGGCCGCAGGATTTTATAAGTGCTCTAAGCCGCCATTACGACAGCTACTTCAACAACGAACAGGTATTAGATACAGTTGTGAACCCTGTAAATATTGATATGGCAGCTACAGTTGCTCCATCTCCAATTCTCGAGGAAGTATTCCTTCCGCAGCTGGAAGCTTTTGACACCATAGCCGTGAAGGTTGATTTTAACGAGCGGGAAAAAACACTCGTGGGAAGTGTGGAAATTCCTTACCTAAACTACTTCGGAAGCGAAATTGACAGTCTTGACTTTTTTGTGGATTCAAACCCGGAAGAACTATTTTTCAGCTTCGGACTTCAAAGTCTTGATGCAGGCCCGCTGGCCATTAAAAAGACCAGTCTTGAAGGGGTGTTGGTAGATGAAGAACTCAACCTTGATTTTCTTTCCATTTATCAAGAACAGCCCCTAATGAAAATTGAATCTTCTATAACCAGGAACAATGATATTGTAAGGGTGAGTATAGCCCCAGATAGTCTTATTCTTAATTCCAATAGCTGGCAAATAGACCCTGAAAATGAAATTCTCATTGGCGACAGCGCCTATAATTTCAACAACTTCAGGCTTTCGAGAAATAATCAGGAGTTAAAAGTAACCAATGATCTGGCACAGGTTCAAAAAGAGCATATCGCAATACAATTTCAGAATTTTAACCTGGCGGCCTTGTTCTCCTACCTCAACCCCGAAGCCGTACTGGCTTCAGGAAATATCAATGGCGACTTTATTATTGAAGAACCCTTTGAAGATACGGGGCTACTTGCCGATCTCACTATAAATGATTTTGGGGTAATGGATGTACCTCTGGGCGAACTTTCTCTTGACGCCGAAGCGGTTAGCTTTAATAAATATACTTTAGACCTGGCCGTGACGGGCAATGCCAACCTTCAACTTACCGGCTCATACCTCGCCGATGAACAAGGTGGAAACCTTGATATGTTCCTCGACCTTGAAAGCATCCCTATGGAGGTGGTAGAAGGTTTTTCAATGGAAGAGATCAACAATTCCAGCGGTAGTTTATCTGGAGAATTCACGGTAACCGGCGATCCTCTTGTACCTAATTATGACGGTGCGCTTAACTTTAATAACGCGCAATTTACGGTGTCTATGTTAGATGCACCCTTTACCCTAAGAGATGAAAGGCTGCGAATAGATACTACAGGTGTATACATGGATAATTTCGAAATTAGGGATGTGAATAATAATGCCTTTGTATTGAACGGGGCTGTACTCACCGAATCACTTATAAATCCTGAATTTGACTTGAGTTTTACTGCAAATAATTTCACTGCTTTGAGTTCCACCGAAGAAGATTTTGATCTTTTCTACGGAAAATTTGTGTTTGACGCCACAGGTTCTGTCACCGGAAACATGGAGCTTCCTCACGTTGAAATTGATCTTGAAGTACTGGAGGAAACAAACATTACTTATGTGATTCCTGAAGCCAGCGTAGAACTCGAAGAAAGAGAAGGCGTGGTTGTGTTTGTAAATAGAGAAAATCCAGACCGCATTCTCACCCGCAGGTCAACAGATGATGAAGTTGTGGCCTTTTCGGGCTTCGCGCTCAATTCATATATTTCACTTCAGGAAGGGGCAACTTTTAGTGTTGTGATCAACGAAGAAACCGGAGATCACTTTCAGGCAACCGGAGACGGGGATATTATTTACGACATCTCTCCCAATGGCCGAACTACAATGACAGGTAGGGTAGAGTTAAGTGATGGATATTATGAAATGAGTCTCTATAACCTGGTAACCCGAAGATTTGACATTATGGATGGGAGCACCGTAGTGTGGGCAGGAAATCCGCTTGATGCCGATCTCAATATTACCGCTGTATATGAAGTGGAAGCTGCAGCCGCCGGACTTATGGCTTCACAGCTGCAGGGTGCCGATCTAAGTGACAAGGATCAATACAGGCAGGAACTGGACTTTTTGGTGTATCTAAAAATAGGAGGGGAGATCTCTGCACCAAAACTTTCTTTTGGACTCGATATGCCCGAAGGAGAACAGGGATCTTTAGGAGGCCAGGTATATGGTAGGGTACAACAAATAAATCAACAGGAAAACGAACTCAATAAGCAGGTTTTTTCACTCCTGGTACTCAACAGGTTCTTTCCTACAACCGGTAGCGACGGCTCTGGAGGAGGTACTCTTTCCTTTGCCCGCGATAATCTCAATGAAGCCCTTTCTGACCAACTCAACATATTCTCTGACCGCCTGCTGGGAGAAACAGGTGTTGACCTCAATTTTGGCCTTGACACCTTCACCGACTACCAGGGAGAAAATCCGCAAGAAAGGACCCAGCTGGATATCACAGCCCAAAAGAGTTTTATGGATGACAGGCTGGTAGTAAGCGTGGGAAGTGAAGTAGATGTACAGGGCAGCAGCCCGGTTGAAGAAAGTACGCCGCTCATTGGCAACGTGAGCCTGGAATACCTGCTTACCCCCGAAGGACAATTCAGGTTAATGGCCTTTAGGAGGAGTAGCTATGAGAATGTCATCGACGGGCAGTTGATTGTAAGCGGACTTGCTTTGATCTTTACTCAGGAATTCAACAAGTTCAGGGAACTGTGGAACGAAGTGGCCAAAAGCGATAAAAAGGCAAAAGAAAAATCTGGTAAAGAACAAGCAGTAGAAGAAAAACCCGGAAAGGGCAAATTAGAAGAAGAACATTCGGGAGATGGAAAATCTGAAGAAACTCAACCTCAGGAATAAAAAATGAAGTATAGGATAGAAACCATTATCGTCACTCTTTCAATTCTGCTATTCCTGCAAGGGTGTAGTGTGAAAAAATTTATTCCGGAAGACAAACTCTTATATACCGGTGCCGATCTGGAGTTACAGTCTGACGATCCTATTGAGCAGAAAAAGGATCTAAAGAACCAGCTTCAGGCATTGATAAGCCCAGATCCTAACTCAAAGATCCTGGGATCGCGCATAGGTCTGTACTTCTACTATAAGGGACAGAAGGAAAATCCGGGTTTCATCAACAGGTTTTTAAGCAAAAAGTTAGGACAGGAGCCGGTATACCTTTCGGATGTTGACCCGTTTCAAACAGAAAAACTTCTAAAGAACAGGCTGGAGAACAGGGGCTATTTTTACAGCCGTGTAAATCATTCTGTCAACGAAAATGAAGAAGACAAATTAGCTCATATAAAATATACTGCCGTACTGCCGGAGAACCCTTACATCCTGGAAAATTATCAGATGGATACGGATAGCCTCAAAATTTACAGGGAGATTGAAAACACCTTATCAGAATCTCATCTACAGTCGGGTGAGAAATTTAACCTTTCGCTCTTAAAAGCCGAACGGGAACGTATTGACGCCGCTCTAAAGCGCCAGGGCTATTACAACTTCAGCTCAAATTTTCTCATTTTTGAAGCCGATACAAATCAGTATGACCGCAAAAAATTCGATCTTTTCTTAAGGCTCAAAGAAGAAGTCCCGCCGGCAGGAACAAAACCCTACATCATCAAAGATGTAAATGTATATCCAAATTACGTGATAGGAACAGATTCCCAGGAACGTGACACTACAAGATTCAATGAAAGAAGTTACATTCAGGATAAGGTTTTCTTTAAACCAGAAAAGCTGGATCCTTTTATACTCCTTAACGAAGGAGAACTGTATTCTCCCGAACTTTCGGGTAAAACAAGCAGGAGGCTTACTTCTTTAGGCACCTATAAATTTGTAAATATTCAATACGATGAAATAGATTCTATCGCTACAGACAGTGTAGGATATTTAACTGCAAATATTTACCTCTCGCCTATGAACAAAAGGGCTATACGGGCCGAATTACAGGCTGTGACCAAATCAAATAATTTTGCAGGCCCGCATCTTACTGTTACCTACACCAACAGGAATCTTTTTAAAGGAGGGGAAATATTGAATGTCACCGCAAAAGGAGGTTATGAGTGGCAGCTTTCAAAACAAAACGATATAGGAAACAGCAGTACCGTATTAGGCCTGGAAACAGCCTTAATTAGCCCCAGGATGTTATTCCCTTTTATTAATATCAGGAGTAACTGGTTTGATTACTCTATCCCAAAGACCAAACTTGCCTTTGGGTTTGAATATCTAAACCGCAGTCAGCTTTTCAGCCTGTTTTCGGTGACCGGGAACTTTGGATATGTCTGGAAGGCCAACCGTTTTATTACTCATGAGCTCAATCCCTTATCTGTAAATTATTCCAATCTAAGCAATACCACTAAAGCTTTCGACGACATACTCGATGAAAACCCCTTTTTGAAGAGTAGTTTTGATCAACAATTTATTGCAGGACTCACTTATTCTTTTACTTACAACGGAATGATCGATGAGCTGGAAACGCATCAGTTCTATCTCAATTCTAATCTTGAAGTAGCAGGAAACCTGCTTGATCTACTTAGCAGTGGAGCCACCCCAAGAAAATTTCTGGGTATGGAGTTTGCCCAGTTTTCTCGCATCGATGCAGATTTTAGATATCATTACAATTTCGCCCCGCAGCAAACACTTGCAGCAAGGTTGTATGGCGGAATTGGTATTCCCTACGGAAATTCGGAGGTCATGCCCTTCAGCCGGCAGTTCTATTCAGGTGGGCCTTACAGTGTGAGGGCTTTCCAGATTAGAGGCCTCGGTCCAGGTTCTTACGACCCCGAAGGGGATGGAGTTCCCTATTATGACAGGATGGGAAATCTGCGCTTGGAAGCGAATGTAGAGTATCGTTTTCCTGTTTACCAATTCCTCAAAGGAGCTGTGTTTGTTGACGCCGGAAACGTTTGGAATACCGAAGACAATTATGTTGAGTTAGATGAAAAACCCACAGAACAGCAAACCTTACTTCTTGAAAAAGGTGTTTTCGGTAAAGATTTTATCAGCGAACTGGGGATAGGTACGGGAATAGGATTGAGAATAGATATTCAGAATTTTGTGATTAGGTTTGACCTTGCCGCACCGTTACATACACCATGGCTTGCAGAAGGAGAGCGCTGGGACTTTAAAATTAGTGAACCCGTCTTCAACTTTGCGGTAGGATATCCTTTCTAATGTTGTTTCTTAGATCCAAAGCACAAATCTCCCGCATCACCAAGTCCGGGAACTATGTATCCTTTTTCATCGAGATTTTCGTCAATAGTAGCTACCCACAGGTGAGAATTTTCGGGAAAACTTTTTTCTAAATATTCAATTCCTTCTCTTGCAGCTATGACAGATACCAGGTGGATCTGCTTCGGGTTTCCCATTTTTTGAAGGGCCTGCAAGACATTTACAAAAGATCGGCCGGTAGCCAGCATGGGGTCGGCCAGGATCAACGTTTTTCCTTCAAGTGAAGGGGAGGCTAGATATTCTACGAGGATCTCAAATTCTTCATCATCATTGGGATGATGGCGATAAGCTGAAATAAAGGAATTATCTGCAGCATCAAAATAGTTGAGAAGGCCGGTATGAAGTGGCAGGCCAGCTCTAAGAATAGAGCAAATAACCAGCTCTTCTTTATGTAGAGGCACATTTGCTGTTCCCAAAGGCGTTTGAACCTCCACTTCCTGAAAGTTCAGGTTCTTACTAAGTTCATATCCAAGGATTTCTCCTAATCTTTCAATATTCCTTCTGAAGCGAAGCCTGTCGGTTTGAATATTTACATTCCGAAGTTGAGCAACAAATGTATTGGCGATAGAATTCTTTTCGAGTAGATGATGAACGTGCATAAAATTGGTATCTGTATGAAGGAAGCCAAAGTTATAAATTTTTACACCAAATCCTTTTATTTTATAAGGTTTCAAAAAGGGGATTTTGAGACAGGATTTTTCTGCGGCATTTTCTCTAAAGTCTTTTTTAATAAGCCATTGTGCCTTCTACAGGTTACTGCCTGGTTACCTGATTCAAACAAAGGTTTTTTATTGTATATTTAGATGCATATTCCATTGATTTACAATCATTTTTAATTTAATCGTATTTGAAATGACTGAAAAAGAAAAATTTTTAAGGGAGGTGAACGACGCCTACGAGAATTGGGATGAACAATTTTTTATGGAGCGTATTACTGACGATATCTATTGGGATATTGTAGGGGAGAAAGATATTTCGGGTAAAGCTGAATTTAAGGAAGTGCTTGATCGTATGAAAGAAATGCCTCCTGTAGAAATCGATGTTCAAAATGTCTTTTTAGACAACCTACACGGAATTGTTAGGGGAGTGGTAGTGAGTAGGAACAGGCTGGGCCAGAAGAAACACTACGGATTTTGTGATATCTATAAATTTGCTGAAGGTGGGGAAAAACTTCGTCTTTCGGGCATTACCTCTTATGTGATAGATATAAGCCGGCATATTCAGTATAAAGAGAACTGTTAATAGAAAGAGGCTGTTCAAAAAGCTATACTCATAAAGCTGAAATTATTTCAGGTGTTTCTGTATTTCAAAAGAAAATAACAGATCCTGAAATGTCTTCCGAAGCATGGAATAAAAACTTTTTAAACAGCCTTTCAACTTTATTTATCTGAATCGTTCCTGGTTTTTTTTGAAGGATCCTGGTACTTCTCGGCTTTTTCTCCTTTGTACACGGTATCGGTTTGTGATGCTATATTGTCATTTGAGTTGGCCGAATCCTTAGGCTTCCTTTCCTGTTCCACATCCTGTGGTTTATTTGTTGTGGGGTTGAATTTTCGGTCATCCTCACCCGGAACATCGAGATCTTCGCCCGCATAGTCTATTGGCTCTTCCCTGTCTTTAAAGTAATCTCCCTTTTTTTCGTCCTGGCTCTGATTGTTAAGCACATTTTTATCTTCGGGGGTAATGTCCGGGTTATAATTACTTCCTTTATCGCGGGTCATATCTTCCCTGTTATTTTTAGGTTGTTCTTCTTTCTTTGTCATAATTAAATTTTTATTTTAAATTACAGATAATCTTATTTTCACCCCATCTTTGGCGGTTAAAATGCCGTTAAATTTTAATAGCCACAATTATAGAAATTTGATATGCTTCTATTTTTGGTTAAGTTTTTGATATTTGAATGCTGAAGAATATAACCGGAGATGAAAAAACTATTATTACTTGTTTTCTGTCTGGCCTTTCATGTGAGTCAGGCTCAAATTGATAATCCTACAGCTCCCACAAAAGCTCCGGGAGAACTTATGGCTCCCAAAACCGGAAGTGAAACATCATCTTTAAAAAGATCTTCAGGGAATCACAGCCTTAGCTCAAAAAAAGGTATTCTGGCAACTGAAAGTGAAGCCACGAAACTGGGAAAGAAAGAAGAAAAATCCTTCAGCATGAGAACAGATCAAAATGGACTCATGACCTTTAAAGGCAAAGACTTTACTCCCAAAGCCTTTACTAAAGACAAAGAGGCTCTTGAAGAATTCCGAAGAGATCAATATTTGGGAGATTTTAAAACTACAGGAGTTTTTGTAGAATTATACTGCCGTGACCATGAATATGTAGACGGGGACAAGGTAAAGATCTCTGTGAACGGGGTAGTGATTAACAGGAACATGTCTCTTGGCGCAACCTACACTCCAATAATGGTGAAACTGGACAGCGGTCTCAACAATATTGAATTTGAAGCTCTTAATCAGGGTACAAGTGGTCCAAACACCGCCGAACTCCGCGTCTACGACGATCAGGGGAAGGAAGTGATAAGAAAGGAATGGAACCTTCTTACAGGTTCTAAAGCAAACCTGGTGGTGGTAAAGCAATAGGGCTTTCTAAAGATTTCCCTGGAATAGGTTGTAAATGTTGAAACCAAACAGTACCAGGATAGAAATAAGGGCTAAGACTGTGGGGATAGGAATATTTTTTACGTTGAATTTTATATAGAACGGAGGTTTTTGATCTTGCTTTTTTCGTTTTTTATGCCTTAGGTTCAATAAAGCAATATTCACCATTGCGAAAACAATAAAAATAAAGATGTTACTAATGCTGGCAACCACCTTGAGGTTTCCAATTAACCCAAATCCTATGGCCACTAAACTGATCGCAATAATTGCATAATTTGGTGCATTCCCAATTCCCGAAATAGTGGTGAACTTTTTGAGCCAGGATTTATCACTGTCTCTGGCCACATCGTAAAGCAGTCTTGATGTGCCCAATATATTACTCAAGATAGTTTTACTGGTAGCAAAGAGCGCTATGATTACCAGAGATGTTGCGGCCCATGCTCCCAGTTTTGCTTCAATAACTGCGGCCAAAGGTCCGTTAGAATTTGATAACTGCTTCCAGTCGAGTACACTTACAGAGCTAATTGCGATCAACACGTAAACCAGGAGTACA
The DNA here is from genome assembly GCF_049569215.1 of Salinimicrobium sp. TIG7-5_MAKvit. Taxonomy (GTDB): domain Bacteria; phylum Bacteroidota; class Bacteroidia; order Flavobacteriales; family Flavobacteriaceae; genus Salinimicrobium; species Salinimicrobium profundisediminis. The sequence continues at coordinate 3,601,051 of NZ_CP145903.1, read as the reverse complement.
ATAAGGCCGCTCATGATCACAGCCTTTGGCATATTCTCCTTCGGGTTCTTTGTCTCTTCGGCCATTTTCACAAGGTCTTCAAAACCTATGTAACTAAAAAAGATGAGGGCGCCACCGGCAAAAAGGCTGGTCCACCCGCCGCTGTTAGTTTCCAGGAGAGGAGTAGTGCCAAATTCAGGAATACTCACCACGACCACTGCTGCCAATCCTATTAATGTCACTATTGTGGCAAATGCATTAAAATAGGAACTGTACTTTGCACCAATAATGTTGAAAAATCCCATTAAGAGTATAATGCTAATTACCAGGATCCAATTAGGAACATCTACAAGTCGGCTTAAATAATCTGCAAAACTTATAGCTATGGCTGCAGCAGCTACGATTCCTGTAAACACTATAAAAATAGACATCGAAAAAGCCGTTTTTTTCCCCAGTCCCTGTTTCATGTACTCAAAACTTCCACCAGAATCGGGATATCTACTTACAAATTCGGCGTATGAAAGTCCTGTGAGCAGCGCCACCGTGGCTGCTATTACAAAGCTCAGCCACAACATATTGCCACTAAGGCCGGCAGCTTTACCTATAATCGCATAAATACCTGCACCTACAATTCCTCCCACGCCAAACATGAGCACATCCCAAAATCCCAGACTTCTTTTTAGTTCTTTTTCTGCCATTGTGTTTTTTAAAATTTTCAGGTAGTACCTAATATAAATTTTCATTTAAACCGGCCTTCAGGTTTAACACGAACTAAACAAAAACCTAACAAACTTTAAGCTGAAGCAGCAATAATACAGGCTATTACAAAGAAATAAGGAACGAAATGAATAGTAGTTTTTGTAAATTAGAGAGAAAATCAATTACTATGAAAAAAGTTCTTATTGCGATAGATTATAATCCCGTCTCAGAGAAAGTAGCACAAAAAGGATATGAACTGGCACAAAATCTCAATGCCGAAGTATGTTTATTACATGTACTTGATGACGTAGGTTTCTACGGAACACAGTATCCTACTTTTATGGGGTACGACGGTTATTCAGGCATGGGGCCTGACCTTGATGTAGCGATGGAAATGAAGAACATAGCAGAAGAATTTATGAATAGTGCGAAGAAGCATTTAAACGACCGGCAGGTAAAAACCCATATAGCCGAAGGTTCCACGGCTAAAACTATTCTTAGTTACGCAGAAGAGTGGGGAGCCAGTTTACTGGTTATGGGCACCCACAGCCATTCGGTTCTCGAAAAACTTTTTCTGGGCACCGTAGCCGAAAAGATACTGGAGAAAACAGAGATCCCGGTTTACCTGGTACCGGTAAAGGACAAAGCTAATTGAGAAATCTAAGACTTTGAATTATTTCTTATGCTTAAAAAACAAAAAGAAATGATAACTTTGTGTCTTAGTGCGAGTTTTGAAAAATACTGGTAATCTTCTTCTCCAATTTTTCCAATTTTGTTTTTAAACTTCACCTAAAAATTTTATATTCAATTTTAAAATCCAATTAAACCGCTAATGGCAAAATCACAACAGACGTACAACAAGATCGAAAAAGAAAAGAAACGCTTGAAAAAGCGCGAAGAGAAAAAGAAAAAGAAGGAAGAGAGAAAAGCAAGTGGAGATTCTGTCTCTGAATTTGCGTATGTAGATGAATTTGGAAATCTAACCGAGACCCCGCCAGATCCTTCTCAAAAAATCGAAGTTGACGCTGAAAGCATTGAAATTGGAATTCCGAAAAAAGAAGATTCAGACGAAGAAAACGATTTTAGTAAAGAAGGGAAAGTTTCTTTCTTTGATCACTCCAAAGGCTTTGGTTTTATTCTTGACAGCACCACCCAGGAAAAGTATTTTGTACACGTTACAGGTCTTATAGATGAGATCGACGAAAATGACAAAGTAACTTTTGAACTGGAAAAAGGACCAAGAGGAATGAATGCTGTAAGAGTAAAAAAGATCTAAAAAAATCCCTTTTTTGGAAGGTATAAAAGAGCGGCAGTAAATATTTACTGTCGCTCTTTCTGTTTCTATGATTTTAACCAGCTGTGGCGTAACTCCATTTGTTCCCCATTAGGGTTCATGATCTCTACAAGGCGTTTACCTGTAGACATGGGTTCCACTACTTTGCCTTCAATTTTCAGTTCTTCACCACCTCGCTCCACAACAAATTCTATAGCATCACCAACAGACCATTTTGCAGCATCTCCAATAAGGTCATATACGTTTTGAACATTATAGGCCTTCCCGTTGACAGATTTTATCACATCTCCGCCCATAAGATCCAATTCTTCAAAAAAAGTGCTTAACTCTATATCATCACGTAGTACAATCTCTCCATTTTCATTTACTGTAATAAATGGGGTAGAAGGATCTTTTAAGAAATAATCTACAGCAACCTGTCCCTGCCGCATTTCCAGGCCTACTCTTGTAAAGAATTGATCATAGGGAATAGGCGTGGTGCCGCTCACATAAGTATTCAGGAATTCTCCAATTTCGGGGTAAGTAAGTTCAGTAATAACCGGGAATAACTCTTCATCTTCAAAAGGTTTATCCTTTCCATACATTGTGGTAAGTTGCTTCATAAGATCAAGCAGCCCCATTTCTCCATTGCTCAATTCGCGCAACCTTATATCCAGGGCCATTCCAATAAGAGCTCCTTTTTGATAAACGTTATAATAGCTGTCTTTATATTCATCTTCCAGGATATTACGACTCATCTCAGTAAAAGACATACTGTCGTCAAACCTTTGAGATACCGCTATCTTTTCCTGTATCCTGTCGTAGAAATCCTGGTTTGAGATAAGCCCCTGTTTAACCTGAAAAAGGTTTGCAAAGTATTCGGTAACCCCTTCGTAAAGCCACAGATGCCTTGACATTTGCGGATCGTTGTAATCAAAATAATGAACTTCTTTAGAATGTACTCCCAGCGGAGTCAAAATATGGAAGAATTCATGAGAAACTATATCTTTAAGAGATTCGTCAAGGCTTTCTTTTTCCATTTCTTCAGGCATAACCACAACAGTAGAGGTGTGGTGTTCAAGCGCTCCAAACCTGGCAGCATCGCCGTCACCAGGGGTGGCTGAAAGGTAAAGGAGGATCGCATACTTGTTGGTATCATCAATCTCGCCCAGAAAATCTTTTTGTGCCGTGATCATTTTTTCCATTCCAGGTTTAAAATCCTGCGCATTGAACTTCTTTGTAGGCGAGTACACGTGCAACAGCACATCCATTTGATCTACTTTAAAGCTCACAGTATCTGGTGCCGCATACATGATAGGGTTATCGGTCACTTCAAAATACCGGCTGGCACGAAAGATATCCTTAGTTATTCCCGGCTTAATTTCTGAAGATTGAGCAAGATCAAAAGCACTTCCTGCATAAAGATCGTTTGCTCTAATGATCTCCAGTTGATAAGGTTCTTCGGTGAGATCATTGAAGTACCCTACAAACCCGTGAAGGTTCAGAAGAAAGTTTTTTCCTTCATTGATGTTTGTTCCGGCCATAGAATATATGCCACCTTCTCCTGAAATGTCAAAAGTATCATTCATCCAGTAGGTTATTTTATCAAGCCTGGTGGCGTTTGAAATGCCCCAGCTGTTCTCGTCATAAACCGTTACAGGCAATTCATTCCCTTTGTGATCGTAAGCTTTGAGATCTTCGGCATAGGCGCCATAATTGGAAGTAGAGTAGGTGCCGGGCACCGTTTTAGGAATGTAGAAAATTATGGTTTCGGTATTTATTTTTCCGGGGTCTACAGTCACCATGACCTTATCATCTTTAACATTAACCAGGTCTAAAGTGGCAAGAACAGGTTCCTTTTCAGAAATTGTAGATTGTGAAGTTTTGCATCCCAGGGCGAAAGCTGATATCGCCAGCGCATAGATTATTTTTTTCATTAAGTTTTTAATTTATAAATAAGACTTGTCATTTAGTGAAACGTTACAAAGAAGAACGAATTGCTAAAACTACTCAATTATAGGTTCAGACTTAATAAAGACCATTATTTATGATATTTATCATGTAAAAGCTAAAAAACTCATTTTTTCTGAAAAAATAAGACAGGAAAACAATAAATTTAAAGGAGTAAATTTTAGTATCGAAATCCGGGACAAATGTGTAATCGTCATGCTCTTCTCCAAAATTTTCACCGGAATTCTCTCATTCTCTTTCCTTCTTGTTTCATTAAAATCTTAAAAGATGAAAATTTACGATGAAAAACACATCAAAAATGTAGTCCTTGTTGGCGCTCATAACAGCGGTAAGACTACTTTGGCAGAGACTATGCTATTTGAAGCCGGCTTAATAAACAGGCGGGGTACTGTAGAAGCTAAAAATACAGTATCAGATTATCATGACATTGAACACGAAAAAGAAAACTCAATCTTTGCTACCCCGCTACATACCGAATGGCGTAACTACAAGATCAACATCATAGATACTCCGGGACTTGATGATTATATTGGGGAGATCATTTCTTCCATTAGAGTGGCCGATACCATAGTTACTGTTCTTAACGGCCAGTACGGTGTAGAAGTTGGCACAGAGATTATCTGGAACTACATTAAGGGCTACCACAAGCCAACTGTGTTTGTAATCAACCAGATTGACCATCCGGGGCTTAATTTTGAAAGTAGCTTTAACAGCGTAAAAAGCCTGGTGGGTAATGGGGCAGTTAAAATCCAGTATCCGTTGATAAAAGACGGGGCTCAATGTATTATTGACGTGCTCAAGATGAAAATGTATAAATTTTCTTCGGAAGGAGGAAAACCCGAAAAATTCCCTATTCCTGAAGACCAACAATCCACAGCTCTTGCCCTGCACAATGAATTAGTTGAAAAAGCGGCTGAAAATGACGAGGAATTAATGGAATTATTCTTTGAAAAGGGCACACTTAACGAAGATGAAATGCGAAAAGGAATAAGGGCCGGCATGCTTAATTATGACCTTTTCACGGTCTTCTGCACCTCTGCATTAAATGATATGGGAAGTGGAAGGCTCATGGGCTTTATTGATAATGTGGCTCCCGCAGCAATAGATCTTAAACCCGAAATAAGTGTAGAAGGAAAAGAAATCTCTCCAAAAAGGGCAGATTCCCCTGTGCTTTTTGTTTTTAAAACAGTACATCAACCAAACCTGGGCCAGGTAACCTTTTTTAAAGTAATAGGGGGGGAAGTGAAAGTAAATGATAAGCTGGTGAACTCCAGAAACGGAGAAACAGAAGTTCTCAACCAGCTTTTTATTATGGATGGTAAAGAAAGAAATCCTATTCAAAAGCTGGTGGTAGGCGACATAGGAGCCACTTTAAAACTGAAGCATACCGAAACAAATGACACTCTTGCAGCTTCGGAAGAAGGAATTACGATAAAGCCGATAAATTATCCGCAACCACGGATAAAGAGGGCAGTAGCGGCAGTAAATACAAAAGATGAGGAAAAGCTGAGCGAGGCATTAAAAAAGATACACAGTCAGGATCCCACCGTAGATATTTCTTTTTCCAATGAATCCAGACAGTTGATTCTGTCCTGCCAGGGTGAACTTCATCTAGCTACAATAGACTGGCTGCTTAAAAATATTTATGGTGTGGAAGCCAGTTTTGAGAAACCGAAAATTGCTTTTAGAGAGACCATTCAGCGTTCTTCGGCTTCAAACTACAGGCACAAGAAACAATCTGGTGGTTCTGGGCAGTTTGCAGAAGTACATCTAAAGATCGAACCCTGGGAGGAGAATATGCCCGAACCTGAAGGTTTTAACATCAGGGGAAAAGAAGAGATCGATCTTCCGTGGGGTGGAAAACTGGTGTTCTATAACTGCATTGTTGGGGGGGTGATAGATCAACGCTACCTTCCATCAGTAATGAAAGGGATTATTGAAGTTATGGAAGAAGGGCCTTTAACAGGTTCATACATCAGGGATGTACGAGCTATGGTCTATGACGGAAAAATGCACAGTGTAGATTCCAATGATATTTCTTTTAAAATTGCTGGGGCTCACGCCTTTAAAAAGGCATTTTTGGATGCAGATCCCAAACTACTGGAACCTGCTCTTGATCTCACGCTGAAGGTGCCCGAAGAAATGGTGGGCAATGTTATGACCGAGTTACAAAGCAGACGTTCCATTATACAGGGAATAGAAAGTGCAGACCATTATCAGGTTTTAAATTGCGTGGCGCCCGAAACTGAATTATTTGGGTTCTCAACCGAACTTAGATCCCTTACAAAAGGAAGAGCCACTTTTAATACCAGTTTTAACGGATATCAGCCCGTTCCTGCTAACATTCAGGATCAATTGACCACTAAGGAACTGGTACAATAACAGTTTAACAAATTAAGAGGTGAAGTTTTAAATTCTAAGAACAGTTTCTTTTCAACTTTTACATTTAACTAACCTGAATAACAGGCAACTACCCCATGGTTTTATGTGGCTTTCTGAAAAATTTACAAACCTTATTTTCAGAAGAAAAGGGAATTATTAAGGTTGATATTCTATTGAAAATGAGGGTTTATTAAGAGCCTCGGTAATTTTACTTACTTTTAAAAAATATAATGTACAATTAATGAAAGCAGAAGAATTACAGGGGCAATTAGAAGAAATGAAAACCTACATAGCGTTTAAGACTCAGAAAAATCCTGAAATTTCTAAAGCTCCGGTAGGCTGGCACCTTGCACATAGTTTAAAAGTGATACATTCTATTCTTAGTTCTCTTGATATATCAGATCCTGCTCAATATAGAAAGACCTTCAGCTGGAAAAAGGAACTGGTTTATCTCACTGGAAAAATTCCCAGGGGGAAAGCAAGGGCCCCAAAAAAGGTAATTCCGGAAGATAATATTTCCGAAGAAGAGCTTCGGGATCAAATATTCAAAGTCAGCCGTAAGATTACCGGGATTTCAAAGCTGCCCAAAAAAGCCTTTTTTGAGCATCCATATTTTGGGCACATCAAAAGGGATGAAACGGCAAAGTTCCTGGTAATCCATACCGAACATCATCTTAAGATCATTCGGGATGTGGTTGGCAGCAAGACAAAATAATTTTCCCGATGTAAGGGGTATGTAAACAAAAAAGACAGCCTCTCAAAAATGGCATTTTTGAGAGGCTGCTTTGGGAATAAATGTGGTACTTAATCCCTGAACTGCGGTTGCAGTTCTTCATCTTTTAGATGCTTGGCATAAAAGCCCATCATAGCTTCATAAAGGTCAATACGGTTTTCTTCTTTTCCGAAGCCGTGGCCTTCATCGTATTTCACCATGTAGGGAACGTCTACACCTTTAGCCCGAAGCGCTCTCACAATCTGGTCTGACTCATCAATGTTAACCCGCGGATCATTAGCACCCTGTACCACGAACAAAGGCTTCTTGATCTTGTCTATGTGGAACACGGGCGAAACTTCATCCATAATGGCTTTTTCTTCAGGCACATTTTCGTCATACCAAATTTCCCTAAGGATCTTCTCATAAGGCTTCCAGTAAGGCGGAATGGTTTCCATAAAGGTGAAAAGGTTAGAAACCCCAACATAATCCACACCCGCAGCGTAGAGATCCGGAGTTTTGGTAAGACCTCTTAACACGGCATAACCTCCATGGCTACCGCCATAAATAGCGGCTTTATCGGGATCTACCCAGCCTTGCTCGATAACGTACTTTAATCCATCTTCTACATCGTCCATAGCTTTTCTACCAATTTGCTTGAAGCCAGATTCCATGAATTCACGACCGTATCCTCCCGAAATTCTGAAGTTCACTTGCAGGGTTGCGTAGCCGCGGCTGGCAAACAGTTGCGCCTCGGGATTAAAGCCCCAGGAATCCCTTATTCCCTGCGGACCACCATGAGGATTTACAATTACAGGCACCTTTTGCCCCTCCACAGCGGCCTTAGGAAGCGTAATGTAACCGTGTATGGTTTTTCCATCCCGGCTGGTAAAGGTAATTGGCCTCATTTCAGCCATATCTTCAGCTTTTAGCTGGGGCATAAGGTTGTACAGCAGTTCAAACTCATCCTGCGCTACATCATAAGACCAGTATTCGCCATACAATTTATCACTTTGAAGAAAAACCAGGTATTTTGATTCGTCATCGGTTTTGTCGGCTATTGAGTATTGCTTATCGGGAAATTCGCTGGTGATTCGGTTGTGCAGTTTTTTATAGTAATCGCTAATGGGAACAATTTCCCGCTTTTCCCCTTCAAAAGTGTAGTAATCGAGTTCATAATCCCGGTGACGTGAAAGAGAAACTCCCGAAATGTCATAATTATCGTTGGTAAACAACTTTTTGATCACCTTATCTTCCTTAAGGTCATACAGGTAAACCGTGTTCTTGTCTGTTTCAAGGTTTGAAACCACATAGGCATCATGTGGATAATCTGTGGCGTAATTTAAAGTCGGATTAAAAGTGTCTTTCCAGTTGATTTGCTTAACTATTTCGAACTCCTTACTATCCACATCTTTATTGTAGTAAAGATCCATATTAACACCTTCACGTAGACGTACAAAGCCTCTCAATGTACCATCTTTATCAAAGAGGTAGTTCATGATAGGATTTGTGATATCGTCATTGCTGTAAAGCTTTTCAAGGTCACCTGTTTCGATGTTTACCTTATAAGGTTCAAAAACCTGGGCATTCTCTTTGTTCATAGAGACGATAACGTAATTCTTGTCATCTTTTAAAAGATCGAGGATCTGGGTTTGAACACCTTCAAAAGGAGTAAGATCCATGGTGTTAGAACCATCAACATCTGCTGCATATAAGTGGTAATTCTCGTTCCCACCTTTGTCCATCACGTAGAGAAGCCTGTCTTCATTAGCCCAACCATAGCCCCTAACCAATTCGTCCTTTTCAACAATTGCCCGGGTGATCTCGTTTGTTTCCAGGTTTTTCACATAGACATGGTTCTTCGCATTTTCATCCTTTTCCCGGTATGACATATACTTGCCGTCCGGCGAAAATTGGAAAGAACTTGCCTTTGGTTTAGCAAAGTAGTCTTTCACATCGTATTTGTAATTCCCCTGGTCATAAGCCGCCAGTTGCTCAAGTTCTTTTTCTGAAGAAGGCAGAGTAGGGTCCCCGGGTACTGTTTTCTCTACCTTGTTGAGCACCAGTGGAAATTCCTGTCCCGCCTGTTTAAATGTTCCGTTGATAGTTTCCCCCTCCAGGGTTCCCGTATAAGTCGCACCAATTTTGGAATAGGAGAGGACCACCTGATCATTTTCCAGCTCAACCTTATCCAGAGGTAAACCAAATGCCCCCTGTAATGGGCTATCCATAGTGCCCGAAAGAGAGTCGTTTTCTTTTGTGATGTCGAATTTAAGCGGTAATTCAGTTCCCTGAACGTTTAATTTTCCTTCCCAGGTTCCTGTAATTTCCTGAGCCTGAATTCCATTAATTCCAGTGACCACAGAAAATATAAGAATAGAAGACATTTTTAATAATTTGTTTTTCATGTTTATACAATATCGGTTAGTGCGGATAAATTAGTTCTTTTTTAGGAACTATAAATGATCCAATGAAGTCATTTTATTCACAAGGGAGTTTTACGGACATTATATTATTTGTCCATGAAGGTATTTGTAATACTTCAATCTTAAAATGATAGCGGAGTTCCCGTTAGCTCTTTGATTGGAGCAATTGCCATTTACTCATCATGATGTGGCGTCGTTTACTAAAGGCCGTTGTACCTGGACAAGGCAGAAATATTTCCAGTTTCCTATAAACTTCCCAGTTATATAATTGCACTATAATTTATATTATGTAAAATAGAACATTTAAGAAATGTCTTATTTCACCTCTTTTCATTATTCCTCCCGTTTCTATTAATTTTAATTGTGTGCAGTGTAATGCCTTTAATTTCTTACTTGTAGTCTTACCGACTTAAAAAATCATTCAGGATCTTTCTTTACAATCTGTCCGTCGTAACTTATCTGATCCCTTTGTGAAGATGTTACTGATGCGTTCGTATTCCCATTCGCAAAAACAATTATTCTAAAATCCATGTTCTCACCTTCATTATTTCCGCGGAAAAAGATCCGAACCTTATTCTTTCCTGGTTTCTCCTCGATTTCCAGATCATTTAAAGGCCCTTCGTATTCAATTGCTCCTGAAGTACCATAACCGCCCCCAAACTGCCTTTCTCCAAAGAAAGGTAAAAATACTTCTACACTGTCTTCTTCAAAGGTAATGTGGTTTGGGTTTCCAATAAGATTGACTCTACTGTATTTAGCAGGATCTGCCCAATCATTTTCGATCTTAAAATCAAGATTTTGCACCTGCTCCAACATTTGCCTGTATTCAGCCGAAGCTTCACCACTCCTGTTCGAGCTACCACAGGCAACAAATATTAAAACCAGAAATAGCAATAAAAAACGTCTTTTCATAATTTCATTTATTTTTTAATATTAAAATATAAAATTTTAAAGGTTTATAGCCAATTTTTTGTATTCCTTCTAATCCTTTTGTTGTAAAGTTAAAGTCTTCTCAAATATGATGAAATTAATATTCTCTTGACAGCATTTAAGAAATAAAAACAGGACTTTAAGGTCTGTAAACAGGGCCTTTAAAGGACAAATCGAACTGCTATGAAGATTGAAAAAGTAACTGTATTTGGGGCGGGAAAGTTTGGAGCACGGTTAGCTTTCCACATTGCCTACCAAAACGTTGATGTAACTGTATATGACCGGGATTTTGGGCTATTGGAAGAAGCCCGAACCCGGTTTCGGGAATTTGCCGATTATTATGAGCAAAACTTCGAGGCCTCAAAAGAAAATGTAGAAGCTGCACTGGCCAATATTGCCTATTCTATGGATATCACAGAGGCGGCTGGTAATGCCCATTTAATCATAGAGGCTGTTGCTGAAGATCTTGCAGCCAAAAAGAACTTTTACAGGGAACTTCAAAAAACAGCTCCCAAAAATGCCATTTTTGTGACTACTTCTAAAGGTTTAGATCCCGAAATGCTGGCCAGGATTTCCGGCCGGCCAAATAAATTCCTCACCCTCCACTTCACCGGAAATTTAAAAGAAATTTTATCCATAGAAGTTATTAGCTTACCCAACACACGCAAAGACATCTTAAACTCTGTAGTACAATTCTCTGAAGATATTGGTATGGAAGTGCATGTCCGGCATCTTGAACAACAGGATTAAGATATAAGAAGCCCGGTCAAAAACCGGGCTTTTTTAATTCGTCAATTTCTTTTTTTTATTTTACCTGCTTTCTGGGATTATCGGTAACTGTATTTTCTCTTACAGCGTTCACCTCCCGGTTTTTGAGTTGTTCCTTAAACTCATTAATGATTCCACCTTTAAGCAGCACCTGGATTTGCCTGTCACTCATGCTGTGCCTGGTCTCAATTTCAATATTCTGGCCATCCTTCTTATTGATCACCACCCGAATATTGTTCCTGTTCTTCACGTCATCACGCAAATTTAAAAGGCTTACTTCATCTCCCTGCTCAATCTTGTCGTAGTCGGCAATATCAATGAATTCTAATGGCAAAATTCCGAAGTTCACCAGGTTTTGCCAGGCAATTCGGGCATAAGAATTAGCAATTACTGCGATTTGCCCAAGATATTTTGGTGCAAGTGCCGCATGTTCCCGGCTCGACCCCTGGGCGTAATTGTCCCTGGCAACCACTATATGTCCGCCATGACTTTCTTTTGCTTTTTGCGCCCTGTCGTAAAAACTATCATCAATTACCGAGTACGAGAACTTGCTTATTTCGGGTAGATTACTTCTAAAAGGAAGTACTTCTGCCCCTGCTCTTAAAATCTCATCGGTAGAGATGTTATCGCCCATTTTTAGCAAAACAGGTACATCACAGGCCTCTCTTAACGGCTCAATATAGGGTAAAGACTTAATGTTAGGGCCTTTTTTAAGCTCTACCTGCGATCCATCCTCAGCCGGTGCAACCAGCATCATGGTATTGATAAGCTCTTTTTCGGGATATTCATATTTGGGATACTTCATATCGTAAAGCTTCTCCAGGTCACGCGGATCTGTGATCTTTCCAGTTAAAGCTGAAGCCGCTGCAGTTTCTGGACTACACAAATATACCTGGTCATCTTCAGTTCCCGAACGGCTCGGGAAATTCCGCGGCATTGTTCGTAAACTAATGGTATCTGAAGCCGGCGCCTGTCCCATACCTATACATCCCATACAACCCGATTGATGGAACCTCGCTCCTGCTGCAATGAGTTTTTCAAAACCTTTATTGGCAATTAAATTCTGTATTACCTGCCTGGAAGTCGGGTTAACATCAAAAGATACTTCTTCCTTTGTAGCCTTACCGTCTACAATGGCTCCTGCCACCCAAAAATCCCTAACTCCGGGATTCGCCGATGATCCTATCACCACCTGGCCAATTTCCATACCTTCTACCTCTCTTACAGGAACAACGTTCCCGGGGCTGGTTGGTTTGGCTATAAGCGGAATTAGATCGTCAAGTATAATTTCATCTTCCAAATCATAACTACAACCTTCATCGGCTACCAGTTCTATCCAATCCTCTTCCCTATCCTGACTCTGCAGAAATTTCCTGGTCATTTCGTCACTTGGGAATACTGTGGTTGTTGCACCCAATTCGGCTCCCATATTGGCAATCACATGCCTGTCCATAGCGCTCAATTCTGCCAGGCCGGGACCATAATATTCTATCACCTTCCCTACTCCACCTTTCACATCATACCGGCGAAGCATCTCCAGGATCACATCTTTAGCACTTACCCAGTCGGGCATTTTTCCGGTGAGCTTCACTCCCATCACCTGCGGCATTTTCACGAAATAAGGCTGTCCCGCGATAGCGGCTGCAACATCGAGTCCTCCCGTCCCTATGGCAAGCATTCCCAGGGATCCCGCGGCAGGTGTATGACTGTCTGATCCTACCATGGTCTTTCCAGGTTTTCCAAAGCGTTCCATATGTACCGGGTGACTCACGCCATTTCCCGGCCTGCTGTACCATATCCCGAATTTTTGCGATGCCGAAAGCAAAAAGGCATGATCATCGGCGTTTTTAAAATCGGTTTGTAGAAGATTATGATCTACATACTGTACTGCAACTTCGGTTTTGGCGCGATCGAGTCCCATTGCTTCCAGTTCCAGTTGTACAAGAGTACCTGTGGCATCCTGTAGCAGAGCCTGGTCTATTTTGATCCCAATCTCTTTACCGGGAGTCATTTCCCCTTTTAATAAATGTTCTTTGATTAATTTTTGAGTAACATTGAGTTTTGACATTTCCTGAAAATTTATTTCCTTTTAAATTATCAAAATTCCCGCGGAACGGCGGGAGGTTTAACAATATCTTATATTTAGACCGGTAACTCTTGTTGAGCTAAAAATAGAAAAGGACTACCCGAAAAGCACCTTCCATATACGTTTGCCGGAACTTTTAAGGCTCATTAGATCCTAAAAATTGAAGCCAACGCGAAAATACTTCAGGGAATAGCCCCGTTCTGCAATTAAAAACCGCCACAAGACTTTTGCAAAAGACCCGTGGCGGCAACTATTTCATCATGTGTTTGTTTCCTAGAGGTTTGGGTTACTTCCGCCTTCCCCGGTATTTCCTAATTTCACTATCAGGTCTTTTTGCTGCCCTTCAGAAAGATTGAATTTTGGTTTTCCTTTGTAAGGAAAGAAGTATCTGAATTCTTTCATGTAGGTTCTCCAGGTCTCGCCCATACCACGATTCTTGTTCTCACTTCCTGTATCGGCTCTCTTAATATCATCACCTTCGGCGTCATAAGGAGTAGCTTCAACAGTGTTTCCGGCGAAGATCATTCCTTCATTAATTTCAGAATAGATCACCGCTGTTTCCCCGGTTTTAGAAGGAAAATCTGTGAGGTTTATCGAGAAGTGCTTAAAAATGTCATTTTTGGAGTTGATATCGCGCACATTGAAATCCAGGTTTGCATTATTAACCGGATGGCTAAAAATTGGTGCACCCCCTGCATCTTCAGAAATTTCTTTAAGCGGCGCGTAAGTTTTTTGCAGCGCATCTTTATGGGTCACAAGTATCCCTTTGATCTTATAACCTTCTTCTACCAGGTGCCTGATCCCTTCTTTGGCTCCCTGCGCCGTAGTATCTATAAGGAGCATATCCTGCCTGTTCAAATGCCTTATAGCGTACCCCTGGGCACCATTTTCCATCTTAATGATAAAAGTATCGGGAATCATTTTATGAAATTTTCCCGCTTCAGCTTGTTGAATAAATTCGGCCGACTGGCTGCTAATAACTTCCTTCTTATCTACACTCTTCATTTAGTTCTGGTTTTTGGATTCAATTAAAGATACAACTGCACCCAAAATCGTCCAAAGCCCTTAAGAGTGTTTAACTGTGGTTTCACAGTTAATTAACGACAGGCTGTAAGCGTAGAATCTGCCGTGCCCGCTCAATGATAACCGGTTAAAGAAGAAACCGTTATTACCTGTCAAAAAAGGCATTCCAAAGCGGTCTTTTTCTAGCTGAACTTCCCGATTTTCAAGGGCAAACGCTTCTGAAACTCTTTTTTTAAATTGCGCTTTTACTTCGGAAGAAGAGGCCTCAAAAATGACATTTTTGACACCTGAACCTCTATTTTTTTCTGCGGAAGTTAGGATGTAATCTGAAGTTATTTCTGAAGTAGTGTGGTAGATATGGTTTTCAATTTCCACTTCGCCTGAAGCAGTTTCTAAAGTGAGGACACTAACCTCACATTTTTGGGCCAGCCAGTTAAGCTGGCGCGGTAAATCATACTCCCGTTGATGAGCTTTATATGCAGCTTCTTTCATGCTCCATAAAAGCCACACCATTGTATCGGGATTTGCTGATGTGTGAATGAGCTCTTGCTCTGTTGATGAAAAGACCTTGTTTAAAAAACCTTTCCGGCGCCAGTTACTTTGCCGCGCCGCCAGTTCCAGGTCTACCACATCATTACCTATCACTTTTCCCGCTGTTTGGTTTTGATGATCTCTACAGCATCATTCACTGTGAGCATATTGTCCATAGAATCATTGTCAATGGCGATATTGAATTCATCTTCCACATCAAGCACAATGTCTACAAGGTTAGCCGAATTGATCTCCAGGTCTTTTATAAAATCTGTATCCCGCCCAAAATCCTGAAATGCCAAATCATTCTGTACATAAGGTTTCACGATTTTTTTAAGGCAGTAAATTATTTCTTTTGTTTCCATTTCTTATGGTTCAAAGTTTAATGTTCAAAGTTTTCTGACCACTTTCTTCTATTCTTGGAATTTGGTGCTTGTAATTTTGATCCAGACTTCACAGGTTTTTGAAACCTGTGAGGTCTTTAATTATTCTTTCCTGAGCCCCTTTGGAATTTGGTGCTTGTAATTTGAATTTTTAAATCATCTGAATTTACTAAAAATTGCCACGGCATTGACATCTCCAAACCCGAAACTTGCTTTCGCCACGAGATTTACCTCTCTAAAAAGGGATTTCTGCGGAACTTTTTCCCGGCTGGTGATCTCTTCGATTTCCGGATGCAGGTCTTCAGAGTTTTGATTTCCGAAGATAAAATCTTCAGAGATCTGGAGAATACTCGCTACACTTTCCACACTTCCGGCAGCGCTAAGGCAATGGCCTGTCAGGCTTTTTAAACTATTGATATACGGGAAATCTATTCCTTTCAACTCAAGGGCTTCACTCCAGTTTTTCACTTCTGTAGCATCCATTGAGGTTGCGGTGAGGTGACCGTTTATGGCATCCAGTTCGTCACCTCTTACTCCGGCGTCAAAAATGGCATTTTTGATACATCTTTTTACGCCTTCAGAATTCGGGGCCGTCATAGAACCTTTATTCCTTTGTCCGCCACTGTTTATATGACCTCCAAGAATTTCAGCATAGATCTTCGCGCCTCTCTCCAGCGCCGAATCCAGATCTTCAACAACCAAAGCTCCCGCCCCACTCCCGGGAACAAAACCCGCCGCCGATTCGCTCATGGGTCTGGATCCGGCTTCAGGATCATCATTGTACTGGTGTGGCAGGATCCTCATGGCATCAAAACCGCCCCACACATAAGGGCCGCTGTCGCTACAACTTCCTGCCAGGATACGTTTGGCCTTTCCAGCCCGTATTCTGTCGGCTGCCATAAGAATTGCTTCTGTACCAGTAGTACAGGCCGAGGAATTGGTGGTGACCTGGTTACCGCAAGCCAACTTGCTGTTGAGATAGGCGCTAATCCCGCTGGCCATGGTTTGAATTACACTTGTGCTGCCAAGCCTACGGGTGTTTTTGTCGTCAATTAAATGGATCGCTTCGCGAAATTTATCAACTCCCAGGATCCCGGTACCAAAAATGATCCCATTATCCCAATCTGTTTCTGCTTCGGGGCCTAGCGGTAAGCCGGCATCTTTCCAGGCATCAACACCCGAGATCACTCCGTAGAGGATGCCGCTGCTGTTAAGCCCCCGAAGCTCCAGCTTTGTGAAATATTCCTGTAGCATTTCCTCCGGAATTTCAGGTTGTCCGGCAATCTGGCACCTGAACTTCAGGCGCTCCAGTTCCGGCTGAAATCTTATTCCGCTTTTGCCCTTTTTGAGAGCTTCAGAAAATGCGGCTAAGCCCACACCATTTGGCGCAGCCACGCCCATACCTGTAATTACTACCCTTCTGTTCATTCAGCTTTAATCATTCCTGAAATTTCCCCTCTGCATACGAGCTTTTCTTCAGCATTAAACATTTGTACTTTACACTTCAACTTATTAAACCTGAAGTAAATTTTTTCTGAAACTACAGCCACTTTTTCCCCGGGCAGCACCGGTAAAAAATAATCTATTGATGCATTTGATAAAGCCACACCAAAATTTTCCAAATCTTCATTCTTCAGCAGAAAAATTCCGAGGCAAACCACGCCAATTTGCGCCATACATTCTGTGAGAATTACTCCGGGCGTCACCGGATTATCTTTAAAATGTCCCCGGTAAAAATCAGCTTCTTCCTTAAAAGTATAGGTGCCTAAAATGCCATTTTCAGACACTTCTTTTAGTTCATCAACAAACAGAAAAGGTTCAGAATAAGGAAGTAAATTTATAAGATATTCAAAGTTCAAAATTCAAAGTTCAAGGTTAAAAACTGCAACTGACCACTGATCACTGCCAACTTACTTAAGGTGTTCCCCACCGTTTACAGGAATTACGGTACCGGTGATCCAGCTGGCTTCATCTTTACTCAACAAATAAACTGCATTTGCTACGTCTCCCGGAGTGGTAAGCCGTTTGAAGGGATTTCTTTTTAGTGCATGTTGCCGCAGCGTTTCATAACCGGGAATCAACTCCAGGGAACGCGTGACCGTAACACCCGCCTGTATACAGTTTGCGCGAATACCTTCCGGTGCAAATTCGAGGGCGATGCTGCGGGTTATGGCCTCCAAAGCTACTTTAGCCGCCGACACTGCCGCATAGTCTTTCCAGGCCTTGATGTTTCCTTCGCTGGTAAAAGATAGTATTCTTGCATCTTTTGCAAACAAACCGGCATCATAAATAAGCCTCGTCCAGTCATACAGGCTAATGGCCATGGCGTCTATGGTCTGTTGAAAATCGTCGTTGCGCAAGGTTGGTTCTTTCCCTAGCATAGACTTCAGGTTTCCTTTAGAAATGCTGTGCAACATGGTGCGGACTTTCCCCGATTCCCCAAGAATTTCCTGCATTTCCTGCTTTATCTCCTCCCGCCTGTCTTTACGGGTGGCATCGCGGTTAAAGGAATGCAGCTGCACCCCGAGCTCCCGAATCTCATCAAAAGCCGATTTTATCTCGGGCAGGTCGTCCTTTCTATCCCGGTGCACCACCAGAATGTTCATACCGTGCTGGGCCAGTTTTTTGGCCGAAGCAAAGCCAAGACCGCTGCTTCCGCCAAGTACGAGTGCCCAATAATTCTTTCCTTCAAATTCCTTTACCATTCTAAAAGTATTTTTTGAGCCGAAAATCCGGGGCCAAAGCTTAGCATAAGCCCCTGCTCCCCTTTTTCTGTCGGCCGGTTTAAAAATCTTTCCAGGACATATAAAACAGTTGCGCTGCTCATATTGCCGTACAGCCGCAACACTTCCTTGGTATCGTCTATATTCTTACCTAATTTACCAAAAAGTTCTTCAACCGTCTGCACAATTTTTTTTCCGCCGGGATGAAAAATCAGGTGATCTATTTTTTCAATAGAAGAATTGTGCTTTTCAAGAAAAGGATGAATGATCTCAGGAAAATGATCGGCGATGGTTTGAGGCACTGCGGGATCGAGCACCATCTTGAGTCCGGGGTCGGTGAGGTCAAAACCCATCAGGTGAGTAGCATCAAAGAAATGGTACATGTCTTCCCCTACTATTTTGGGACCTTCCGCATCTTCTTCCGAAGACATTAACACGCAGGCAGCACCATCACCAAAGATCGCAGCACTCACCATATTGGCCATAGAGAAATCTTCAAGCTGAAAAGTAGCCGTGGGACTTTCAACTGCAATAACTGCAGCTCTTTTCCCCGGATTGGCTTTCAAAAAATTGTTAGCGTAGATCATCCCCGAAATCCCGGCGGCACACCCCATTTCGGTCACCGGTAATCTTGTAATGTCCTGCTTCATTTGCAGTTCATTGATAAGAAAAGCGTCTAAAGAAGGGATCATGATCCCGGTACAACTCACGGTGATGATAAAGTCGACAGAATTGGCTTCCCAACCGGCTTGTTTCAGCCCCTTTTTTAGCACAGCAGATCCCAGCTTTTTTACCTCCCTGCTGTAAATACGGTTCTTATCTTCAAAAGAAGTCGCCGTAAAAACCTCCGACGGTTCCATTATTGAATATCGCTTGTCTACAGCAGCACCTTCAAAGATCTTGATCACTTTTCTCCTGTATCTTTCCTCCTGCCCATCAAGCCAGGTCTCCACAAAAGGAATTACCTCTGTGGTCTCACGCGAGTAAGGTGGAAGTTGTTTTGCTACTGTCGCTATTCTAACACTCATTCTTTATGATTATTTATATATGATCCATTGATATCTAAAAGCCCATTTTTCGTTGATCTCCTGCCTACTCACCGCCAGGTCTTTTGCAAATGCCTGCAGCTCTTCTTTTTTGAAACTTCTCAAAATAGAGGTGAGCCCATCTTTGCGGTTGATCTCCCTTATTCCAAAAGCCTTACAAAACGCCTGAAAAAGGTAGTATGCTTTTCTGCTTCTTTTAAGATCATTAATAACTATTCCCAGCCCGGCTTTTTGAGTAAAAACCTTCATTAATTCCCTTATTTCATCATTTGAAAAATGATGCAGTGTCAAGGTACACAAAATTATGTCTGCTTCCTGCCGCGCAAATTCTTCCGAAAAAACATCCATTCCTTTAAAAGAAACTTCAGGATAAGCAGCTAAATTTTTTTCTGCAATCTCCATAGCGTTCTTGTTCGCATCAATTCCCAGCAGTTCAAATTTTTGCCCGGTCTTTCGCCCGTACTTTGCTACTTCTTTAAGAATGCTGCCGTTACCACAGCCCACATCAATGATCTTTACCGGTTTTGTGTAAGAGCAACTCTTAAGAAGTTTCTCCACCCCTTTTACCGTAATTTTATTGCCGCCTAACCACTGGTTCACAGTGTCGAGGTCTTGCAGGGTCTTTTCCAGTTCTTCCCCCTGCATCTCAAGATCATCCATGATCTCTTTTTGGCTGGTTCTTTCTTTGGTGTTCACCATTACGCTATAGGTTCTCCATGTGTTTGTTTTATGATTTTGGGCAAAAGGAACGGAGCTCTAGAAATTAAAGCCTGAGAAATTTCTGCCAGGTTTTCTCTTAACAGCACCTTTTGAAGCAGCGATGCGGTTTTAAATCTCCTGCTGAATATTTTTTCCCACCGCTGTTTGTAAGCAGTTTCCATTTCCTGCCGATGGCTTCGAGTTTCAATATGTTTTATAAATTCTTCGGAAGCTATTTTGGCGCTGTGAATCGCTATGGCCATCCCATTACCGCATAACGGATGTATGAGTCCGGCGGCATCTCCCAGCATAAGTACGTGATCTTTCACTGCTTCTTTTTTGCTGAAGGAAATCTGTGCGATAGTGAGCGGTTTCTCAAATACCGGAGTGGCTTCGGCTAAAAACCTATCCAAAAATGGGTTATTCCGAAGTACTTTTTCATTGAATTTATACGGGTCTTTGTACTCTTTAAAGCTCTCATAGGTGGCGAGATAACACATATTGATATTTCCATTCTCGGTTCGGGAGAGTCCGCAGTAACCGCCTTTAAAGTTGTGCAAACCTACCAAGTCATCAGGAAAATCCTTCAGCCGATAGTGATTTTTGACTGCGACCCAAGGTGCGGATTCTTTAAAAAAATTCCGTTCCAGGTTCTTATCAAGCAGCGATCTTTTTCCGAAGCTGCCAAAAACATAATCTGCAGTATATTCAGCTTTTGAAGAAACTACCCGAAACTTACCTTCCAAAAATGTCATTTCCAGCACCTTTTCCTGGAGAATTTCCACGCCGTTGGCTTTAGCTGTTTCAAAAAGCAGGTTATCAAGGGCGTAGCGGCTCACGCCAAGCGCACCCATAGGTAAATCAACGTCCATAGCCTTTCCGGAAGGCGTGCTGTAACGCAACCTGTCTATTTTTTTCGGATTTAGATCCCTCCACGGGATTTTTAGCTCATCAAAATAAGGAATCACCTCGCGGGACAAATATTCCCCACACACTTTATGGCGCGGAAAAGTATCTTTCTCAAAAAGAGTGATTTTTTGCCCTTTTTGAGCCAGGTGAATGGCGGCTGTTAAACCTGCGAGTCCGCCCCCTGCGATGATGATTCGGTTGCTCATTTTTCAGATAATATTTGATATAAAAAAACCCGGAAAAACCGGGTTTTTTTACTTTGAACCGGACTCTTAATTACCGGCCTGTCTTCTTGCTTCTTCTTTAAGCTCTTCGTTGGCAACGATTGCAAGCTCAACTCTACGGTTCTTTGAACGTCCTTCTACAGTAGAATTGTCGTACTTAGGTTGAGACTCACCATACCATTTGGTGTCGATCCTTCCGCCAGAAATTCCCTGGCTGGTAAGGAAGTTTGTTACAGCCTGTGCCCTGTTCTTAGAAAGCGTAAGGTTGTAAGCATCGCTACCGGTACTGTCTGTGTGCCCTTCAACTAAAATATTTGTATCGGGGTATTCCTGCAGAATGTTGGCAAGTTTTTGAAGTGCCTCACGAGACTGCCCCTCAATAGCATATTTTTCTGTGGCAAAATAAATACCGCTGGTTTCATCAAAGGTCACGTTAATACCTTCACCAACTCTTTCAACTTCAGCTCCGGGAATCTCCTGTTCAATTTCCTGAGCTTGTTTATCCATTCGGTTACCAATATAAGCTCCGGCAGCACCACCTACAACACCACCAATAATGGCGCCCAGTGCAGTATTTCCGTCTCCTACATTATTACCCACAACCCCGCCAAGCACGGCACCACCTGTGGCACCTATAACGGTTCCTTTTTGTTTGTTATTGGCATTTCTTGTAGCATCACAACCCACGAACATAATAAGGGCAGCAAATAAAAAAGCAAATAATCTGTTTTGTCTCATTTTCATAGTATTCTCAATTATTTATTAAAGTTCATTTTAATTGTAAACGGTTTGCCTTCAAAAGACACTGTTTGTTCCCAGGTCATTTGACTGCCCGAAAGATGGGTAAGGTTGATCCTGTACCCCGTATTACCGGTAACCGATTTATGATCGGAATTGGTAGGCTTAAACATAAGGTCATAATTACCCATTGCGTCGTTAGACCCGTCAATTGACCAGATAAAGAATTCGGTTTCTGAGGGACAATTAAGTCCTGAAACCACATAAGAACCTGTGTTATTATTCGAAATAAAGTTCCATGTACTGCCTTCCAGACACCTGGCAGGGACATCGTTTAAAACGGAAACCTGTACATTCTGGCTGTTCCCGGGGTAAGTAATACTGGTTAACTGCCAGTCGCCATTCATGGTTGCCCTGGCTTCATTTGCCACCTTGCTGGAACCGCAGGAGGCAAGAAAAACCACACTTAAAATTAAAAAAACAATCTTTTTCATGCTTCTGTTTTTACTGAGTCAAAAAAAATCCAATGCCAGGGCTAAAAAAAGCCTTTATGACATTGGATGATGCTTTTTACAATTATCTTCTAAAAAGTCTACTTATCAATGCGATTACAAGTAGAACAAGGAAAATGTAAAAGATGATCTGCGCAATATCGGCAGCTCCTTCAGCAATTCCTCCAAATCCAAAGATGGCGGCAATAATTGCAATGATTAAAAAGATAACGATTAATCGTATCATAATTTAAAGTTTTAGTGATTAGTTATCTCTAAATTACGTTGAGACCTTGCGGCAGACAAAAGATTATTACTTATTTAACAAGTTTTTTGTAAAGAAATCCTAACAAAATCAACTTACCGCCAATTCTTTCTTAATACTTCAATAACTCCAGAATTTTCTCCTCAAATCTCTTTTTGGGAAGGTAGCCTTCTTCGAGAGCTTTTGAGAATGGTATTGGGGTTTCAAGGCTGCCCACCCGCATAACCGGCGCATCGAGAGCTTCAAAACACTCCTGGGCGATCATGGCTGCAATATCAGAACCTATTCCGCCGAAGACACTATCTTCCTGAAGGATAATTACTTTCCCTGTTTTCTTTACTGAAGAAAATATGGCTTCAGTATCCAGCGGCTGCAGACTCCTTAAATCAAGAAGATCGGCATCTATTTCAGGGTGAGCGTTGAGAGTCTCCAGCGCCCAATGCACCGCCGCGCCAAAGCTTATCACTGTTACATCCCGGCCTTCGCGCAGTAAAGCTGCTTTTCCAAAGGGTAAGGTATAGTAATCTTTAGGCACTTGCTGGCGTATACTGCGATACAGCGCCTTGTGTTCAAAGAAAAGTACCGGATTTGGATCGTTAAAAGCTGTGTTCAATAATCCTTTGGCATCATAAGGGAACGCCGGATAAATCACTTTTAAGCCCGGAGTCTTGGTGAACCAGGCCTCATTCGTCTGACTGTGGAAAGGGCCGGCTCCTACACCTGCACCACAAGGCATCCTAATCACCACATCGGCCTGCTGGTTCCAGCGGTAATGTAATTTTGCAAGGTAATTCACTACAGGATTAAACCCGGAACTCACAAAATCTGCAAACTGCATCTCCACCATCGCTTTCATTCCCTTTATAGAAAGCCCTATTGCGGTTTCTACAATCCCCGACTCACAAATGGGAGTATTACGCACGCGTTCGGTCCCAAACTCTTCGACGAAATTTTCGGTTATTTTAAAGACACCGCCATATTCAGCTATATCCTGCCCCATGAGCACGAGGTTTTCATGCCGCTGCATTGATTGCCTTAATCCCTGAGATACAGCATCTATAAACCTAAGCTCTTCTGTTTCTTCGGAATGAGTAAATTCCTCATAATTAAACTCTTGATATACATCATTTAACTCTTCAGTTTCATTGAAATCTATACCAGCTTCGGCATTTGCCTTTTTTAGGTCTTCATCTATTTCCTGCTTGATTTCCGCTTTGTATTGGTTGTCAAGATCTTCAGAAAGAATTTTTTCAACTAATAAAAATTCCCGGAAGTTATCTACAGGGTCTTTGATTACCCACTGTTCCATCAGGTCATTAGGAACATATTTTGTTCCGCTGGCTTCTTCATGACCCCTCATTCTAAAGGTCTTGAACTCCAGTAAAACGGGGCGCGGATCTTTTCGCATACTTTCAGCCAACCTGGAAACCTTTCCGTAGACCTCTAAAATGTTATTTCCGTCGATAATATGAGATTCCATACCGTAACCCACAGCCCGATCGGCTATATTCTCGCAATTATACTGTTGCGAAGTTGGCGTTGAAAGCCCATAGCCGTTATTTTCTACACAAAACATCACCGGCAGCTGCCATACCGAAGCAATATTTAGCGCTTCGTGAAAATCCCCTTCACTCGTGCCGCCTTCGCCTGTAAAAACTGCAGTGATTTTTTGCTCTTTTTGAAGCCTGTGAGCAAGAGCGATACCATCGGCAACCCCCAACTGAGGGCCTAAATGTGAGATCATTCCCACAATCTTATATTCCTGCGTACCAAAGTGAAAACTGCGATCGCGGCCTTTGGTAAAACCCGAAGCTTTTCCCTGCCATTGGCTAAATAACCTGTACAACGGGATTTCCCTGGCCGTAAACACCCCAAGGTTACGGTGCATGGGCAGGATGTATTCGTCTTTTTGAAGAGAAAGCGTTACTCCAATAGATATAGCCTCCTGGCCTATCCCGCTAAACCATTTTGATATTTTACCCTGGCGTAAAAGCACCAGCATTTTCTCTTCGATGAGCCTGGGCTTAAGCAATTCCCTGTAAAAAGTGAGGAGCTGCCCGTCATTAAAATCTGTTCTGTCGAATTCTATATCAGGTTGAAATGAAGTTTCTTTAATTTTCATAATTAAGCATTGGTTCCTCAAATGTACTTAAAATAGGATTCGTTGTTATTAAGAAAAATTTAAAGCCCACGACACTCTTCTTATTTTATTTAACTTTGTGTGGTATCTAAAAAATGATCCTATGGAGATGAACAATATACCCAGCGTTAACCTGGCCGACTTCCTGTCTGATGACCCAAAGAGAAAGCAAAAATTTGTAAATGAGATTGGTAAGGCTTACGAAGAAATAGGTTTTGTTGCTTTAAAAAACCATTTTTTGAGCGACAATCTTGTGGATGAGCTATATAAAGAAGTGAAGAATTTCTTTGCCCTTCCGCTTGAAACCAAACAGAATTATGAAATTGAGGGGCTTGTAGGGCAACGCGGATATATTTCCTTCGGAAAAGAGCACGCTAAAGGCAAGAAAGAGGGAGATCTTAAAGAATTCTGGCATTTTGGACAGGAGCCTTCAAAAGATGCAAATCTTACTGAAGAATATCCTGAAAACGTGCAGGTAGAAGAGCTTCCCGATTTTAACCACACCGGGATGGAAGCATACAGAATGTTGGAAAAAACCGGAATCTATGTGTTACGGGCTCTAGCATTATACATTGGCCTGGACGAGTTCTATTTTGACCACTGGACCAGCAACGGGAACAGCATTTTGAGGCCCATTCACTACCCTCCTATCACCGAAGAGCCTAAAGGCGCAGTAAGAGCCGGAGCTCACGGAGACATCAACCTTATCACACTTTTAATGGGAGCTTCTACCGGAGGGCTTCAGGTGTTAAGAAAAGACGGGGAATGGATAGATGCTATTCCGCAGGAAGATGAGCTCGTGATCAATGTGGGAGATATGCTGGAGCGGCATACCAATAACAAACTGAGAAGTACAATACACCGGGTGGTCAATCCTCCAAAAGAGCAATGGAGCAATCCGCGTTATTCCATTCCGTTCTTTATGCACCCTCGCAGTGAAATGCCACTAAATTGTCTTGAAGAGTGTATAGATGATGAACACCCAAAAGCTTACCCCGATATTACTGCCGGAGAATTCCTTCATCAAAGACTGGTAGAAATAGGACTCAAAAAATAGTTTTTTATGGCTAAGAAAAAGATGGGGCTGGAAGACCTGGGAGGATTTGTTTTCTCTACAGATAAAGATTTTAAGCCTGAAAGCCACAATGAAGAGCAAGAAGAAAGTTTAGCTCCACAAGATCAACTTCTCGAAGCCCATTATAGCTCCAAAGGGCGGGCAGGAAAGAAAGTGACCGTGGTAAAGGGGTATGTTGGCCCGCAAGAAGATCTCGATGCCCTGGGCAAAGACCTGAAAAAGAAATGCGGTGTGGGAGGCTCTGTTAAAGATGGTGAAATTATAATTCAGGGAGATGTTAGAGATAAAGTAATGTCTTACCTTAGAGAGCTTGGTTACAAAGTAAAGCGCATTGGAGGTTAAAGATATTTTATGGAGGAAAAGAAAATACTACATATTACCAACGGGGACGATCTTTCTGAACAAATTTCCAATCTTTCAATTCCCGGAGATGTAATCACCTGGAGGGAAATGTTATGTGAAGGCCCTACAACGGTTGATGTGGGAGACGAAGACTTTGTGTTGCGTAGAAAGACTTTTCTTCTTGAGAAGTACAATATTTCTGAAGAGCAGTACCAGGAGGAGTTTCTTAGCGAACTGGTAAAACTGGCAGCCATCAATAATTATGATGAAATAGTGTTATGGTTTGAGTTCGACCTCTTTTCACACATGAACATGCTTGCCCTTATTAGCTTCCTGCTTCAGAATAAGAAAAATGGACCTTTCTCTTTAGTGTGTAGCCGTAAACTAAAAGGCGAAGCAGAAATGACTGCCCTTTCGCAGCTTTCAGATAAAAATCTTAACGAACATTATAAATATAGGATTCCACTTGAAAAGGCCGATATTCAAACCGCACAATTAATTTGGGAGCTGTACTGCAGTAAAAACCCAAAACGGCTTATGTCGGAAATCAAAAAGACCACAAACTTTGAATATTTGTCAAGTTCTATTAGAGCCCATATTGAGCGCTTCCCTAATATAAATACCGGATTGAATTCCCTGGAAATTAACGTCTTAAAACTCATAGAAGAACACGACATTAAATCGCAGCATCATCTTTTAGGCTATGCCCTTCAATATCAGGGTTATTACGGCTATGTAGATGTACAGATGCAGCGGATCCTTGAAAAGCTTAACCCTTTCTACGAAACTTCAGCAGAAAAACTGAAACTGAATGAAGATGGCCTTAAAGCGTTAAAAGGCACAAAAAATTATTACCAGAACCTAAAAGATGACGAATGCTATGGCGGTGTAAGAAAGTACGACTTTCTTTACGACCCCGTTTCACACGATCTACTAAAATTATAACATGAATCATTTAGCAGCATCAGAATTAATTCTGAACAAAGACAACAGCATATATCACCTCAATTTAAAACCCGAACATCTTGCCGATACTGTTATTTTGGTGGGAGACCAAAACCGGGTAGATAAGATCACAAAGCACTTCGATAAAGTAGAAGTAGCCGTTAAGAAAAGAGAGTTCCACACCCAAACCGGAATTTACAAAGGCAAAAGAATATCGGTGATCTCCACGGGAATTGGTACAGACAATATCGATATTGTACTCAATGAACTTGATGCACTTGTCAATATCGACTTTGAGACCCGCGATATGAAAGCCGAAAAAACCAGCCTTAATATCATTAGAGTTGGAACTTCGGGGTCTATTCAAAAAGATATACCGGTAGACTCTATAGTAGTGAGCGAGATGGCCGTTGGTTTTGATAACCTTCTTCACTTTTACCAAAGCGATCAAGTACAGCTTCAGGATTTCAATGAAGCCATAGAAACGCATCTTGGCACTTATGAAAGAAACAGTAAACCTTATGTGGTGCCGGCCAATGCTTCCCTGGTAGAGCAATTTATGAGCGAGCAGGTATTTGCAGGTTTTACAGGTTCAAATTCAGGGTTTTATGCCCCGCAGGGCCGTGTTCTCCGACTTCCCTTGAGAGATGACAACATGAAAGATAAACTGGCAACCTTTAGCTTTAAAGGAAAAAAGATCACCAACCTGGAGATGGAAACTTCAGCGATTTT
The DNA here is from genome assembly GCF_049569215.1 of Salinimicrobium sp. TIG7-5_MAKvit. Taxonomy (GTDB): domain Bacteria; phylum Bacteroidota; class Bacteroidia; order Flavobacteriales; family Flavobacteriaceae; genus Salinimicrobium; species Salinimicrobium profundisediminis. The sequence goes on along the minus strand of NZ_CP145903.1, from coordinate 3,573,559 downwards.
CGGGCTTTCAGCAATGTTGGGCCATAAAGCTTTATCTCTTAATGCCATCATCGCGAACCGGGCAACCGGAAACTTTACCAAAGATGGTGCACAGGCAGTAGAGAATACCATAAAATATGCTCTGGACAGGATAGTATCAGCCTAATTTCATTTAACAGAATATTAAAAGCCCTCGTACCTCATATTCGTATTTTTGACGAAACCCCTCCGTATGTTAAAGCCTGAAGAGAAAATTAAAAGGCACCGCGATTTAAATTGGTTAAGTTTTAATGAGAGAGTGCTGCAGGAAGCACAGGATAAGACCACACCTCTTTACGAGCGGCTAAAGTTCCTGGCTATTTTCTCCATGAATCTCGATGAATATTTTCGGGTTCGCGTTTCCCAGCTAAGGCAAATGAAACGGGTAGAGAAAAGCATCAGGAAAAAGCTGGCCTTAAAGCCGAATAAGACGGTAAAGGAAATACTCAAGGAAGTAAGGGAGCAACAGGAAAAGTTCGGTATGATCTATAGAGAAGAGATCATCCCCGAGCTGGAGACCGCAGGCATACACCTGGTACACAGGGAAGATTACAATGCGCACCAGGAAGAATTTGCACACAGGTATTTTAAGAAAATACGAAAGTGCATCAATGCTACTACAACAAGCGCTTTTGGTGGCGAAGAGCTTTTTTTGGAGAATAACAGCCTCTACTTTATGGTGTGTTTCGGGGATAAATCGGAGTTTGGAATTGTAAATATTCCGACAGATGAATGCGAAAGGTTCATCACTTTTTCTTCGGAAACAGAGGAGTATAAAATATCATTTTTAGATGATATTGTAAAAGTAAACGTACCGAAGTTATTTCCTGATAAAGAAATTACCGGAATTTACGAGATCAAGCTTTCCCGGGATGCGGAGTTGTATATAGATGATGAAGTAGACGGATTGCTGGCCGAGAAGATCTATGAATCTTTAGAACAACGCACCGATGGCCAACCTACGAGATTGCTTTATGACTCCCATATGCCGGAAGAAGATCAAAAAATACTGCGGAAGCGGCTTAAACTTGGAAAAATTGACATGATGCCGGGTGGCAGATATCACAATTTTAGTGACTATTTTTCTTTCCCTGATCCCACAAATAATCCGGCCTTACATTTTGAAGAATGGCCCACGGTAAAACATTCTGTTTTGGAAACTGCTGAAAATTATTTTGAGGTCATTGCAAAAAAAGACCAGTCGGTTCATTTTCCTTACATGTCTTTTGAATATGTAGAACGCTTCATACAGCAAGCCGCACACGACCCACAGGTAAAGGAAATAAAGATTTCCATTTACAGGATTGCCGATGAATCTGTAGTTACTTCTGCCCTTCTCTCGGCACTCAAAAATGGCAAAAAACTCACTGTCTTTATTGAGGCTAAAGCCAGGTTTGACGAAAAGAATAATATCGACTGGGGTAGAAAGTTTGAAGAAGAAGGGGCTAAAGTTATCTATAGTTACCCCAAAATTAAGGTTCATTCCAAGATCCTGCTGGTTTCCAGGGAAGAGAATGGAGAATTAAAAGACTACGCTTATATTGGTACAGGTAATTTTAACAGCAAAACCTCAAAAATTTACTGTGACCATGCAATATTTACCGCACATGAGAAGCTAACAAGCGAACTCTCACGGGTTTTCCTGGTGCTTGAAGGGGAATTAATTATCCCGCGGGCAAAACACCTTCTCATTTCGCCATTTTCGACCAGGAAGTCTTTTGCAGACATGATCAACCGGGAAATTCAGAATAAAAAACTTGGCAAAAAAGCTGAGATCAAGGCTAAAATGAACAGCCTTGAAGATAAGGAGATCATCGACCTTTTATATGACGCCAGTGAAGCAGGTGTAGATATAAGGCTCCTGGTTAGGGGCTTTACATGCCTGGTGGCAGGGGTTGAGAACCTTAGCAGCAACATCTACATGACCAGCATAATTGACCGTTTTTTAGAACACGGCCGCATTTACATCTTCGAAAATGACGGAAAGGAAGAGCTCTTTTTTGGTAGTGCCGACTGGATGACACGAAACCTGGATCGCCGGATAGAAGTGATCGCACCCATTTATGATGAAGATATCGCAAAGGAATTTAAAGATATCCTTGAAATACAATTTAACGATAATGTAAAGGCCAGAATTCAGGATCCCACAGAAAAGAATAATTTTGTAGCGGCCAAACCGGGAGAAAAAGAAATAAGATCACAGTACCAAATATACAAGTACCTCAAAGAAAAACATGCCTCATGAGAAATATAAAAGTTGGAGGAGTACCAGAACATTTCAACCTGCCATGGCACCTTTGTATTGATGACGGAACATTTAATAACAACGGTCTCGATCTTAGCTGGCGCGATTTTCCCGACGGTACCGGGGCTATGTGCAAGGCCTTAAGAAATAAAGAGATTGATGTTGCCGTTATTCTTACTGAAGGTATTATCAAAGATATTTTACACGGAAATGAGGCACTTATTGTACAGGAATACATTGCTTCTCCACTAATTTGGGGAATACACGTAGCTGCTGAATCAAATTTTGAGTCGGTGGAAGACCTGAAAAATCAAAAAGTGGCTATTAGCCGGTATGGGTCGGGTTCACACCTGATGGCGTACGTAAACGCCCGAAATATGGACTGGGATACCTCAAAACTTGAATTTGAAGTTGTGGGCGACATCAACGGGGCTGTGAAAGCCTTAAAGGAAGGAAGGGCAGGTTATTTTATGTGGGAACACTTTACCACGAAACCTCTCGTAGATCAAGGAGTGTTTAGAAGAGTTGGAGATTGCCCTACCCCCTGGTCCTGCTTTGTAATTGCCGTAAGAAAAGACTTTTTTGAGGCAGACCAGGCAGGAATCCTCACCATGCTCAAGACACTAAATGAGGTCACTAAAAAATTTAAGGAAATCCCAAAAGTCGAGCTCGCACTAGCTAAAAAATACGACCAAAAAGTAGAGGATATTGAGCAATGGCTTAAGATCACTACCTGGAGCCAAAAACAAATTTCTGTGCTTGAGATCCAGAAGGTACAGGAGCAGCTCCTGGAGCTTGACCTTATCCCGGAGACCAAAGACAATTACTATTTTTTACCCCGATAAATGAATATGAAAAAGATCAATTTTTTGACATTTTTGACACTCCTGCTTCTGGCGACACCGGGAATAGCCCAGGAAAGAGCATTTATGCAGGATACTTCTCAAACTGAAACAGAACCTGCATTCCAGGAAGAGATCATCTTCAAAAGGGATACAACCAAAAGCGAGGCACACCTTAATGTGCTTAACCTGTTGGTTTTTGGGGCACTTGATGTGGGGTACGAACGCCTTATTAGCGATCACACTTCTGCCGGAGTCGAGTTCTTCTCAAAAGTCTTCAATAAGAACGAAGGCGAAGATGTAGATCTTTCTGAAGTCTATTCCAAAGATTTTTCAATTACCGGAAAATTTAAATATTTTCTGAAAGATGACCGGGTTGGCAGCGGCTATTATGCCGAAGCCTTTGGGATGTTCTCTAATGGAAATAACGAAAAAGAGGTTGAAATAAGAGATTCAACCACCGGAGAATTAAAGACCATAGAAGCCGACCTGGAATATACCGATATCGCTATTGGAATAGGTGTAGGTGGAAAATTTGTTGCCAAACAGGGCTTTCTAATTGATGTATCTTTTGGAATAGGCAGAAACCTCTTTGATAAAAATTCTCCCGATATCGTCCTGCTCCCCACGGTTAACGTAGGTTACAGGTTCTAATTACCAGGCTATGGGTTCTTTGCCTATAGATTTTAGAAATTCATTGGTTTTGCTAAAATGCCTGTTCCCAAACCAGTAGCCTCTATTCGCTGCTAATGGAGAGGGGTGCCCGCTGGTAAGCACTAAATGTTTTTTGGAATCAATTTTACGGCCTTTCTTTTGTGAAAGGCCACCCCACAGGAGAAATACCAGGTTTTCCCGCTCATTTGACAAAGTGGAGATCACGGCATCTGTAAATTTTTCCCAGCCTTTCCCCTGGTGAGAGCCGGCCTGCCCTGCCCGCACTGTTAGCGTGGCATTTAGCATTAATACCCCCTGCTCTGCCCAGTGTTTCAGGTTGCCATGTCCAGGCAAAGGTGTTCCTAAATCATCGCTAATTTCTTTAAAAATATTTACTAAAGAAGGTGGAACTTTGGTTTCTGGCTGCACAGAAAAACACAAACCATGGGCCTGCCCGTAACCGTGGTATGGATCTTGCCCTATAATTACCACTTTAGTTTCCTCAAAAGAAGAAAGTTCAAAGGCTTTGAATATGTTATCGGGATGAGGAAAACACTGATTCGCCTCATATTCGGCAGACACAAATTTTAGAAGATCCTTAAAATAAGGCTTTTCAAGCTCGTGATTTAACTTTTTTTTCCAATCTGGGGTGAGGTTAAAGGTCATATTATTGGTTAAATTGCAGCTTCCCAAAAATAGGGAATTTTTCTATGATCAAAATTACAGCCAAGACTCTTCAGGACCTTGAATTTCCTACAATATGCCAGCAAGTTAGCAGGTATACGGTCACAGGTCCCGGTAAGAATAAAGCGCTCGAAATAGCTCCTTTTTCAAGTTACAAAGAAACCATTTTTGCGCTTCGAAAAACTAATGAATATGTGTCTTCGTACCAACAGGAAAGTCGTATTCCCAATCATGGCTTTGATGCTATAGACCAGGAAATAAAATTCCTGGGGATTGAAGAGACCCGGCTGGAGGCTTCGAGTTTCAGGAAGATTGGCTCAATTTCAGAAACATCGAACATCCTCATCAGGTTCTTTGAGAAGTTTGAGGTGATTTATCCCTGTCTTCACGAAACTGCTTCAGAAGTAGAGTATACTCCGCTCATCATTGAAAGAATTAATCAGGTAATTGATCGTTTTGGAGAGGTAAAAGATGACGCTTCTCCCCTGCTTCAGGAAACACGCAGAAAGATTGGACATGTAAAAGGGCAAATTAACTCAAGCTTTGGGAGTGCTCTTACCCATTACAACAACCTTGGTTATCTTGATGACATACGCGAGACCGTAGTAGATAATATAAGAGTGCTTGCAGTTTCTGCCATGCACCGGCGAAAGGTTAAAGGCGGAATTTTAGGGAATTCTAAGACCGGAAGTATAGTATACATCCAGCCCGAAACCACCTATAACTACACCCGCGAGCTGAACAACCTGGAGTATGAAGAAAAGGAAGAAATAAAGAAGATCCTGAAGGAGCTGACAAGCTTTATAAGACCTTATCGCAGCTTACTGATAGACTACCAGGAATTTCTCAGTAATATAGATGTCATTGCTGCCAAGGCAAAGTACGGGATGGACATGAATGCCGTAATGCCAAAGATCTCACGCGATAGGGAAATTGAACTAATAGATGCTTATCATCCGCTGCTTTTGCTTACCAACAGGAAGCAGAATAAAAAGACCTATCCGCAGACCATTGAGTTGAGCAGGGATAAACGCATTATCGTAATTTCGGGTCCTAATGCCGGTGGGAAAAGTATCACCCTCAAAACCATGGGGCTTTTACAGCTCATGGTGCAAAGTGGTTTGCTTATTCCGGTACAGGAATACAGCAGGATGTGCTTTTTTGATAGGATACTTACAGATATTGGTGACAATCAAAGTATTGAAAACCACCTGAGCACCTATAGCTACCGCTTAAAGAACATGAATTACTTTCTAAAGAAAGTAGATGATAAAACGCTTTTCCTGATAGATGAATTTGGTACAGGGAGTGACCCGGAACTGGGGGGGGCTTTGGCTGAGACTTTCCTGGAGGTTTTCTATGAAAAAGAAGCCTTTGGAATTCTCACTACCCACTATGCCAACCTAAAGATGCTGGCCAACGAGCTGCCGCATGTTATCAATGCAAACATGTTGTTTGATGCGAGAACCCTGGAACCGCTTTACAAGCTGCACATGGGAGAAGCCGGAAGCTCCTTCACCTTTGAGGTAGCCCAAAAGAACGGAATTCCCTACAGCCTTATCAACCGGTCAAAAAAGAAGGTAGAACGGGGAAAAATTAGGTTTGATAAAAGTATTGCCGACCTTCAGAAGGAACGGTCAAAACTTTCGAAGACAACAACAGCTTTAAAGACCAAAGAACAGAAAACAGAATCTGAAAAGAAAAAGCTGGAAGAAACAAACGCCCGAATTCAGCAGAAACTGGAGAATTTTCAGGAGTTATACGACAGCAATCAGCGGTTAATTTATTTAGGTAACAAGATCAATGAACTGGGCGAAAAATATTTTCAGAATAAAAAGAAAAAAGAGCTTATTGCCGAATTCCTGAAGATCATAGAAGTGGAAAATTCCAAGCGAAAAAAAGTTTCACCTAAAGAAAAAAAGGTGGAAAAAGCGAAGGAAAAGAAGGTGATGCAGGAAGCTGAAAAGAAGGTGGAAGAAATTAGAAAAAAGAAAAAAGAAAAGCAGGAAAAAGAGATTAAAGAAGAAGTTGCAAAGCCAAAACCGGTTTTAAAAGTAGGAGACAGAGTGCGTATGCAAGACGGGAAAGCCGTTGGAAGCATTGACAGTATTGAGAAAGGAAATGCTAAAGTGAATTACGGTATTTTCACTACTTCGGTTTCTGTAGACCAGTTGGAGCTCGTGCAACGAAAAAAATAGAAAAAGAAAAATTATGGTAAATTTCCCTGAAAACAAGAAGATCATCCTTTTTGATGGTGTTTGTAATCTTTGCAACAAAACGGTACAAACCATCATTAAGAATGATGTAAATGACGTGTTTAGATTTGCACCCCTTCAAAGTGATGTGGGCCGTCAAATCATTAATGAAAAAGGAATAGATACAGAAAACCTGAATTCGGTGATCCTTATCGAGCCCGGGGTGGCATATTATCACAAATCTACCGCTGCAATCGAGATCGCCCGACATTTAAAAGGCTATTCCTGGCTAAAGTATTTTAAGTCCCTACCCGAAGGTCTTAGAGATGGCGTATATAGCCTTGTTGCCAATAACAGGTACAGCTGGTTTGGAAAAAAGGACACTTGTATGGTGCCCACTCCCGAGCTACAGGCTTTATTCCTGAAATAGACTTTAAAGGTTTAAAGTTTAAAGTTCAACGTTCAAAGCTGAATAATGGACTTGTGCCGAAGCGTTGAGTACTATAAATTATTGCAGTATAAAATCTTGAGAAGATCATTAGCCTGAAAAATGTAACCATATTCAGGCAAAGTCAGAGATCAAACTCATCACTGAGCACCGAAATTGAACACTGATCACCTATTTAAGATTGCTTAATAGGAATTTGAGCTTTTCATTGGTGTTCCTGTTCTCCTGAAAAGAATGAGGATAGTGGGTGTTCTTTTTAGCCAGTTCTTTTTGCTGAAGCTTTTCGATAAGTTCGGCGTCTTCAAGAGCCACCTTACCGGTAAGCAGTAGCCCCATGTCCTTTTCAGAAGCATAATAGTCGTAAACCTTTTTAAGGCCGGGCAGGTATTGATAATCTTTGGTAAATCCGCCGCCGCGGTGTGCTCTTAGGGAAATTAACCAGGAGGTTTCGCGGTCAAGCTTGTACTGGCTGTACAAGAGATCAAAGGTATCACTAAAGCTGTAGCCTTTTATAAGGCTATCGGCAGCAAGTACCCGATATGCAAGTTCCTTTACCCTTTTTAGACTCAGGCTGTCGCTCATATATTCACTAAAAATCCCGAGTCCGGCCTGGGTAGGATGATTATTGGCGAAGCCGTGAGAAAAGATCCTCAGGGTTTGGTCTAATCCGTTAAAGGTGGTGAGCATGTTCACAGAGATCTCATGATTGGAAAGGACTTTCAGGTCATTGTCACTGAATTTCCTGTTCTTTTTGACAACCAGTTCCCCCGAATTTAAGGCCATGGCTGCTCCCGTGATGCTGTTACTCTGTCTTATTCGGAATTTAAAAGGATATCTTTCCCCAAAAGCCTGAAAATAAGCCTGTGCCTGATCGGCATTATACCGGGGCACCATTTCTTCCGCGTCTTCCTCTTTGTGAAAATGAAGGATAAATTTGGCATTTTTGACATCCTTCTCTGTAGGTGTTCCAAATACCCGCAGCGAATTGTAAAAGAACTTTTTTTCTTTACCCACGGTAGCAACACACTGCACCAAACCAGAATATTCATAAACGGCATCATAGTACAGTTTGTAAATATCTTCATCGGGAATGTCTTCCAGCCTTTGGCTGAATAATTGCCGTTGCAGCGTATAGGGATCAAACTTCAGTTTCCTGTATTTGAAAACCGGATCTTCTGAAAATTTGGAGCCAAAAAAGCGCTTTTTTTCCTGCTCAATATTCAATGGATTCAAATAATTGAGTACATCGATCTCCCGAACAAGACGGTCGAGATTCTGGTCAATTTGCAGAAGCGTTTTGTAGTAGCTGCGGGTTTTATCGGTCATTACTGAACAAATTCAGGTTAAAAATTAATCCCGCGCAAATACAAGAAATTCCTATAAGCCTCGCAAGCTTTATGTGTGAAAAAATTGACGAACTACAGGATAAAAAATCCCTATTTTTCTTTGGAGATCTTTTCCTTTTTTGGAAGGTTATCATCCCACTTTCTTTCATGTGGCTCTCCCAGTTTATCTACAGATTTTGCTACCATCATAGAAACAGCAGCATCTCCTGTAACATTCACCATAGTACGGCACATATCTAAAGGCCTGTCTACAGCAAAAATGAGAGCAAGACCCGCTTCGGGGATCCCGGCCTGGGCAAGTACAATCACCAGCATCACCATTCCCGCACCCGGCACTGCCGCCGAACCAATAGACGCCAGGGTGGCGGTGGCAATAATTCCCAGTTGCGCACCAATAGAAAGATCCATACCAAAAGCCTGGGCTATAAAAACTGCTGCCACGGCCTGGTATAAGCTGGTACCATCCATATTTATTGTAGCTCCAATTGGCAGAACAAAACTGGTCACCTCTTCGTGCACGCCCAGGTGTTCTTCGGTCCTCTCCATAGTTACAGGGAGGGTCGCCGCACTTGAACTTGTAGAAAAAGCTAAGAGCTGTGCCGGGGCAATTCCGTTTTCAAAGAAAGACGGGGTACGCCCGGTAAAGATCCAAACCAACATCATATAAACCCCGATCATTAGTGCAAGCCCTACAAGCACCGTAACGGCATACATGGCCAGCGCTGCAAAAAGATCGGAACTTGGTGACTCTACTACCAGAGCAGCCAGAAGAGCAAAAACCCCATACGGCGCAGCCAGCATGATAAGGTCAATTAATTTGAGAATGACTTCATTAAACCCGTCAAAAAAGGCTTTTACGGGCTTCGCTGTTTCTTCGGGTATTAAGATGAGACCAATTCCAAAGAAGATCGCAAAGAAGATAACCTGTAACATATTCCCGTTGTCACTGGCTGCAGCGAATATGTTCCCCGGAACAAGATCTTCAAGCGCCTGTAAAGGCCCGGCTTCTTTTTGCCGCTGTGCATCGGCAATGCGTACGTTGGCATCACCTTCATAACTCGTAATGAGGTCGTTTCTAGTATCTTCGGCAATTGCAGCACCCGGCTGAATGACGTTGACCATCACCAGACCAATTGTTACTGCGATCACCGTAGTTGCAACATAAATGAGAATTGTACGGGTTCCCATTTTCGACAACTTTGAGATATCTTTTAAATCGGAGATCCCTTTTATTAGGGACGCCAAAATAAGAGGCACTGCAATTAATTTTAAGGCATTGATGAAAATATTTCCGAAAGGTTTGATCCAATCACTAATAAATTCGGCTCCCCAGGAAAAATTGGTCATTAGAAGGGCGAAAATCACCCCGGCGGCCATTCCCAGTAAGATCTGCCAGTGCAGCGCTAATTTTTTCATACTAAAGTATCTCTGAAATTATATTTTTGACGTTTTGTTCAACAAATAAAAATCGGCGAGAACCAGAGCCGCCATTGCTTCTACAATAGGAATTGCCCGCGGCACCACACATGGGTCATGCCTGCCCTTGCCCTGCATTTCTACCTCATGCCCTTCAGCATTTATGGTCTTTTGCTTTTGCATAAGGGTAGCTACGGGTTTAAAGGCAACCCGAAAAGTTATATCCATACCGTTAGAAATACCTCCCTGGATTCCTCCACTATAGTTGGTAATCGTAGAGCCATCGGTTCGAAAATGGTCATTGTGCTCACTGCCTTTCATAGACGCACCTGCAAAGCCACTTCCATATTCAAAGCCTTTAACGGCATTTATGGAAAGCATGGCACCACCCAAAGCGGCATGAAGTTTATCAAAGACAGGTTCTCCAAGCCCAACGGGAACATTAGAAATCACGCACTCCACTACTCCCCCCACAGTATCTCCCTGCGACCTAATTTGCTTAATGAAAGTTTCCATTTCTTTGGCAGTTGCAGGATCGGGACATCGCACCGGATTCTTTTCTATTTCGGAAAGATCCAGCTCCTCAAATTTCTTCTGAAGTTTAATATCTCCTACCGCAGAAGTATAGGCGGTGAAGGTAACGTCTTTCAGTAATTGTTTTGCGATCGCTCCGGCTGCTACCCTACAGGCAGTCTCGCGGGCTGATGATCTACCTCCACCCCTGTAATCCCTGTTGCCATATTTTTGATCGTAAGTATAATCGGCATGAGAAGGGCGGTACACATCTTTAATATGCGAATAGTCATTTGACTTTTGGTTGGCATTTTCGATGATAAAGCCAATAGGCGTGCCTGTTGTCTTTCCCTCAAAAATACCCGAAAGGAATTTTACTGTATCGGGTTCTTTGCGCTGGGTTACAATAGAAGATTGGCCGGGTCTACGCCTGATCAACTCCTGCTGCACCTGTTCGGTGTCAATAGGGATACCGGCGGGGCATCCGTCAATCACTCCGCCGATAGCCTGGCCATGTGATTCCCCAAAAGTGACAAGTTTAAATAGATTTCCAAAGGAATTTCCGGCCATTGAAGGTGATTTTGAGCAAATGTAATTTTTTAAGCCAAGATTTAAAAATGTTTATTTAAGAGCCGCAGCCATTATCACTACAGGATGAAGGGCCTTTTTACCGGTTCCGTCATAGATTTGATGTCGGCAGCTGGTTCCGGGAGCAGCAATAACTGTCTCTGCAAAAGCTTTTCGCACTGCAGGGAACAGCGTTTGTTCGCCAATCTGCATACTTACCTCATAATGCTCTTTTTCATACCCAAACGAACCTGCCATACCACAACAACCTGAAGGGATCACGGTAACTTCAAAATTCTTCGGAAGGTTGAGCATCACAAAAGTATTCTCTACACCCGCCAAAGCTTTCTGGTGGCAATGGCCATGTAATTTGATCCGTTTCTTTTCCGAAGAAAAGGAATCGGCAGTAATATTTCCGGCGATGACTTCTTTCTTAAAAAACTCTTCGAGTAAAAAGGCATTTTTGGATACTTTCATGGCAGCCGCCTTATCATCGGCAAGTCTCAAATATTCATCCCTAAAGCTCAATATTGCTGAAGGTTCCAGGCCGAGCAACGGACGCTCTTCAGAAATAATATCCTTGAAAATTGAAATATTTTTATTGGCTACTTCTTTAGCTTCCTTTAAAAAACCTTTTGAAATAAATCCCCGCCCACTTTCAGGATGTTTTACAATTTTCACCTCATAATTGAGCCCTTCAAGCAGCTTTATTGCAGCCACACCAATTTCAGAATCTAGATAATTGGTGAATTCATCGTTGAAGAGATAAACGGTTTTAATAGGCGTGGTAAGTTTTCTCTCATTCTTTTTATAATAAGAAGAAAGGGTTTGCCGGGATAGAGCAGGTAAACGCCGCTGTGGCGCAATACCCATTGATTTTTTTATAAGTCCGCTCGTAAGCCCATTTGAAAACATAAGGTTCGAAAAAGGGGAAAATCGCCAGGTCTTTTTATTGAGAGCAGCGTTGAAGGCAAAAGCTTTTGAACGCAGCGAACTGCCGTTGGTACTGTTGTATTGATACTGAAACTCTGCCTTATAAGCGGCCATATCAACATTAGAAGGACATTCACTTTTACAGCCTTTACAGCTAATGCACAGGTCAAGTACTTCCTTTAACTCTTTATGATCAAACTTATTTGGTTTGTCAGAATTAGTCAAAAATTCCCTCAAAGCATTGGCACGGGCCCTGGTGGTATCTTTTTCATTGCGGGTGGCACGGTAAGTGGGGCACATTACACCACCTGCTTCGGCGGGCTTGCGGCAATCGCCACTCCCGTTACAATTTTCGGCACCTCTTAGAATTCCGAGAGAATCGGAGAAATCCATAATTGTTTCGATTTCGGGCTCTTTTCTACCCGGCACGTACCTTAGGCTCTCGTCCATTGGGGGAGCGTCAATGATTTTCCCCGGATTAAAAATATTATTTGGATCGAAGATGTTTTTTACCCTTTTTAAGAGGTTGTAATTCTCTTCTCCTATCATGAGCTGTATAAACTCGGCCCGTACCCTGCCATCACCGTGCTCCCCACTCATAGAACCCCCGTATTTTTTAACGAGGGCAGCCACTTCTTCAGTAATTTTTCTGAAAAGCACCACATCATCTTCCTTTTTAAGGTTAAGGATAGGTCTTAAGTGCAGTTCCCCTGCGCCGGCATGAGCATAGTACACCGCATCCTGCCCGTAATTGAGCATTAATTGGGAAAATTCTGAAATATATGCAGCAAGATCTTCTACCGCCACAGCTGTATCTTCTATACAAGCCACGGCTTTACGGTCACCTACAATGTTCCCGAGAAGCCCCAAACCTGCTTTCCTCAATTCCAGCGCAAGATCTATGGTTTCATTTCGAAGTACCGGAAGTGCATAGGCTAGTCCGGAATCCGTAAGGGTTTTTAGGAGTTCGGCAGTACGGTTTGTCAATTCCTCTTCTGAAAATGCTCTTATTTCGAGCATGAGGATAGCTGCCGGGTCACCTTCTATGAAAAAACGATTTTCGCGGTATTTAAGACTGTTCCGCGTACAATCCAGGATCACCTTATCCATCATCTCACAGGTGAACAGGGAATGCTGCATTGCCGGAACAACCGCCTGCAGGCATTTTTCCAATGACTCAAAATGTGCAGCGATCATTACAGCATTTTCCGGTGGCAGTGCATCGAGCTGCAGGGTAATTTCGGTAGTAAAAGCCAAAGTACCTTCGCTACCAGACAACAGTTTACAAATGTTGATCTTATCTTCATTTCCTCCCAGAACTTCAGCCGGCAGCAGTTCATCTACTGCATAACCTGTGTTGCGTCGGTGGATCTCCGGTTTTGGAAAACCTGCTGTGATTTGGTCACGCACTGCTTCAGGTTTAAGCTCTTCATAAAGCTTCCGGTAGATCTCACCTTCCATGGTATCCAGCTCCATCTTTTTGCGGAATTCTTTCGAAGAAATTTCAGAAAAAACAGCCTCTGAACCATCGCTGAGCAACACTTTCATTTCCACAACCTTTTCGCGCGTGGTGCCATATTTGATAGAAGTGGTTCCGCTGGAATTATTACCAACCATTCCACCTATCATACAACGGTTTGAGGTAGAAGTGTTTGGGCCAAAGAACAGCTTGTGGGCTTGCAGGTACCTGTTAAGGTCATCACGAATCACTCCCGGCTGAACTTTAACTGTTTTCTTATCAGTATCAAGTTCAAGAATGGAAGTGAAATATTTTGAGACATCAACTACAATACCTTCCCCTACACACTGCCCTGCAAGGGAAGTACCGGCTGTACGAGGAATGAGCGACGTATTATTTTTATTGGCAAAAGAAATAAGCTGCTTTATGTCTTCCAGATTTTTTGGATAGGCTACAGCGAGAGGAATAGTGCGATAAACAGAAGCATCTGTTGCAAAAATCCTTCTCCATAGGGCGTCATAGAAGAGTTCACCTTGCAGGTCTTGGTCGAGTTTTTTAAGCTTTTGATTCATAGGGGAGCAGTAACAGGTTATGGCAGCCTGATTAACAGGCCATTATTAACATTAACATTTAATTAGCGGAAGTGAGGGGTAATCGATATATCAGATAGTCTAATTTTGTAGGAACAAATTAAATGAAAAGATATGAAAAAAATCGTTTTACTAACCTTATGTATTTTTGGTTTTAGCCTTTCTTCACAAGCACAAAATATTGCAGATCATGCTCTGGGTTTACGTTTGGGAGACAATGATGGATTTGGAACAGAAATTTCTTATCAACACGGATTGTCCGAAAACAACCGACTTGAACTGGATTTGGGTTGGAGAAGCAGAAATGACCTTGATGCCTTTAGACTAACAGGAATTTACCAGTGGGTTTGGAACCTTGAAGGCGGATTTAACTGGTATGCCGGTGCCGGTGGTGGATTAGGTTCTGTTGATACTGGTGATGACAGTGACTTTTTTGTTCTAATCGCCGGGGATGTGGGTATTGAATATGATTTTGATTTCCCCCTACTCCTATCTCTTGACTTTAGACCTGAAATTGGATTCAGTGATTACAATGATGATCTTGGGTTTGATATAGCGCTGGGGATTAGATACCAGTTCTAGATAATACAATTATCATAAAAAAGGCTCCCGGAATTAATTTTTGCGAGCCTTTTCTTTTTGGGTAATATCTAAAGCTTTTAAATAGAGGTTTTCATAAAGAGGAACAACCGAGTATACATCAAAAATAAATGCCTGTTTACGGGCATTTTCTTTGAACCTTTTAAGGGTGGCATCATCTTGAAGTATATGAATTGCATTGGCTGCCATCTCTGATACCTCTCCCACATCACTTAAATACCCCGAAAAACCCTGCTTGTTAACTTCGGGCAGACCTCCTGTATTGGTGGAGATCACTGGCACCCCATTCACCATAGCCTCAAGGGCGGCAAGCCCAAAGCTTTCTTTTTCTGAAGGCAAAAGAAAAAGATCGGAATAGCTCAATACCTGGTCAATCTCATGAGATTCTCCCAGGAATAACACCTTATCTTCCAGTGCTAACTCTTGCACCAGTTCTTCGGCCATTTCTCTTTCAGGCCCCTGCCCTACCATGATAAGCTTCGATTTGAGGTTTTTCTGAATTTCATAAAAGATCATAATCACATCTCTTACCCGCTTTACCTTTCTAAGATTACTTACGTGGGTAATGATCCTCTCATCACTTTGAGCCAGCCTACTTCTTTGGCAGTTGCTAATAGACTGGGTATATTTTGTGGTGTCTATAAAATTGGGCACTACATCAATCTCGCGCTTTACGTTAAAAAGACGCAGGGTATCTGCCTTAAGGCTTTGAGATACCGAAGTAACAACATCACTGCTATTAATACTAAAAGTAACTGCCGGTTTATAGAAAGGGTGGTTGCCCACCAGCGTAATATCGGTTCCATGAAGGGTGGTTACCATTGGCAGGTGGATTCCTTCTTCCTCAAGCATTTTTTTTGCCATGTAACCTGCATAGGCATGAGGTATGGCATAATGTACGTGCAGCACCTCAATTTTATGCAATTTCACCATATCTACCAGCTTGCTGCTTAAGGCAAGCTCGTAAGGCTGATAGTGAAACAGAGGGTATTCGGGTACATTAACTTCATGAAAATGTATATTATGAGAAAGCTGTTCTAGCCTTACCGGCTGCTTATAAGTAATAAAATGGATCTCGTGCCCCCTGCGGGAGAGTGCCATCCCCAATTCGGTAGCTACCACACCACTTCCCCCAAAAGTAGGGTAACAAACAATGCCTATTTTCATGTATTAACGATCTATGGCTTCGTAAATAAGTTCCTGAATATTTGATCTTATGCTCTCCCTTGTCAACTTATTGTTCTGGACAGAGGGATGAATTCGATTTGCTAAAAATACGTAAACTATTTCTTCATCGGGGTCTGCCCAGGTAAAAGTTCCTGTAAAACCGCTATGCCCAAAGCTGGTCATTGAAACACAGCCACAGGTAGGGCCATAATTGCCTAACTGGGGCTTGTCAAAACCAACTCCCCGCCGCACATCGTCGTCACAGTAATAGCAGGTATTGAACTTGTCTACAGTTTTTTGATCAAAATAATTTATCCCTCCGTACTGGCCACCGTTAAGGTACATCTGCATGATCTTGGCAACATCGTTAGCATTAGAATACAGTCCTGCCTGCCCTCCAATTCCGCCCAAAAGTGCAGCACCTTCATCATGGACGTATCCCTGCAAGAGCTGATTTCTCCACAACCTGTCATTTTCGGTGGGAACAATTCGCTCTTTTGGAAGCTTTTGAAGAGGTAAATAAGTAGTGTTATGAGCTCCCAAAGACCTGTAAAAATGATCTTGAGTAAGATATTCCAGGGAGGTGCCATAGATATCTTCCAAATAGAACTTCAGCAAATAAAAAGGAAGATCACTGTATTTATAAGCCTTTCGCCTCTCGAGCGGGCTATCTTTAATAGTTTTAAGCACCGAATCTCTAATGTCATTCCTCACATACATGTTTTCGGCTATTTGTATGCCAAAGCCCCTATCCTGTTCAGTGCGAATAAATTTCACATCGGGCCTTTTTGTCTTTTGATCTATGGTCATGCGATGAAAAGGAATCCAGCTCTTGAGCCTGGCATAATGCGATAACATATCGAGAATGGTGATGTTTTGTTTATTGCTTCCGCGGAAGTATGGCAACATTTCACCCAGTGTGGTATTGAGATCAATTTCATCTTTATCTACAAGCTCCATGAGAAGCGGAAGCGTAGCAAGTATCTTGGTAAGGGAAGCAAGATCGTAAACGTCTGAAGCTTTCACAGGTATTTCTTTATCGTAAGTATGATATCCTGCATTTCTTTCATAGATGACTTTACCCTTTCTCGCCACAAGCACCTGTAAGCCGGGGGTCATTTTTTCATCTATCGCCTTTTCTATAAGTTCGTCAATCTTTCTTAGCTTATATGAATTCATTCCTACCTGCTCGGGCAGGCCATAAGAAAGGCGATTAAGAGTACCTGTTTTATAGCCGGTGCCAACAGGGAAATTATTTCCGGCACTTACCGGCAGTTTCCCTTTAGCCTCTATAGCACCAAAGATCACCTGTGCCGCTTTTTGTTGAGCGAGTTCCGTATTTTGATAAGCCACCTGTATGGCTTCAAAATTACCCGTAGTTCGCAAATCAAGCAAAGCATACGGACTTGTGAAAACATTTAAAATCACCCGATTCTTTCTCGCTACTTCGTACAACCAGGTCTGCTGCTTCTCGTTCATTTTAAATCCGCTCCAGGGGGAAGCCGAAGACTGATGATATCCAATAATCACCTGATTATACGACTCGAGCTTGTCTAGCAATTCATTCAGGTTTTCTGCGGAAACCGAATCTACCTGTGCGTAGCGATTTAACTGCTCAAAAAAGGCATTTCCGGGATCTTCTCCAAAATGAACATAGGCAATTTTGCTGGTTTCCAGATCTTGTAGCGGGATGAGAGACCGGTCATTTTTTATGACCGTCATGGCGTTCTCGTACAGCTTATGTGCAAGCACCTCGTTGCGAATACTGTTAAGCTCTTCAACAATATAAGTGGGATCTACAGGTTCATAGTGATCAAGGCCAACTTTGTATTTGGCAAAAAGGATCTTCCTTACCGAATGCTTCAGGCGCTCTTCGGTAATTAATCCTTTATTGAAAGCTTCTATGATCATTTCTGAAGCTTTAGGTACATCTTCAGAAAAAAGCAAAATATCGTTTCCTGCCAAAAAAGCCGCCAGTTCTATCTCACCGGGTTCATCAAAATCGGCAACTCCTTTCATATTGAGCGCATCAGTAATGATGAGCCCGTTAAAATCCAGTTCCTCTTTTAGAATTCCCGTGACTATTTTGTGCGATAAACTGGAAGGAAATTGAGCGCGTTCTTCCAGGCTGGGAACATTGAGGTGAGCAACCATGATACTTCCAAGCCCTTCAGAAATCATCTTTCTATAAGGAAACAATTCCTCCCTGAATATCCTGTCGCGGGAAAAATCAATGGTGGGTAAAGTTTTATGGGAATCCCGTTCTGTATCTCCATGCCCGGGGAAATGTTTGGCGCTGCCAAGCACCCCTTCCCTTTGCATGCCTTTAATGAAAGCAATGGATTTGCTGGCAACATTATTTTTATTTTCCCCAAAAGACCTGTTGCCAATAATAGGATTTTTGGGGTTGGTATTAATATCCACTACCGGGGCAAAATTCATATGAACGCCCAGTCTTTTAGAATTTTTTGCAATACTCGCACCCACTTCGGTAATTAAACTTTCATCTCTTATTGCTCCTAAAGTCATATTCCACGGAAAGGCATAGGTAGAATCAAGACGCATTGCCAGGCCCCACTCGGCGTCCATACCTATAAGCAGCGGAATTTTGGAAAGCTCCTGAAGTTCATTGTGAACCTTTACCTGCCTTTTTGGACCTCCTTTTGAAAAGATGACCCCGCCCACATGCTGCTGGGCCACCAGTTCTTTTGCCTTTTCAATTTTTGATGCAGGGTCTGAAGAAAAAACATCGATCATAAAAAGCTGCCCCACTTTTTCCTGTAGCGACATTGCATTATAAATGCTGTCTACCCATTGCCGCTGCTGCTCTACATCTTCAGCAATTAAAGGCCGGCTTTGAGAATAGGAAATTTGGGTAATAAGGATAAAGGCCAAAAACAGGCCTGAAAGTTTGGGCTTGCAAAAACTCATTAATTAAGAAAGCGCTTGTGCCAGCTCTCAGATGCAGGCACTTCCCAATCTGAAAGGTATTCGGCTTTGTTATTTACCAGGTTATTAAAAACGATCGTTTTTGGAGAAACAGCTTTGTTTTTTGCCATTTTTCTGAAATCGGTCAGAGTTTTATAAGCCACGAATTCTCCCTGCTTATAAGAGACATTCATCTTGTCGAGAAGATCTACATCGTAGTCTTTCTCCAGCTGCTGAATGAACCGTACAGAATCATCTATGGAACATCCGGTAGCTGCATTCATTTTTTGATCGAGCGCCAGGATGATAAATCGTCTGTAACGCATTTCAAAAGAAGCTTGCAGGTTGGCACCGTGGGCAGTCCACTGCTCTATAAAATGTTGAATCTTTTCTTTAATTTCAGCTTGCTCTTCCTCTGTAAAAGAGCGATTTGCCTGATAGATCCAAACTCGGGAACTTTCAGGTAGGGTATCAAATGGGACAAACATTATTTGGAAATTTTTAGAGAAACAAAAATAAGAGATTTGGAGTCGGGAATCCAATTTGAGAAGGTTAAAATTCTCCCATTCCCAGATATTTAAAGGAATCCTTTCCCAACGAACTAACACTAAGGTTGTGAGCTGATTTTAATCATAATTTCTCCACGTGCACTCACCTAATTTTGTAAGATGGAAATAAGGGAGAAAGAACTTTTTACGGTAGCCAGAAACCTGGGGTTTTCTTCGGAAGCATATCAGCATCACGAGCTGGCAGCATGGCTTCGCGAAGAAAAGCAAATACATGTGGAAGTTGGTGCCATTTGGGATGAGCTTACTAACTGTGTTGAATCTTATGTATTTACCATTACTGCACCTATAGTAATTTATTACACGCAACCAATCTATACATCGGGAGGAAAAACATACGACGAAATGCTTTTTAGAGGACTCACTGAGGCTGTCTTTCTTTTGCAGCAATACAACCTTCAAAAAGATGTGAAAATACCTGATGACGAGGCGGTGATTGCCTATCTAAAAGGCTACGGAGACAAGGATAAGCAACTTCCTGCCCCAAAATACCGAACCAATCTTGAAAGATACGCTTATTTACAGGGCAAACAGGGGGATTATATTGAAGAAGGATTAACGGAAGATGATATTCTCATTCTAGTGAAGAATATGCGTCCGGAGGAAATACAGCTGCGCCTTGAAAAGGATCTGTAAAAAAATAAGGTGCTAAAAATAACATTTTTAGCACCTTATTTTTAAAACTTAGCTGCACTACAAATCTTCGGCAGAGGCAATCATTTCAGCAATATCCATAACTGCGATATTATCCTCCCTATTCTTGGCCTTAACCCCGTCGGTCATCATTGTGTTACAGAAAGGACATCCTGCAGCAATAACTTCGGGTTTTACATCTATGGCCTGCTCGGTACGGGCAACATTCACATCTTCCTTACCGGGTTCGGGCTCCTTGAACATTTGAGCACCCCCGGCACCACAGCACATGGCGTCTTTTTTACATCTTTTCATCTCTACCAGCTCCACCTCAAGCTTTCTCAACAAATCTCTCGGGGCTTCGTAGATGTCATTTCCACGCCCCAGGTAACACGGGTCGTGAAAAGTGATTCTTTTGCCTTTAAATTTCCCACCTTCAACAGTTAGCCGTCCTTCTTCAAGCAAAGATTTTAAAAAGGTGGTATGGTGCATTACTTCATAATTACCGCCAAGACCGGGATATTCGTTTTTTATAATATTGAAGCAGTGAGGACAGGTGGTTACGATCTTCTTGATCTCATACCCGTTCAAAACTTCAATATTTCCGGCAGCCTGCATTTGGTAAAGGAATTCATTTCCGGCACGTTTCGCAGGGTCTCCAGTACAACTTTCTTCAGTTCCTAAAACAGCAAAATCTACATTTGCTTTACTCAGAAGTCTTACAAAAGCCTTGGTGATTTTCTTAGCCCGGTCGTCAAAGCTTCCGGAGCAACCTACCCAAAAAAGGACTTCGGGTTGTTTTCCTTCGGCCATATACTCTGCCATGGTTGGCACTTTGATATTTTCTGCCATTTTATTTTTTGTTATAGCCTGAAAAAGGCCATTTTATTACTTAATTTTCTGTTGCCCAGTTTAAGCGGTCCATTTGGTTGTAAGGCCAGGGCGCTCCGTTATTTTCAATGTTTCCAAGGGCATTATTTAAATCTGCAGGTCCGGCACTCTGTTCCATCATAAGGTACCTTCTCATTTCAACAATGATAGAAAGTGGATCAATCCCTACGGGGCAGGCCTCTATACACATTTGGCACGTAGTACAGGCCCAAATCTCTTCCCTTTGAATATGGTCGTCAAGAAGCTGTTTCCCGTCATCTACAAATTTTCCATTCTTATTGATGTTCTCCCCTACTACCTCCAAACGATCACGGGTATCCATCATAATCTTTCTTGGAGAAAGCAATTTCCCTGTATTATTGGCGGGACATTGATCTGTACACCGGCCGCATTCGGTACAGGTATAGGCGTTCAGCAATTGTACCCTGTTAAGGTCAAAAACATCTGATGCTCCAAATTTTTCGGGTTCTCCTGCTTCTTCCCCTTCCGGTTCGGCGGGTGCAGCAAAAGGATCGGCATCAGGATTCATCATAAGTTGCACTTCTTTAGTAACTGCATCTATATTGTCAAATTTAGCCTTCGGCTTAATTTTAGAATAATAGACGTTTGGAAAAGCCAGTAAAATATGAAGGTGCTTAGAGTAGTATAAGTAATTAAGGAAGAAAAGAATACCAAGTATATGCAACCACCAGGCTGTTCTCTCGATCAAAACAAGGGTGGAATCACTAAAACCTTCAAGGAGTGGAAGTAAAAAGCCACTAACGGGAAATGCCCCTGCAATCTCCCCGTTTGCCATAGCGTAATGAGGTGCCAGGTTTAACTGTAATTGATAATCGGCCGCATTCATGATCAGAAAGAGCGACATGAGCACCATCTCAAAATAGAGAATGTAGTTAGCGTCATTCTTCGGCCATTTGGTAAGCTCCCTAGCTTTGAACCTGTAGATATTCAGGACATTTCTTCTTATCCAGAAAATAATCACCCCTACCAGTACCAGCAAGGCAAGAATTTCAAAAGCCCCTATAAGAAACCTGTACGGTGTACCGGCAAAAGAAAAGATCCTGTGAGTCCCGAAGATCCCGTCAATGATAATTTCAAGGACTTCGATATTGATAATAATAAAACCTACATACACGATCACGTGAACGATCCCCGACACCGGCCTGCGCACCATTTTGTATTGCCCCAGGGCAATTTTGGCCATTTTCCCCCACCTTTTGGAAGGGTTATCTGTTCTGTCTATCTCCCGACCTACTTTGATATTCCGGATCATCCTCCGGATATTGCGAATAAAAATACCTATCCCTATTGCCAGAGCAAGGATAAAGGCGACTTGTGCAAGGATCTGCATGGTTAGTTATTTTAATGAGTCTTCCGGCGGCGAATAAGGACCGGGGTTTTTACCAAAGATAGAAAAATGTACGTAACGTTTAGGATTCAATTTCACGTCTTGTATCAATTCATCCAATTGGTTGGTCGCTCTTTCAAGATTATTAAAGACCGCAGGATCATTAATTAACTTCCCGGCAGTACCTTCACCCGAATTCAATTTTTGGGTAACAGTTTCGAAATTACTCACGGCAGATTCAATATCATCTGTTACTTTATTAAAGTCAAATGCCACAAGAGTATCAGAAAAATTACTCAGGTTTGTAGACATATGGTCTAAATTCGTGAAGGTGCGATCTAACTTGGGAGAGTTGGTATTTAAGATACCTTCTACACTCTGGGCCGAATTATTAAGCGAAGCAATAGTAGAATTTAGGTTAGCAATACTATTCTTGAGATTTTCCCGGGTTGTGGGATTCATGACTTCATTAAAAGAATTCACTAAAGAATCTGTGCTCACAATTACCTTTTCAATCTTTTCCTGAAGCGGCGTGAGCCTTTCATTTACCAATTCCAGCAAACCTTCTTCTATCGCACTTTGTAACGTGTCACCAGATTGCGCCATTTCACCTTCTTCATATTTTGGGATAATAGCCAGAGACTTGCCTCCTATGAGTCCTCCCCCATAAATTTCGGCTACACTGTTTTCAGAAAAAGGAAAAGAATTATCTACCAGAAAAGTAACTACAAGTTTACCTGAAGTATCTAGGAAACCAATATTGGTCACATTTCCAACTTTAAGCCCATTGATGGTTACAGGAGATGAAGGCGAAAGTCCCTCTACGTCGTTGTAGACAGCATAAAAAGTCCTGCTGGAATCAAACCAGTTCTTGCCTTTTAAAAAACTATACCCAAAAATGAATAGAAGAATGGCTACAATAGCCAAAAGAGCGGTTTTTACCTCTTTAGTATATTTCACAAAGATTGTCCTATTTGATGAGAGACAAATATAAAATTTATATAGTAAAGAAGGTCTATTTCATTTTTGTTTTTAACGCCTCATTAACGCTGATCTTTTCATCTCCCCGAAAGGCAACTATATAACTATCTGGATATCCCGCGCGTTTTGCCTTCCCATGCAGGTCCTGTACCTGTGAATAACTTGACGTGCCTCCATAATAATATTTAAACAATTTCCCTTCTTTGTTTCTCGAGATCTCCACCAAACCTTTGAAGTTTCTGGGGCTGGGATCCAGCTTTTTACCGGTAGCTGCCAGTTGTACGCGAAAGGTAATACCATCATAAACATCTGAGGGCGCTTTCTCTGGTTCCTGGGTGAGTTCTACGGGAGGGTTAGCTTCCAGATGGTCCAGCATTTCAAGATTCATGGAGCTCTTATAATCTTTTACTGCACGCACAATAGATTCGGCAATAGCTGCCTGGCCCGAAGCGCTATTTAAATAAGTACCCTCACTTTTATTACTCAGGAAACCTGCTTCAATAAGAACGCTTGGCATATAGGTCTCCCTTAACACAAGGAAACCTGCCTGTTTTACACCTCTGTTCACCCTCTTATTGATGTTGGTGAAATTCTTTTGTACCAAATCGGCCAGGAGAATACTTTGGTCAAGATATTCTTCCTGCATTAGCGTAAGACCAATATATGACTCGGGAGAATTAGGGTTGAAGCCATCATAGGTCATTTCGTAATCTTCTTCCAGAAAGATTACCTGGTTCTCTCTCATGGCCACTTCAAGGTTATCCTGGTTACGGTGAAGCCCAAGCACAAAAGTCTCGGTACCCTGGGCCTGAGATTTGTGACCATTCATATGTATAGAGATAAAAAGGTCAGCTTCAGCTTTATTTGCTATCTGTGCCCTTCCGGCAAGAGTTACAAAAACATCCGATTTTCGGGTGTAGATCACCTTGATATCGGGAATTTTTTCAAGTTCGGCACCCACTTTAAGCGCAATGTTCAAAGCAATCCCTTTTTCTTTGAAGCCATTCCAGGAGTTGCCGGGATCATGACCACCATGGCCTGCATCTATGACCACCACAAACTTTTCCCGCGGAGGATCAACTTCTTCCGAAGCAGCTAAAACAGGATTAATGACACTAAGAAATATTAAAATGATAAAGAAATTCGTTTTCATATGGAAATAACGGTTCATTGGGGTGGTTATTATTTTTCGATAACTCAAAAGGTACCTTAAAAAATATATGTAATTTTGAGACTTCAAAAAACGAGCCACACCATACAAAAATAGCATAAGTACCATTGCGAACAAAGATACTTTACATACTTTCCTGCTGTATTTTCACGCTTTCTTTAGCCACAAAATCTGCAGCTCAGGAAATCAAGACGAATGAAGGTATCCGCATTCCCGCTGAACGTGAACCTGTGCAGCCTATAATGGACTCTTTAAGGATTGAAGCACCTGTTCCCGTCATCACGCTTACCCCTAAGGACAGCATTAAACCAAAAAAAGAAATCCTGGCAGACAGAGTGACTTATACTGCCGAAGATTACATGCGCCTTAGCCCGAGGGAAAACAGGATATACCTATATAATAATGCCGAAATAACTTATGGCGACATCAATATAACCGCCGGAAGGATTGTACTCGACAATGAGACCAACGAGGTTTATGCCTACGGAATAATTGATACCGCAGGAGTTTACACGCAAAAACCGGTATTTACCCAGGCACAGAGCGTAGTGCGACCAGATTCTATCAGGTTCAACTTTGATTCGGAAAAAGCTCTCGTCTTTAATTCCCGAACCGAACAGGGGGAATTTAAAGTGCTGGGAGAGATCACAAAACGTGAGAATGACTCGGTGTACTACATGAAAAATGTAAAATTCACCACCTCCCCAAATGAAGAAAATCCCGATTACTATTTCTACGCCAGAAGGATCAAGTTAGTTCCTGATAAAAAAATCGTTTCGGGCCTTGTGAACATGTACATCGCCGATGTACCCACACCACTTGGTTTGCCTTTTGGGTATTTCCCTATGACCGACGAGCAGACTTCCGGATTTATAATTCCATCTTTTGGGGACGATAACAACCGCGGATTTTACCTGCAAAACGGTGGGTATTACTTTGCCATAAGCGATTACGTCGATCTAACCGTGCTGGGTGATTACTATACCAACGGGAGTTACGGGTTAAGAATGGAGTCTTCTTATGCCGTGCGATACAGGTTTAGAGGAAACCTTAGCTTTAGATATGAAAAGCTGATAAACAGTGAAAGAGGTTTTCCCGATTTTTCTGAATCAACCATTTACAACCTTCGGTGGAACCACTCCCAGGATTCAAAGGCTAACCCTTCTTCGAGGTTCTCGGCATCTGTAAACCTTGGAAGCAGCGATTACTACCAGGCATCTACCAATCAAATGAACACAGGAAACAGGCTAACCAATACCCTGAGTTCTTCGGTCTCTTATTCAAAGACCTTTAATATTCAGCCGCAAATCAACCTGAGTATTGCTGCCACGCACAGCCAGAACACCAATACTGAAAAGATAAACATGACCCTGCCAACAGTGCAGGCGAGCATGGCCCGGGTCTACCCTTTCGAGCCAAAGGTAGGTGCCAAAAAAGGCATTATTGAGAACATTAATTTTCAGTATAATTTTAGAGGAGAGAACAGGTTTCAAACCACCGATTCCCTTTTCTTCAAACCAGAGATGTTCGAAGATGCCATTTTAGGGGCCCAGCATTCCATTCCGCTTACCACAAACTTTAAATTGTTCAACTATTTAAGTGTTAGTGCCGGAACAAATTATACCGAATCATGGGTTTTCAGAACATATGACCGTTCATATGATGAAGAAGCCCGAAGAGAAATTGTTGATACCGTGAGGGGCTTTGATTCCTTTCGCACCTATAACTTCAACACCAGCATAGGTACAACCATCTACGGAACAAAGAATTTTAGCGGAAAGGGGAAATATCAGGCAATTCGGCACGTAATGCGCCCTTCGATAAGCTATAATATAAATCCTGGGTTCGAGCATTATTACGACGAATATATCATTCCGGAATCTGAAGGCCGGGAAGAGCGTGTGGTAGAATATTCAAGGTTCCAGGGCTCTCTGTACGGGCCTCCCGGAAAGCTGTTTTCCAGCTCTATTGGCTTCTCTTTAAGCAACACTTTCGAGGCGAAAGTAAAAGATTCGGCCGATGCCGAACCCAGAAAAGTAAAGCTGCTTAATAACCTGAACATTAGCACTTCATATAATTTAGCAGGAGATTCACTAAAACTCTCTCCTATTAGCGTACGCGGAAGTCTTCCGGTGATACAAAACAAACTGGACATAAACTTTGGGGCCAACCTGGATGTTTATGCGCTGAATAATGAGAACCGGCGTATTGATAAACTGAACATTCAAAACGGCGGAAGTCTCTTCAGGCTTACCAATGCTAATATGAGCTTTGGATATTCCTTCTCCAGCCGCGATTTTTCAGGAGGAAAAGAGAACGTAAACCGGCTCGAAAATCAGACTTTCAGAAATGGCGGGCGTCCAGATGACCTTTTTGGAAAGGATATGGACATAGATGGTTCTTTTTACGACGAACATGAAGCCGATATGGCCGAAGAAGAAGAGGAAGCAGAAAGCGAGAACAGCTGGTACAACTTCAATATTCCCTGGGACCTGCGCCTTGCATATACCCTTAACTATAGTAACAGTGCCAGGCAGAACGATATTTCCTCTCATTCCCTCATGTTCTCGGGAGACGTTGAACTTTCCCCTAAATGGACGGTAGGTGCCTCCTCGGGTTATGATTTTGTGAATACCGGCTTCACCCATACACAGTTGAGATTTGCGAGGGACCTGGAAAGCTGGAGAATGACCTTTAGCTGGACGCCTTTCGGGGTTTACAAGCAGTGGAACTTTTTCATCGGAATCAAGTCTTCTCTGTTGAGGGATATCAAGTACGAAAAGAGAAGGGAAAGAGACAGAAGATTATAATTTCTTATCTTTAACTTATGAAAACAATTATCAAGACCAAAGATGCTCCCGCACCCATTGGAGCTTACAACCAGGCCGTTTTAAGCGGAAATACGCTGTACATATCGGGCCAAATTGCAATAAACCCTGTAAACGGTGAACTACAGCAGGAGACTATTGAAGACGAAACAGAACAGGTAATGCGCAACCTTAAAGCCATCCTGACTGCAGCTGAAATGGATTTTGAGAATGTAGTAAAGAGCTCGATCTTTATAAGTGACATGAATAACTTTGGCCGAATCAATGCCGTTTACTCTAAATATTTTGATGAAGAAACAGCCCCGGCCCGCGAAACTGTAGAGGTTGCAAACCTTCCGAAGTTTGTAAATGTAGAAATTAGTATGATCGCAACAAAGTAGAACAACAGTTGTAACAACTCAAAAAACAGGCGTCAAAAATGACATTTTTGACGCCTGTTTTTTTTAGAGGTCATCGGCTCCCGGGAATTTGATGTAATCGGGCGCCAGACTTTTTTGTTCCTCTACAGGCCCTTCCACCTCTTCTTCCTTGAGTCCGGAAGTTGATAATTCGGTATCTACTATTTTCCGAAGCAATTCTTTAAAAGTATCAAAATCTACCTGGTAAGACAGCCCTACTCCCTGGGTAAAACCAAGTTCTTCTCCCAGGTACTGAATGTTGTTCTCCCTGTTAAAGATCTTTGCCCGCAGGTTTCCTTCTTCATTTAGTAGGAATTCTATCTCCAGGTTCCCAACAATAACGGTCTCTGTAACGCCCCCTACCGGCACCCCAACCTGCCCGTTGATGAGCACTCTTTCACTAATTTGGGTTGAAAGTGTCACCCCAAACCTGTCTGCCATAGATTGTTCGGGGGTGCGAACGCCCTGCTCGTAGTTAAGGCCTACCTGAAAAGTTCCTGATTCATCTGAAAGCAAATTGTTGAAGAAACCGGAAGCGCTCTCAAATAGGTTTCCTGCCCAAAGGCTTCCCGTGCTCCCGGCAAGAACATTTTCAGTATAAAACTGCCCGAGTGTAATAAGCGAAAACGCCTGAATCTCAGTATTGGTACTGGTTTCAATTTTATATTCAAGCTCTGAGCGCACTGCCGAAGCCACGTTTGGATATTCGAGATCAAAGGAGATGTCTGGTTGTAAAAGCTCCCCTTCAAGATTGATCACCACATCTACAGGAATCCTTCGGCTTATACCTGGATTATCCAGAACAATTGCAGGGTTGGCGTGGGCTTCATAAACTGCACTGATATTGAGATCGGCCAGAGCAGGGTTGCCGTTCCAGTTTATGCTTCCCCCCGGCCGCACCTGAAACCTTTTCTGAAGCGCCCCGTAGTTAAAGATATATTCTCCCGTATTGGCAATAAAGTCACCCCACATATTGAATTTTCCGAGGGTATTGATCTCTATCAGCAAGGTTCCGGCTCCTCTTCCACGCAAGATACTTCCGTCGATATCGAGTTCTACCAGGGCATCATTGGTAACATCGAGATCAAAATTGAGTTCCAGCCCTTTCACTTCCTGAAATTCAAGCTCTTCCCCTGCCAATCTTGCTGCTTTTTCCTCAGGACTTAAAAAGTGTATAAAAGAATTGTCGCCAGTACTTTCTGAATCACTTATGGGTATTTTAAAGACTGTTCCTCTACGTGTAGCCCCCACCACATCAATGGTAAGCTCTGAAGTTGGGCCGTAAATAGATGCATTGCCACCAATGAATCCTGTACCGTAATAAAGGGCTTCTTCATCATATTCGGTATCGAGTACCAAAAAACGGTCTGTAGAAATATTCAGCCCTAAGATCCAGTTGCTAAAGTTGGTATGAGAGATGGTGCCGTCAAGAACACCTTTGGTATCAAACCTGGTATCGGTAATGGTTATCTCATCAAAATCGAATTGTTGCTCGCTCAGGTTTACAACAGCACCTTCTTCAAAAGCATAGTCTACCTCCAGGTAAGGAATTGACAGCCCGGCCTGATTGAGGTATAACTTACCATCAATATCCGGATTCTTATAACTGCCGGTTACATCGGCATCTCCCGACACCTTACCTCTAATATTACTTATCACATCTTTACCTAAAGGACTA
This sequence comes from Salinimicrobium sp. TIG7-5_MAKvit, assembly GCF_049569215.1. Classification (GTDB taxonomy): domain Bacteria; phylum Bacteroidota; class Bacteroidia; order Flavobacteriales; family Flavobacteriaceae; genus Salinimicrobium; species Salinimicrobium profundisediminis. The sequence goes on along the minus strand of NZ_CP145903.1, from coordinate 3,544,460 downwards.
AAAGCCGACAGGTCGAAATTCTTTAGAGCTACTTCCAGGTCAATTTCAGGGGAATTTCCTTCTACCACAATCTCCCCAATAGCCGATAAAGATTCCAACCCCTCATTACGAAGCGTGGTATTGATGTTGTAAAAACTCAAATCCCTGTTCCCCATAACGTCAAGGTTGAGCACGCCCAGCATTTGATCATTTATTGAAAGGTCTTTAATGGTAAGGGAAGTATTAGGATAATACGCTCCATCCTGCTGCAATACGTTCAAAGAACCGTTCACAATCCCTCCCATTTCCAGATTACTGATTTCGGGGGTGATCTTATGGAGATCTACCTGATCAAACTCCAGCTGAAAATCTTTGTACGTAGTATCCCGCATTTTACCTGAAAGCCGAATTTCTTCATTTTCATGGCTTAACACTAGAGAATCTATCCTCACATTATTAAAACCGTTAGAAAAGATGACCCTGTTAGATTTATTTCCCTCTTCGTTGAGATGCCACACGCTTTCCTTGAACTTAACATCAGAGCGCTGCAGCCCAACCACCGAATTATTATTCTCATTGATGGTGTGATACAGGTTGATATAAAATTCATCATTGCTCCTTGGCCCGCCTTTAAATTCAGATCGCATATACAGCGTATCATTCAGCGTAACATTAATAAGGTTAAAATCCTTGATGTTGTAAAAACTGGTGGCGACACTATCTACCTCAATAAATGTATTGAAAAGCGGGTTGGAATTGTCTACCTGCACATTCACCTTGTCAAAAAGGTTATCAAAAGCTTCAATCCTGGGAGAGCGAAATGCTAAACGAAATTCAGATTCATCAGACTCCACACTTCCACGGATGAAAGTATTGGGAGCTAAAGTAATTTCAGGATAAAAAACCTCTACTATCTTGTTATAAATATCAAAGTCGAAATTGAGATATTGATTGGTGGTGATCTTGTTGGGGCGATAATTAGTATAAAGGCTACCCACCGCATTCTCTACCATTGCCGGTACTTCGGTAACATCAAAAATACCTTCTATGGTTCCGTTAATGACATCGGGAGAATGGATCTCAATCGTCCTTACCGGCCCGTCAAAACTCGAGGCAATGTTTAAATCTTTAAACATGTAGGTGTCATTCTCATTTCGGTAGGAAGTATTAAGAAGATAGATCTCCCCCTCAAAGTTGTTAAGGTTTGTTCCTTCCATATTCATGATCACATCCCCTTTAAAAACCGAAATACTGTCTCTCTGCACCAGATTCATAGCTTCAAGATTGGCATAACCAACAGAAGCTTCAAAATCATAGACATTAGTCCCGGCCGAGAAATCTGCCAGCCCATTGAACTCCATTAGGAGATTGGGATCTCGCGAGATGAGATTTCCGTTAAACAGCGGTGCTTTTAAGGTACCTCTTAGCTTGAGGTCTTTATAAGCGTAACCCTTGTAGACAAGTCGGGAAATACTGCCCTGAATCTGCGTGTTAAGTGTCTCGGTGGTAAAACCCCGCCCGTCAAAAGTGACATTTAGAGAGGTGGTTCTCAGGTCTTTTAAATTGGCCAGGCGCCCAACATCAAATCTCTTAGCAATAAGCTGCCCCTCATAAGAAGTAAGCCCCGGGTCCTGGAAGCTACTCATTTCAAGATCTACAACAGCTGTACCTAACTGCGAGAACAAATTTGCTTTTGTCATTAAAGCGTTCTCAGAAACAAATATATCCCCCTCCAGCTGTACATTGCCTAATTCCCGCAGTGCTACAGGCAATTTATCCTGCAATAAACCCGGCAAAAGATGAATAAGATCGTAATAATTTGTTGAAAGATTGGTCAACTCACCATCAAGAGAAAATTCATTTTCTTTTGTCGATAATGAATTTCTTATTTCCAGTTCTCCCTCAAGCCTCGTTCGGTCGAGTCCGGTCATTTTAAGGTCTGAGAGGATAAAATCGTTTAGAATACCATCAAGGACGGTGGAGAATTTGATTTTTTGATCGCTTCCGAATTTGTCATAAAAAGGCTGAAGGTCATTTGTAGATATTGTTGAGGGTCTAAACACAGCCTTTACCGGAACCTTATTTATGAACCCGGCAAAACCATTGGTAATATCAAAACGAATGTCTGAATCAATTTCTGAATACGGAGTCTCTATATGCAAGGCCTCAAGGGCCATTTCTTCGGAAGTATAGCTGAAGTTTGTGCTTAAATGATCAATGCGAATTCCACGGTTTTCCATTCCTGAAAGCCTTTCGATATCTACATAAACATCAGAATTTTCAACCAGGAGATCGCTGGCCAAAATATTTAGTTGATCAATTTCTATTACTTCAGGATAATTCAGATTTTCATTGATGTAGCTGAATTTTCCGTCGACAACTTCAAGCTGATTGATTGCCAGTACAAAGGGAGAACTTTTCTTCTTTTTCTGACTTTTAAGCTTTTTCAGAAAAATATTCAGGTTATCCCGCTCTTCCCCTTCATATACTTTCATATCCATCACCAGTTCATTAGCCATGGTTGCTCCCAAAGTAGGATTGTTGTTGTAAATACTTCTTAGGCTGGTTGCCGAAGTTTTAATTTTTTCAGAATAAATAAGCGTGTCCTGGTGATGGTCAAGAATAAGCACATCCTGCAACTTAAGCTTGCCGCTGTAGGTAAGCCCCACCCGGCCTATGCTAATATCCACATCTTTAGACTCCTTAAGTGAAGTTGTGATCTTGCGGGCAACAAAAGTTTGTACCGAGGGGATAGAAAATACGATCAACAAAATGATGAAAAGCAGCAGCAGCGAGAGCAGCGTTTTACCCAGTATTTTCCAGAATTTTCTGATAGAATTTTTAGTTATAACTTTGCGAGCAATATTAACAATTTTCGGGCCTAAATGCTAAGGATGACAACACAAAATATTTATATACTCGGCATTGAATCTTCCTGTGACGACACTGCTGCGGCCGTATTACACAACGGAAAAATCCTTTCCAATGTTGTAGCCACCCAGGAAGTTCATCAAAAATACGGCGGCGTGGTGCCAGAACTTGCTTCACGTGCCCACCAGCAAAACATTGTTCCGGTTATTCACGAAGCCCTTTCGAGGGCCGGTGTTACCAAAGAAGACCTATCGGCTGTTGCCTTTACCCGTGGTCCCGGTTTGATGGGTTCCCTCCTGGTGGGCACCTCTTTTGCAAAGTCTTTATCACTGGGGCTGGGCATTCCGCTTCTTGATGTTAACCATATGCAGGCGCACATTCTTGCCCATTTTATCGATGAGGAAGAATTCCAAAAGCCACAGTTTCCTTTTCTGGCCTTGACCATAAGTGGAGGCCATACTCAAATTGTGAAGGTGACCGATTATTTTGAAATGGAAGTGATTGGAGAAACTTTAGACGATGCAGTAGGCGAAGCCTTTGACAAGAGCGCTAAGATCCTAGGCCTCCCCTATCCCGGCGGCCCACTGGTAGATAAAAAGGCACAAACGGGTAACCCAAAAGCTTTTCCTTTCCCTAAACCAAAAGTTGATGGGTTAAACTTCAGCTTCAGCGGTTTAAAAACATCTATCCTGTATTTTATTCAGAAACAACTCAAAGAAGATCCACAGTTCATTGAGAAAAACCTTGAAGATATTTGTGCTTCCATTCAGCATACCATCATCGGGATTTTAATGGACAAGCTCAAGAAAGCTGTAAAACAGACAGGAATAACAGAAATCGCCATTGCCGGGGGGGTTTCAGCCAACAGTGGCATAAGAAAGACCCTTCATGAGGCGCAAGCAAAATATGGGTGGAAAACTTATATTCCGAAATTTGAATATACTACAGACAATGCAGCGATGATCGCCATTGCAGGGCATTATAAATTTATTTCTGAAGATTTTGCCGACATGGGGATTACCGCTAAAGCAAGAATAAAAATGTAAATCATGCAGCTATTTTTTCAGCCTGAAGTATCAGAAAATGATAAGGAAGTTCGCTTTTCCAAAGAAGAGAGCCGGCACATTGTGAAAGTGCTGCGAAAGCGTGAAGGAGATCGCCTGCACCTCACCAATGGCAAAGGGTGGATCTTTGAAACCGAAATTACACTCGCAGAGGCAAACAATTGTTCTGCCCGCATTTTACAAAGTGAAAAAGAAGCCCCGCCTGCCTATCATTTGCACCTTGCCGTTGCCCCTACCAAGATGAACGATAGATACGAGTGGTTTTTAGAAAAGGCTACAGAAATTGGCATCCAGGAGATCTCCCCTGTAATTTGTGACCACAGTGAGCGAAAAGTTGTAAAACATGAACGCTATCAAAGAGTGATACAGAGTGCTTTAAAACAGTCTTTACACACAAGGTTCCCTGTGCTGCATGAACCAGTGAGTTTTAAGGAGTTTTTAGAAAAAGAACATTCAGGCGCAAAGTTCATAGCGCATTGCGAAGACTCACAACCCAGGAAGTTACTCTCTAAAAGTCTCAAAAATGGCATTTCAGCAACGATTCTTATTGGGCCCGAAGGAGATTTTTCAGAAGAAGAGATCAGCAGCGCATTAAAGTCCGGGTGGCAGCCTGTAAGCCTTGGCAACAGCAGGTTGAGAACCGAAACTGCCGCAGTAGTTGCCTGCCACACTGCCGCTTTGATCAACGAAGAAGAATAAGCTTCTTTTTTGCTATTTTAGAGACATGAAGAAACTGCTGCTATTTTTTCTGCTTTTTACCACCGGACTTGTCCTGCAGGCGCAACAGGTGGCAGTGTTAAAATACGGCGGCGGGGGTGACTGGTACGGTAATCCCACAGCGCTTCCCAATCTCATTGAGTTTTGCAATCAAAACATCAATACATCCCTTGAGCCTGCACCACAGCCCGTAGAACCCGGCAGTACAGATATCTTTCAGTATCCGTTTATTCACATGACCGGACATGGAAATGTGTACTTTACGCCCGAAGATGCCCAGAATCTCCGAAAATATCTCCTGGGAGGAGGATTTTTGCACATTGACGACAACTACGGCATGAATGAATTTGTTCGCAGGGAGCTAAAAAAGGTTTTTCCCGACAAAGAACTGGAAGAACTCCCGGCTTCTCATCCCATTTTTTCTACAGCATTCAACTTCCCCAACGGCTTACCAAAGATCCATGAGCACGACGGACTCCGCCCACAGGCTTTCGGAATTTTTGAAAACGACCGGCTGCTTTGCATTTTTACCTTTGAAAGCGATCTGGGCGATGGCTGGGAAGATCAACAAGTACATAACGATCCGCAGGAAGTGCGGCTAAAGGCACTCCAAATGGGCGCCAATATTGTTAAATTTGCTTTTTCAAATTAATGCAGGCAACCCACCACTCCACTCCTTTTAAGAAAACACAGTTTCCGGTGATCCTTGTTCTGGATGCGATATCAAGTCCGGCGAACATAGGCAGCTTTTTCAGGTTAGGCGACGCTTTTGGTATTGAGAAACTTCTCATTTGCGAGAGCACGGTAGACCTTCAAAGTAACAGATTGAAAAGAACCGCAAGAGCCACAGTTAAAAATGTAGATTTCGAGGAACAGGAAGATTCTGAAGCAGCTTGCAAACAATTAAAAGAAGCAGGATATAAAATTGTGGCTATTGAAGTAACATCAAGAAGTATTGCCCTCCAAAAATGCCATTTTGAAGCCCATGATAAAATTGCACTGGTGCTGGGAAATGAACGTTTGGGAGTGAGAAAAGAGATCCTTGATTTAGCCGATAGTATCTTACATATTGACATGTTTGGCGAGAACAGCAGCATGAACGTGACTCATGCCGGTGCCATTGCACTTTTTGAAATCACAAAAAGGCTGCAGCCAGTTCCATGAGAAATAATATATTTACCACGTGAACGAAAAAGAGCTTTCCTACGGTATACTTCGTGCCATTGCCATTATTTTGGGAGTGGCTTTTCTGCTTTATTTCCTGTACCTCATACAATCGGTACTGGTATACATCGCCATTGCGGGTGTCATCTCGCTTGTAGGACGGCCGGTGGTGCTGTTCCTTAAAAACCATCTCAAGCTGCCCAACAAGCTCGCCGTGGTCATTGTTCTACTTTTGGTGCTACTCAGCTTTATTGGTTTGATCACCATCTTTATTCCTATTGTGGTAGAGCAAAGTAAGAACCTGGGGCAAATAGATATGGATGCCTTTACCCGCGATTTGAACGAACTCAACAACCAGATCAATAATTATTTTGGTGTAGAAGAGATAAATATCATTGAAGGTATCAAACAAACAGAATTTGTAAGGAATTTTGACCTGGCTACCATTCCGCGTTATCTCAATAGTTTCTTCGGAATATTGGGAGCCGGTATTATTGCTGTCTTTTCCATCATTTTTATATCCTTCTTTTTCCTGAAAGACAGTCGGCTTATGCTCAACAGTATCCTGGTGTTCGCCAACAGAGGGCATGAAGATAAGTTCCAAAGGGTCTTTAACAAGATCAAAGTATTATTATCCCGCTATTTTGTTGGGCTCACCATGCAAATTACCGTGCTGTTTATTTTATACAGCATCCTGCTCTCACTGTTTGAGATCAACAACCCAATCGCCATAGCATTCATTTGTGCTTTTTTAAATATAGTACCTTACCTGGGGCCCATTATTGCCGGAATTTTAGTTTCATTATTTGTGATCTCGAGCAACCTGGGAGCCGATTTTCAAACCATCATCCTGCCACAGCTCATTTACGTGATGTCGGGTTATATGGTGTGTCAGTTAATAGACAATTTTATCAATCAGCCGCTTATTTTTGGTGCCAGCGTGCGTTCCCATCCCCTTGAAATATTTTTGGTGATCCTCATTGCGGGGCTTACTTCCGGGATCCTGGGAATGGTGGTCGCAGTACCATTTTACACCGCTATCAAGGTTATTGCCAAAGAATCTTTAAGTGAGTACAAGATCGTAAAACGGCTAACGCGAGATCTTTAATTGAATTGGGCGCTTCTAAATAGCGAAGTTCAGGAGTTTCTTGAAGAGCAATACAAGACTGAGGTGTCAAAAATGGCATTTCGGGGCAGCCCTTTTGAAGGCATTTCCACTCAGGAGCTGCTGGTGCAACTTTCGGGCAAGAAAAGAGCTGAGAAAAAATTACCGCTGTGGTTCAAAACCCGCGGCATCATTTACCCTCCAAATCTCAATTTAGAGCAGACATCTTCTGAAGTTACTGCGCAATATAAAGCTTCCCTGGTGGCAGGAACGAGCCTGGCAGATCTTACCGGCGGTTTTGGAATAGACAGTTATTATTTTTCAGAAAAAATAGATAAAGTGCGGCATTTTGAGCTAAATCCTGAACTTCAGGAAATCGCTGCACATAACTTTGAAATATTAGGTGCCAAAAATGTCATTTCTGAAGCCCGTGATTCTCTGGATTTCCTAAAAAACACTTCGGAAAAATTCGACTGGCTCTACATTGATCCTTCCCGGCGGGATGAGACCGGCGGAAGAGTATTTTTTCTGTCAGATTGTTTACCGAACGTGCCTGAAAACCTCGAATTACTTCAGGAAAGAGCCGAAAGTATACTCATTAAGACCTCTCCCCTGCTCGATTTGCAGGCTGGCCTCAATGAACTCCAAAATGTACGGGAAATACATATTGTGGCGGTAGAAAATGACGTAAAAGAGCTGCTCTGGATCCTGAAGCAGAATACTTCGGAAAGCATCACGATCAAAACTGTGAATTTTCAGAAGAAAGAGAAACAGGTTTTTACCAGTACGTTTGACAATGACCTGCCTGAAGTTTACAGCCTGCCCAAAGATTTTCTATATGAACCCAATGCAGCAATCATGAAAAGTGGCCTTTTTGGGGCCCTGGGAAATGCGCTAAGGCTCGAAAAACTTCATCCCAACACCCAACTCTACACCTCTAAAGAACCTGTAGATTTCCCCGGAAGACGATTTAAGATTACACAAATATTGCCTTTCAGGAAGAAACAGTTAAAAAAAGAGCTTCAGTTAAAAAAAGCGAATATCACCACCCGCAATTTTCCTGAAAGTGTTGCAGACCTTCGGAAGATCTTAAAAATAAAAGAAGGCGGAGATACTTATTTGTTCTTTACCACGCTGCAAAACGAAGAAAAGGTAGTGCTGGTGTGTCAAAAAAGCTAAAAACTTCGGCTATTCCAGGGGCATCTTGTTGGAAACTGCTCCTTTAGAACTCTGTACTTTTTTTGATTTCAACTTCCGCAGAAAATTGCGCGGGGCAATATAAAAAACCTTCATAAACACGAAACCAATATTTAAGAGGGTTATTCGTGCCACATCCTGCCATGGCCTAAAGTGAGTCACACGCTCATTGGGATCATAAAGCACTTTTACCGGCAAATTGATCACCTTCACGCCATCCCAGGCAGCTTTTACAATGACTTCTATTTCAAGTTCAAAACGGGAAGTGTAAAGGCTTAGGGAATTGACGGCTTTAAGAGGATACAACCTGTAACCACACTGTGTATCTGTCAATTTTATACCCGTCTCAACCCAATACCAAAAGCTGGAAAAACGATTACCAATGCTGCTTTTATCGGGCACCGAGGGATCATCCATCTTACGGGAACCAATAACCAGCAGATCTGGATTTTTTGGGAGGTGTTCCTCCAGGGCATCAAGAAAAACATGAAGATCATTGGGAAAGTGCTGCCCATCTGAATCCATAGAAATAGCGTATTCATAGCCCAGCCGGGAAGCCTCTTTAAAACCCTGTTTAAGGGCGTTCCCTTTGCCTTTATTCACCGGGATATGTACGACTTTGAGAAAAGGAAAATTCTCCAGGATTTTAGAAGTACCGTCGGTAGAGCCATCATTGATCACGATGATGTTACTGGTATACGTGTGCACGTCATCAATTACCCTTTGCAGGGTTTTGTGGTTGTTGTACGTGGGTATGAGCACGCAACACTGAAGCGTATCAAATCTGGATTGGTATAAAGGCGGATTGATCAAAAAAATGAGTTTGTTACAAAGTTAAAAAACTTAAAGACTGTATTTTACAGGGGGGCAAAAATAGCAAAACCTGCGGGTTTTACTGTATTAAAAACTAGCTTCCTGGAAAACTTCGGAAACCCTCAATCCCCCTTCAAAAATGGCATTTTTGAGAGTTAATATTTCCTCTGGATGCTGCTGTAAAATATCTTAAACCAAAATATTTCAGACAGAGAGCTTCAGTTTTATTCTATTTCAGCATTAATTATACGGAAACAGCTTCAGTAAAATTGCAAAACGGCTGAAGTTGAGGCTTTATAAGCAATTATTAGCAGCTCTCACTCATCTTTGAACAGAATGGTATAGCTGAGATAGATTCCCACAATTGCGGCCAGCAGGAAGAACAGGATAGCAAATCCCGGATACCCAAAGATCATAAAAGATGACGGCACCTGCATTAACATTGCGGCACCTACAATCATTGCTGCAATAATTAACCCCAGAGTGATCCTATTTGCCACTTTTTGGAAGCCATCGGTTAGTCGCTTTTCATCAATCGCATCGATCTTGATGCGGAATTCATTTTTGGCCAGGTTATCGGTAATCTTATCAAAACGATCGGGGAGATTTTCTACCAGCTTTTTAGAATCGAGCAAGACCGAAAAGATTTCTTCAGGTTTAAGCTCGTTGAGCATTTTATCCTGAAGCAACTTATTCATATAACGCCTTACTGCCTCCCTCAGGTCATATTCGGGTGCCAAAAATGCGATAATTTGATCCATGTTCAGAAGGATCTTTCCGAGGATATTGACCTCTACCGGAAGGTGAATCCCATTCATGGCAGCGCTTCTGTTCATTTGGATCAACAATTTTCCAGTTTGCATATCCTGAGCAGTGCTATGACTACTTTCCTGCACCATGATGCTTATGTGCCGCCTGAACTCTTTTTGCGTGGCATGCTCGGTAATTTCACTCATGTTGAGGAGATTATCGGCAATCTCCTCCCCGTCATTCTTGCTTAACTCCAGCAACAAGCGGAGCAGGTAATCTTTCATCTTCCTGGTGAACTGCGCCACCATCCCCAAATCTATAAGGGCGATCTTTTCATTTTCCAAAAGATGCACATTGCCGGGGTGAGGATCTGCATGTACAAAGCCGTCTGACACTATTTGCTTTAGGTAAGCTTCAATAAATTCATCGACCAGGGCCGTATAATCGTTTTCAGTTTTTTTAAGGGGAGAAATACTGGTGATCTTCTTCCCTTTCACGTACTCCATTGTGAGAACGCGAGAGGTGGTATAATCGGGAATAGGTTGGGGTACTATTAACCTTCTGTACTCTTTGAGATTTATACCGAGGGTAACCAGGTTGTTTGCTTCTCTCAAGTAGTCGAGTTCGTGCAGCATGATACGTCTCAATTCTCCCAGGACATCACTAAAACCGTATTTCTTGCCCACCTCGGTATGCTTTACAGCCAAACCTGCCATTTCCTCGAGCGTATTGAGGTCTTCCATGAACTTCTTCCTGATCCCGGGCCTCTGGACTTTCACAGCGACGGTTTTCCCCGACCTGAGTTCGGCCCGGTGCACCTGACCTATGGATGCGCTTGCCAGCGGCTCTTCCTCGAAAAAATTAAAGGCTTTTGAAATCTTGTTACCCAGCTCTCCTTCTACAATTTCCCTAACCTCTTCAAAAGGAATAGTGGGAAGATCATCCTGGAGGGAAGCAAGAGCTTCTAAATACTTGTCGGGCAAAAGATCGGGACGTGTAGAGAGCAACTGCCCCAACTTGACGTAGGTTGGTCCCATTTGTTTAAGATCTTCGACCAGCTCTTCGGGAGATTGCTCATAATCTTTAAAAGTGCGGGCCGTTTCTTCTTCCATTGCGTTTGAAGCAGTCTCATTTAAAAGATCGCTGTTCCAATACTTCAACATGAAGCTCAAAAACTTTTGGTAACGCTCAAGATTTTCGGGGAGAATAGACATAAAAGCGAATTAATTACAAAAACTATGATGATTATTTTAATTCTTCCTAAAAATAGGATATTAAAAATCGCTTAAGGAGGCTTTTATAATATTTTAACTGTGACAGCCCCCTGTGTGAGTAAGATGGTGGAAAGATTTGAAAAAATGTTGAGGAGGGTGAATTTTTATGGGATCACAACAGGCTGGCAGAAAATCAATTAAGAATTTTCCTTTTTAAAGCGAGTAAAAAAGTAAAAAAAGGTTTGCACACAAGTATCTGAAAACATACATTTGCAACCGCAAAATATTTGCAAGTTCATATACAAAATTAGGAGAGTTGCCAGAGTGGTTAATGGAGCAGTTTGCTAAACTGTCGACGAGCAATTGTCGCGTGAGTTCGAATCTCACACTCTCCGCTGTAAGAATTCAAGATTCTTAATTGAAAATTGAATTTTTCGGGGTGTAGCGTAGCCCGGTTATCGCGCCTGCTTTGGGAGCAGGAGGCCGCAGGTTCGAATCCTGCCACCCCGACTTTTGAAACTAATAACTCTCTTAAAAGCCCTGTGTTCACAGGGCTTATTTATTTTAGTTTTTTTGTCACGATAACGTGTTTTTGTAAATTAACGAGATGTTACGAATTACGAAATTAAGTATGATAGAACTCGTTTAATCAATAATTACTGAGGGTTTTGAGCGTTTTAAAAGCGTTCTGCCACCCCGACGAAATAAGAATGGTGAGTTTCAGAAGTCACATTACAATATTTTTTTGCTGCCTTTAACTGCTTTAAAACTGGTTGTAATTCAATATATTCTTCCTGCATTTCTTCATCAAAATCAATATTAAATCCGCCGGTTGAAGTCCCATCCGATTCATCTTCTGTGAGATTAATAAAGAGTGTGGTAATGGGTTTCTCACCCAATACTCGCTCTGTACTCTAAAGGAGATAAATCTGTCTTACTTTTAAAAAGTTTATGAAAAGATTGTGGGTATTCAAAACCTAACTTAAAGGCAATTTCCGAAACATTCAGGTTAGAAGTGCTGAGTAAGATTTTGGCCTTTTCTATTAATTTTTGTTGGATGTGTTGTTGAGCACTTTGACCGGTGGTACTGCGAAGCATATCGCTTAGATAATTCCTGGATATATTCATTCTTTCGGCAAAATACCCCACACTGGGAATTCCTTCTGATTCTTCAAAATAGGAATTTAAAAGTGTTTCGAAATTTGAAAGTAAGGAGCTATTTGCCTGCTTACGGGTAAGGAATTGACGTTTATAAAATCTATTGGAATAAGTAAGCAGCAATTCAATTTGTTTGATGATGATGGAGTGCGAAAATGTGTCGATAGAAAATTGACTTTCTTTAGAAATATCAAGTAACAATTGGTTGATGGTGTTTTCTTCTTCTATAGATAAATGTAAAGCTTCGTTAAGATTGTAGGAGAAAAAACCATATTCTTGAATTTCCCTGCTCAACGAAAATCCCTGTAAAAAATCTGGATGTATTGTTAGCCAATAGCCTTCCAGTTCCCAGTCGTCCCTAATTTCGGTGATGATTACCTGGTTGGGGGCATAAAAGGTCATAATGCCTTCATCAAAATCAAAATGTTGTTGCCCATACCGCATTTTACCTTTAAAATTCTTTTTGATGGCAATGCAATAAAAGCCATAAGTCACGGCTTCCAGTTTTTTATCATCGTAGCATTTAATCTTCGAAAAATCGATTAAGCTAATCAACGGATGCTTTGGCTTTGGCAATTCCAAAAGTTGGTGAAGCTCATGGATAGAGCGAATGGTATAGGGTTTCATCGCTGTCAAATTTATTGATTAGGAAATTGAAAAGCCAATAACAATTTAATCAAAATCTGTCGATAAGGTAAGTGATTTCCAGGTTTCAAATTCGGCATCTTCTTCTTTTCTCTTTTGGGTCACCAGTTTATAAGTATCAGGTCCTAAAAGTAAATGAAGCGGTGGTTTTGGCATCTCTGTAATTTTCACCAAAATCTTCACCAGTTTTTCCGGATCTCCCGGTTGTTGGCCGCTATGCTTGCTCCACATTTTTTCTGCTTCATCTACTCCATATACGTCTATTCTATTTTTCACATAATTGATGGAATCCATAAATTGGGTTCTAAATTGCCCTGGTGCTACCACCGTCACTTTAATACCAAAGTTATTTACTTCCTGCGCCAAAGCTTCTGAAATACCGATCATTCCAAACTTGGCCGCATTATAACTTGCGGCTTTTTCAAAACCAACATAACCGGCATTAGATGAAATATTAATTATATGACCACTTTTTTGTTTGCGGAGATATGGCATCACATTTCGAATGATATTCACCGCTCCAAAGAGATTGACATCCATGGTAGCCCTAAATTCTTCATCGGTCATTTCTTCCATACTTCCCACAAGGCTGTAACCGGCATTGTTCACCACAACGTCAATTTTACCCAGTTTTTTAACAAATCTGTCAATTGTCATTTTTACCTCTTTATCGGAAGTGATATCTAATTGTACCGGATACAGGTTTTCCTTATTTTGGTTAATTTCTTTTTCAAGAGCATTGATGTTTCTACTGGCTGCTATTACTGTATGCCCTAATGAGAGTACTAGTTTTGTTAGATCAAGACCTATTCCTTTAGATGTTCCTGTAATGAGCCATACTTTTTGATTTTCTGTATTCATAAGATTATGTTTTATTTCTGAATACAAAGTTGAAAATGATTTTACTGAATAGTATCCGTATTACTGAGGGTTGTAGTGCGATTACTGATTACTTTAAATTGCGCCGGAAACTTCAGTGGGCTCCCTACTTTTTAATTACCGAAAATTTCTTCTGTTTCAGGATGGCTTTTCAGCAAGAAAAAAACACTCGAACTGACGGAAGTAGGAAGAAACCCCTCGTCAGTTCGAGTGATTTCTGAAGCCAAAAGGCGAAAGAAATTGTATCGAGAACACGAGGGAATTAGGAACTTTCAAACCGGTTCTCGATACATTTTTTGCTTTCGCTGTCGCTACAGCCAAAAACACTCGAACTGACGTGTAGTGGAAAAAAGAAAGGCCGCGTCAGTTCGAGTGATTTCTGGAGCCGACAGGCGGTTCTCGATACATTTTTCACAATGCTTCCGCATTGTGAAAAACACTCGAACTGACGGCGAAAGCGCTCTAATGGCAAAGTCTAAACTACTTCTTAAACTTCTTTTTCGCCAGATTAGGTAAGGCTTCGAATTCACCTGCGATTATAGCTTCCCTTTTTGCTCTCGACCAGTTCTTGATTTGTTTTTCTGTGGCAATTGCAAAATTAATATCTGTGAACTCAGTATAGAACACTAGGTCAACCGGAAGACGTTTCGCCGTGTAACTTTCGGGATGTTTTGCAGAGAGATGTTCTGTTAAACGCTTATCAAGGTTGGAGGTGACGCCGGTGTAATAGGTGTCATCTGCACAAAGCAGTATGTAAACATAGCTAAGTTTCATTAGAGAAATTTACATATTTAATCCATTGCCCCTGTTCTCGATACAATTTTTCCTCTCACTTGCGTTCAAAAAAAAATCACTCGAACTGACGTGTAGAAGACAGAAATTAAAAATTCCCCATTCCTTAAATAAGGCTATATTCACAAAAAGGGCGTAGTATAACAAACTACTAGGGGGGCAATCTCAAGTTCAAAATTATGTACATCTTATATTCAGCACTTTTAAAGTATCTTTAGGCTATGCAGCATCCAAATGAAAAGCTTATTATGGATTTTTACCGGGCCTTCCAAAACGGGGATCCAAAAAGCTATGAACGCCTGTCACCATAAAGACATAGTCTTTTATGATCCTGCTTTTGGACATATAAAGGGAGACCGGGTGAGAGACATGTGGTATATGCTTCTGGAAAAAAACAGTGGTAATTTGAAGGTAAGCTTTAGCGATATACAGGCCAATGATCATAACGCAAGTGCCAAATGGAGCGCCAGCTATTATTTCGGACCGCAAAAACGCAAGGTGACAAATAATGGGATAGGAACCTTTTACATTCAGAACGGGAAAATCCTGCAACATACAGATCATTTTGACCTTTGGCATTGGTCCCGGCAGGCTCTAGGTTTTAAAGGTTTTTTGTTAGGATGGACCAAAACGATGAAACTTAAGGTCCAGCAGGAATCCAGTAAGATGCTCTCCCGCTACCTTCAAAAAATGCAATCTCTGGAAGAGGATGCCACCTAAATTTTCTCAGAATATTCTAGCTCAACTGGATACAAAAAGAAGACACCCGCGCCGCTATTCGGCTTGCAGTGAAAAAAGATTTGCGTGGCAAAGTGCCATTTTCGGAACTCGATAATTTACTGAGGGAAGTAATTGAGCAGGCAGAGGGGCAGTACAGGGACTGGCCGATGGAGGCTTAAAATTAAACAATTACATAAGATTGAAAAAACGTCATATAATACCACTATACTTAAACTCATGAAAAGATTTTTTACATTATTTTTGTTGATCGGCAGCACTTTTGTAGGCTACTCTCAAGATTTTAATCCGCCGCAGGGCGTGGCCGAATTCAAAACAATGAGCAGCAAGATCCTCAATACTGAAAGAAGTTATTCAATTTACCTGCCCAAAAGCTATAGCACCAATACAGAAAGAAAATATCCTGTTCTCTACCTCCTGCACGGCTTATACGGCAGCAACAAAGACTGGGTAGAACGAGGACATGTAAAGGACGTAGCCAACCGGCTCATCAATGCTGAAGAAGCGGTAGAAATGATCATAGTAATGCCAGATGCAGGAACAGACTGGTATGGTTATTTCAACATGGACGGGTGGGCCTATGAAGATTACTTCTTTAAAGAGATGATCCCACATATAGAAAAGACCTACAGAACAATTCCCGATAAGAAATACCGCGCGATTGCCGGACTCTCCATGGGCGGCGGTGGATCTGTCGTTTACGCACAGAAACACCCGGATATGTTCTCCTCGGTCTATGCCATGAGCGCCTGGCTAGGAATCGAACCCGGTGGCGGAATCCAGGATGCAGATGAAAAAGGCAAAGAATTGAACAGAGCCGTCCTCGAAAACCATGCGGTGAAATTTGTCGCCAATACCGATACAGAAATACAGGAAGAAATAAAGGATATCAGATGGTTTATAGATTGTGGGGACGATGACTTCTTACTTCCAATAAACCTCGATTTTTACCGCGCGATGCAGAAGGCTGAGATCCCTTCTGAATTAAGAGTAAGAGATGGCGGCCATGACTGGGAATACTGGCATTCTGCCCTTTATCGTGCCCTGCCTTTCGTTTCAAACGGATTTCTGCGCTAGGTTGATTTAAGGTTTGGGAAGAAAAACCTTCAGCTCGGCTGCACCAAAAAAGAAGACGCCTGCGCAATGTTGCCAGTTTGAGACAAAAATTTTGTTCATACCTATTCACTCAAGGTCAACAGAAAACTTTCCCTGAGTATTAAATTTTTCTGGTTTTCCAATAGATATCATCCACCTATCATAGGCGGCTTTTCTTAACCATTGAACCTGATAATGTTCCTGGAGTGACGGAGCTTCCGCTGCAGCATCTGCAAGCTGGTAGGCCATTTTATAATCTTCTGTGTTGTCACTGTGGTGGTAGACAAAAGCGGCATGAAATTTATCTATAGGTATTAAATCATTCTCCTGCTTACAGATTACCTTTACCTGCTTCAGTCTCTTTTTATCTCTAGGATTCAGTTCACCTAAAATGTAGGATTTGAGCTGCATTCGGTCTTTCTGATCGGTTTCATATGCATATTTCAATTTTTCACTGCTGTTGCCATCCTCAAGAATAGCTTCATCATACGGACGTAACAAGGAAGCAAGGACACCTGCTAAACATACTGCAAGCATCAAAAGAGGGGTCTTAAACCTTTTGGGATTGATCGTTTTAAAAATGGAGATGATTTCTAACAGAATTAAAAAGACCAACAGCAGCAAAATAATAGCTATTAAAAGAAATTCAAAGGACTCAATCCTATATGAAAGAAAGGCCACAACGATTAAAGAGATCAGAAAAATTAAAGTTCGTTTCATATTAAAAAACCATTTGTTATCATAAAGACGATTTTTGAAATGCAAAGTTGCAGGTGTTCTGAAAATGAAGCAGGAATCACTATAATTTCATAAGTGAAAATAAAAAAGTTGTTTCATTCAGCTCGTGATTCGATCCTCAAAGGCAGGTTTTGCTTTTGCAGAACTTAATTTTAATAAGCATCTAATTTTGAGTGACTGGAATCGATATGTACACCAGAAATTCAAAAAGTCCTGTCATAATAACATATATCTGCTATTTTAGCACCTCATTTTAAATTTTATAATCATGAAAGACCTAATTGAAAACATCCAAAGTACTTTTGAATCCTTTCAAACAGATGCCAACACGCAATTAAACGATGGAAATAAAAGTGCTGGAACCAGAGCAAGAAAATCATCTTTAGAATTAGAAAAACTTTTAAAAGAGTTCCGTAAAGTTTCTATAGCGGAATCTAAGAAGTAAGCCCAATATCTTTCAGTCAGCCCCTAAGAAGTTCCACCTTGTTAGGGGCATTTAAAAAAGAGACTTTCACAAACTTCTGGAGGTTCTATGAAAATTTTTATTCTTTGTAATAATAGCAGAAAGATATTTCTTCCGGCACGAATTCTCCCTGAGATTCGGTGTCTATAGAACGATTCATTTTTTGGCGTAAAATCATCATATCTTTACTTACTTTCTGTTCAACCACCTGGGCGTAGATCTGGGTCGTTTTTAATTCGGCGTGCCCTAACAACTTAGAAATCGTTTCGAGTGGAACACCGTTACTAAGAGTTACTGTTGTTGCGAAGGTGTGCCGTGCCATATGAAAGGTTAGCTTCTTAGTAATCTGCGCCAGTTCTGCTATTTCTTTTAGGTAAGCATTTACTTTTTGGTTGGAAATCTTTGGAAGAAGTCTGTCTGAAGCTATAGTTCTGGTTGAATCTTTATATTTAGAGATTATGTCCAGGGCCTTCGGAAGTAAAGGCACTTTTACCGAATTTGAAGTTTTAATTCTTTTTGTGAAAATCCACTGGTTCCCGTCTTCTCCTTTGATCAAATGTGAAGGAGTAAGAAGCATAATATCTCCATACGGAATACCTGTATAACAACTGAAAATAAAAAGATCCCGTACTACCTCTAATCTCTCTGTCGGAAACACCAACTTTTCCAGAGAATGCATCTCCACTTCTGTCAGAAAATCTCGTTCTTTTTTCTGCATTCTCGGTTTGTACCTTACAAAAGGATCCCGGTCTATCCATTCCATATGGAAAGCCAGGGTTATCATTTTACGCAGACGCTGAATATGTTTAATGATGGTATTTTGCTCAATTGATGATTGATAATGTCGGGGCTGATAACTTCTCAGGAAACTTTCGAACCCTACTATAAAACTATAATTGAGATCTTTCAACGGAATATCTTTTAACTGATATTCCCTCTGAACGTACTCCAGAAGATATCTTTGAGAAGTTTTATAGTGTCGCAGGGTGTATTTATTTAGAACAGACTGATTTTTCTCATTATGATATGCAAAGATATCCTTTAAAGAAAAGTCATCTTTATCATCTCCCAAATACCTGGCTTTGATGGCTTGTGGGATAATTCTACCACCTTTCTCCTTGAGCTCCACATAAGCCTGATAAATTTGAGAACGAGTCATTACCAACAATTGGTTTACTTGTCTTGCCTGATGGGATGTTCCTTTGACTTTTGCTTTTTTGGTATCCCAGAGATCGGGTTCAACTTTGATCTTAAGACTCAGGTTTACTCTTTTTCCATTCCGGGAAATTCGAGCAAAAATATCTGCTTTGTTATTTTTTAAACGTGACTTGTTAATCCAAAACAGGACCGAAAAAGTGTGCATGGTTTTCATAGTTGTCGTCTTTAATAAAACAATTGTTAACCGACGAAAGTTAAATCAACTACATAAAGTTCTAAAAATCAGTAAACAATATACTAAAAAGTGTTGACCGAATTGTTGACTTTTTCAACCATATTTTATGATATTAGATGATATCAGATAGTATCATAAAAAAGCAAAACCCTTGAAAATCAAGGGTTTTGCTAGGAATCAAATATTACAAAGTGATCGCGAGAGGATTCGAACCTCTGACCGTCTGCTTAGAAGGCAGATGCTCTATCCAACTGAGCTACGCGACCATTAAAGCGGTGCAAATATAATGAGCTTTTTAAAAAACACAAGCAAAAATATTATTTAATTCTTCCTTTTTATTTAAGTAAAAGAGCTTCAGCATCTTATTTATGAAGGTATTTTTTATTTTTTCAGTAATTCGACCATTATTCTTTTGAAAGTATCTGTTTTAGCTCTGTAGCTCCTTCTCAGAATATCTAAAAGTACTACTAAATCTTTGCTAAACTTCAGCTAATACAGGGGTGTTTATTCTTCAAAAACTTACGAATCGGTTAAATTTACCTGTAAGGCATTTTTACTGGGAGCACAAGCTAAAACTAATTTCAATCCTCCCAAAAAAAGCAAAACCTATTATGGAAGTAAGCACATCTAAAGAAACACAACCATTTGATGAAAACTCCATTCAAAAAATTATAGAGGAACTTCAGGAAAAGTGCGAAATAGAGAAGCACCTGCCGGGAGGTGGCTATCTGCATATGAGCGATGAACTTCCTTATTTAGTGATCTACAGAGATCTTAAAGATAAGGAGGATGAGGAAAAAGACCGGGCAACTGTACGACTTATTTTAAGTGAAGCCTCTTTTCTAATTATTGGAGATAAAGATTTTGAAGGCTACCAGCGGCTTATGTTCAGCCTAAGTGAAGCCATGTCTTCAAAATTTAAATCATTTCTTCTGCTCGAAGTTTTTGCAGGAGAGTCAGGAAGCCGCGGATTTAAGATCAAGGGGCCTGCACAAAAGCTCTCTACTACAATTAATGTGTTTAAGGAGGAACTGGACGAAATGAATGCCGGCTACCGCGCCTTAAATTTTACTGATACCGAAATAGAGGATTCCATGGAACGTCAACCCCCGGGACAACCACCTCTTTTAAGTTTGGAACAATTAAAAGACGCCGGATGTCTTCTCATTGGTCTTCAGGTACCACCTGTTTACCGCAGCCAGGATGGAGAAGAATATCCCGTTTTCTTTAGAAGCTTTAAAGATAATTTTGTGGTTGCCTTACATAAGACGATTTACGACTTTATAAGGATTCAAACTTCTAGCGGAGTGAAGAGTTACAGGGCCCTGGGGCAAAAGAACCTTCAGGAAAAGGTATTGGAAATTGACCGGGAGTTGGCCGAAATTGAATCTTCCTACCAATTTCTATGGTTGGTTTCCCCTGCCAATATTAGAACTATAAAAGAGACTTTTTTTAAAAGTAACTATGAAAAGGTTCTCAACTATCACTACAGGCTTTTACCATTTGACCCCGATGTTCTCAAAAGAAAATTATATAACTTAAAGATCGAGGAAGTAGATGACCCTGCACTTTCTTACATTTTTCGGGAAAAACGGGAAGAACTCGATCTCCAGATAAGCATGCTTACCGAAAGAGGTCTTGATAGTTTCTTCTATAACAGTATGATGCTCTATGGAAAAATTAGCCGGGAACTTCAAAGGGAGGCCGAGACAATTTTAAAAGAAGTTCCAGAACAGGAACAGCAGGATTTTGAGAGTATCCTCAAAGCTGAAGATTTTGAGGTTCTTGCTCACAAAGAGTTCGAGTACTTCCGCGGGCAGGATGAGAATTTTTCCAGTAAAGTACATGTGCGCGATGATGTCAATATTCTTATGGTCTCTCGTGGAGAACTTTATTTACCAAGTGATTACAAGCTCAATGCAAATGAGACTAAAGCTTTGATACAGCACGAAATTGGCACACATGTACTCACTTACTACAACGGAAATAAACAGCCCCTAAGACTACTTTCAATTGGCCTTACCGACTATGACACACTTCAGGAAGGTCTGGCAGTGTTATCTGAGTATCTCGTAGGTGGACTTACAGGTAACAGGATGAGAACTTTAGCTGGCCGGGTTGTAGCTGCTTCAGCAAGAATGCACGGGGCCGATTTCCAGGAGATCTTTCGTCTGCTTTATAACGAATATAATTTTACAGCTCAAAGGGCATTTAATATCACATCCCGTATAATGCAGGGAGGTGGCTTTACAAAAGACATTTCTTATCTCAAGGGTCTGGTACAGCTCAAGAAACACCTGGAAGAAGGTGGGGAATTAAGCCCTCTTCTTACCGGAAAGTTTTCACTTGAGCACATGCAGATAATCAAAGAATTACAGGATAGAAGGGTACTTTCGCCTCAAAAGCTTACTCCGCGCTATTTAAATTCAGAAGAGACTAAAGAGAAACTTCAGCAAATAAGAAAGGGGATTCCTCTTTCACAATTGATAAACGCATGAAAATATGTTTTGTAGTAAATAGCGTGGAATCTGAAGGTGCCGGCACCACGGTTTACATGATGCATGAAGCCTGGAAAAGGAATCATGACGTATACTTAATGGGAGTGGGTGATTTTAGCTTTACTCAAAATGAGGCCCTTAGCATTATCAGCACTTCCCTGCCCAAGAGCTTTAAACCCGAAAGCCCCGAAGAACATCTCGAAATGCTGCAGGGAGAAAGAGCCACGATTAAAAAACTGGAAGCAAAACAGTTGGATGTATTATTTGTACGCAATAATCCTACTGAAGAAGATCAGGGCAGGCACTGGGCCGAAGCTGCCGGGGTGGCATTTGGTCGCATGGTACAACAGGAAGGAGTGCTTGTGCTCAACGATGCTTTTGCCCTCTCTAATGCTTTCATTGATAAGCTCTATTTTGAAGAATTGCCTGCTCATATCAAGCCGGCATCATTAATTACCCGTGACAAAAACGAAATCCTGGAGTTTTTTGAAGCCCATAAGAAGAAGATGATATTAAAACCTCTGGAAGGTTCAGGAGGACGCGGAGTTTATCTGATAGACAAAAACGAAAAAAACCTTAACCAGATTATCGAAAACCTCTCTGCCAAGGGTTATATCATCGCGCAGCAGTATTTACCAGCAGCCAAAGAAGGTGATGTGCGTGTGCTTTTGCTTAACGGAAAGATCCTTCAAAAGAATGGTAAATACGGCATCATTAAACGAGTAAGTGGTGAAGGAGAATTCCGCAGTAATATTTCACAGGGCGCAATACCCGAAACCAGCGAATTCACCGAAGATATTAAGAAGATCATAGACATTGTGTCCCCCAAATTAAAAAGAGACGGACATTTCTTTGTTGGTCTCGATGTCGTGAAAAACAAGCTTATCGAGATCAATGTGTTGAGTCCGGGAGGCCTGGACGGTCTTTACAAAATTGGTGTTGAAAATTTCTCGGATGTCATCATTGAGTCTATCGAGAGAAAAATTGAATATAAGAAGCATTATGGCACCGGAATTTCCAACCGCGAACTTGCAACAATGGAATAGAATATTTTAAAATTTTATCAATTTAACCGGGAGTGATCCCCTAAAAGAAATCATTAATGAAAATATGTTTTGTAATCAATAGTGTTGAGACTGAGACCTGTGGTACCACAGTGTACCTTATGCAGGAGGCCCGAAAGCGTAAACATGATGTTTATGCCATGGGCGTGGGAGATTTTTTCTTCGAACAGGGCAAAGAACTTTGCATAGAATCTACTTACCTGCCTAAAAAGATAGAAGCAAAAACTCCTAAAGAATACCTTGAACTGTTGCAAAGCGATAAAGCCAAAAAAGAACGCATTACAGCTACAGATCTTGATGTGCTTTTTATAAGGAACAACCCTACCGAAGAAGGTTCTTCCCGTCAATGGGCTGAACAGGCCGGGGTTGCTTTTGGTCGCATGGTACAACAGGAAGGCGTACTGGTACTCAATGATGCCTATGCCCTGTCTAATGCTTTTATTGATAAATTATATTTTGAGGAGCTTCCGGCAAGTATCAAACCCTACTCTATCATCACCCGGAAAAAAGAAGATGTATTGGAGTTTTTTGAGAACCACAAGAAAAAAATGGTGCTCAAACCTTTAGAAGGCTCGGGAGGAAGAGATGTGTATTTGATCGATAAGAACGAAAAGAACCTGAATCAAATCATAGAAAACCTCTCTAACCAGGGCTATATCATCGCGCAGGAATACCTGCCCGCGGCAAAAGAAGGTGATGTGAGAGTTTTACTTCTGAATGGCCGGGTAATGGAAAAGGATGGAAAATACGGAATCATCAAAAGGGTCACCGGAGAAGGAGAATTCCGAAGTAACTTTAATCAGGGGGGTACAGGTGATAAGAGTCCGCTTACAGACGAGATGAAGCGCATCATTGAGATCACTGCTCCTAAATTGATTAGGGACGGATTATTCTTTGTTGGCCTTGATATCGTTAAAGATAAGCTCATCGAGATCAATGTGCTTAGTCCCGGTGGAATGGATCATTTTGAAGAAATTGGTCTTCCCGATTTTTCCGATGTGGTCATAGATGCGATCGAAAAGAAAGTGGAATACAAGAAAATGTATAAGGGTCAGATCTCCAACCAGGTTCTGGCTACAATGGCGTAACAAAAGATAAAATGAAAGAGAAAACCCGAATCATAGGAGAATATACCAGTAACAAAAAAGGGCCTTTGCTCTTTGTAACTGCCGGGGTTCACGGCAATGAACCCAGTGGGGTCAAAGCACTAAAAAAGGTCTTTTCTGAACTTGAAAAAACAAAACCCGAAATTGACGGAACCATTGTGGGAGTCATGGGTAATAAAGCAGCGCTTGAAAAAGACCAGCGATACATCGATGAAGACCTTAACCGCACCTGGACCGAAGACAATGTAAAAAACCAGGATCCCGAGACCCAGGAACAGCGGGAAATGCACGAGATCATCAACGTTTTGGAGGGCCACCCCCAAAGTCAGTACTCCAAACGCTACTTCCTGGACTGTCACACTACGTCATCAGACAGCCTGCCCTACATATCGGTACAGGATGTGCACGACAATGTTAAGTGGTCTCAAAAGTTTCCCACTTACATCGTGAAAGGCTTCAGCGATATCGTTTATGGCGCGATAGACCATTACATGAGCCGCACCGGCTTAACAGGCTTTGTCTTTGAAGCCGGGCAGCACACGAGTGAAGCTTCCGTAGAAAATCACGAGGGGATGATCTGGCTGGCTCTAAAACATGCTAACGGACTTAATGTGGAACAGGTTTCCTGCTATCCCGAATGTGTAGAGCGATTCACCGAAAAGAATGCTCCTTCTCAAAAAACCTTTGAAATTGTTTACCGGCACGAGATCAAAAAAGGCGACAGCTTTAAAATGGAACCCGGATTCAAGAATTTTCAAAAGATTAAAAAAGGGCAATTGCTTGCCACAAGTAATGGCGGCGAGATAAAGAGCGAGTGGGACGCCTACATCTTTATGCCCCTTTATCAATCTCAGGGCAACGACGGATTCTTTATTATTGAAGAAGTATAAAAAAATCACCTGTCAAAAATGGCATTTTTGACAGGGAATTAAAAAGATTAAATTTTTAAGGAATCAGAGCCTTTAGCGGGTCAAAAATTCTAATGAAACCGGGGTTTTTGAAGCTACAGGCTCTCCTTTTTGTTCCAAAGTTCCATCCTCCTCAATTTTAAATACTGAAATATCTCCTGAATCCTGATTGGCGGCATATAAAAAGGCTCCATCGGGGGAAATGGCAAAATTTCGGGGGGTTTTACCGAGTGTAGAGGTGAAATTTGGATTGCTCAGTGCTCCTGAAGCAGCATCTACCTCATAAGAAACAATGCTGTTGTGCCCCCGATTGGAAGCGTAAAGGAATTTCCCTGAAGGATGTAAATGAATATCAGCACCCGAATTATTTTCTGAAAAATCTTCGGGAAGGGAAGAAATATTCTGAATAAGTTCAAGTCCCCCATTTTCCAGCACCTTAAAAGCGCTTACACTGCTGTTGAGTTCATTAATTGAATAAGCAAAACTGCCATTTTTGGAAAGTGTAAAATGTCTGGGACCGGCACCTTCATCCAGGGCTACAAAAGCCTGTTCTCCCGGAACTAATTTGCCTTCGTTTTCATCAAAATCATAGATCCAGATTTTATTATTGCCCAAATCGGCAACGTATGCGTGCTTATTATCAGCCGAAACAGTGACCGAATGAGCATGAGATTCTTCCGGATTTTCAAGATCTATTCTCTGCTGTTTCTTCAGAATTCCATTTTCATCCATTTTGAACAGCATTACTACTCCGCCAGAATAATTCGCTACAAAAACATATTTACCAGATTCATCGGTCGTTACGTGAGCTGGCGCAAAGCTTTCCGTAGAAAGTTTGGAGAGTTCTTCTAAAGAGTCGTTTTCATTAATCTTGTAAGAATAAATAAAACCCGATTCAGCATCTCCGGGGCCTAATTCGCTCACTGCAAATAGCAGTTTTCCATCTTTTGAATCCTTTACAAATGAAGGATTAATCACTTCAGCAACGGTTTTGCCCTCCGTGAGTTCGCCTGTCTGGCTGTTTTGGTAAAGCGTATAAATACCTTTAGCCTTACCGTCTACATGACCCTCTTTTTTAGTGTATGAACCCACAAAAATTGTATTCATAGTATCAGCTTTTGGATCATTGGGAATAACGTCATTTTGGGATTGGTTTTTTCCCTGATTGCAGGAGGCAAGGCTAGCAATAAGGCCAGCTGCCAGAAATTTGATGGTTGAAATTCTCATAATTAGGTTTATTTAAAAGTAAAACTTTTTGTGAGAATCTTCGGGATTATTTAGGAAATGGCAATAATGAAAAGTCCGGTAAGAATGATGCTAATCCCTATTACCCTGTTCCTGAAGTTCTTCTTTTCATTCAGAAAGAAAAAGGCATAGAGGATAATAAAGACGGCGCTCGACCTTTTAATCGTGACCACGTACGGCACCAGGATAAGCTGCAGGGCAAACATGTGGGCCAGCACACTGGTGGTCCTGAAAAAACCTACCATGAACAGCGGGCCTTTCCGGTTTTTTATTTGTAGCCAGGGTTTCTTTGACTTCCACAGCAAAATGGGAACGAGGTACATCAAGATCGTAAAATCTTTCGTGAACGCCCAAAAAACTGGCGAAGTCTCCTCCACTCCTATCTTGTCAAGGTTGGCCGTAATACTCCAGATGAAAGCCACTGCAAACATATATCTTGCTCCCTGATTCTTCAGCAGGGAAACGAAGGGCGCAAATACCTTTTTTGGATCCTCACTCAAATTGGAAATATAAGTCCCTACCACAATAAGGACAATCCCTATCAACCCTAAAGCGTTAGGAAATTCGCCCACCATAATGGGTGAAGTGATGAGCATAAACAGCGGCGTCAAAGTGATAAGCGGAAGTGTCACCGAAATTTCGGACCTCTTGATAGCTTTAAAATACAGTAAAATCACCATTAGCTGCAGCAAAGAACAGCCAAGTAGCGCCCACAAATAGCGTGTGGAAATAGATTCAAACCCGAAGTAAAAAACCACCGGGATCAAAAGAAGGCTTTGTACCAGGTGCATAGAAAAAGCCGCCGTGTATTCATCTATGTGATGAAGGTTGTGCTTACTGGTGATATCCTTTAAAGCTTCAGAAATAGCGGTTCCAAAAGCCAGTAAAAATCCTAGCATGCTGTCATTTTTTAGTCGGCCGGGAAAGCCATAGTTCCCATGATCGCATTTGCGTTTTGGCCGGTGTCCATTCTGCTGAATTGCACTACCACAGGGATGTTCGAACGGACATAGCAGCCATAATTTCTCTCCAGCGCAACTGCTTCGGGATCTATTAGGTCGTTGATCCTGATCTTTCGGAGGCGTTGCGGCTTTATTTTTACTTCATAAGTGCCCACAGGCGCCTGATTCCCGTAAAATATGAAGATCTCGATATTTGCTTCTTCTTCGGAAGTATTAAGTACCGAAATTTTATCGTGGCTGTTGAACATAGGTTCTTCTCCCGTTGAATCAAACGGAATTCTTCCGCCGGAAAAAGCCCAGTTAAGTTTCCCGATTTTCCTCATTATTCAAAGTTAAAGAGTTTATTCATATAAGGTGTCAAAAAGGTGCTTTCAGGATCAATTTTTTTCCTGGTTTCCTGAAATCGATTCCAGTGAGGATAAAGCTCCTTAAGCTGCTCTGCCTTTAAAGTGTGCTTCTTGCCCCAGTGTGGGCGCCCGCCGTACTTCAGAAAAATGGGTTCTATAGCCTGAAAATATTCCCAAAACCTGAGGCCGGCATTGTGATGAAGCGAAATAGTAACAGATTCCCTCTCACTCATGGGGCTTATAAGTGCGTCATCCTTTTTTATGGTGCGAATAAGGAGCCTCCAGGCGACAGTACGTCTCCATTTTTCTTTTACCTGCTTTCTCACTTCAATAAAACACTCCATCGCTTTTTCCTGCGGAAGTACATATTCCATTTCATCGAATTTCAGGTGGCGCGCCCGTGGCAGGATCTCATGGCTGGGCCCTTCTCTCTCCAGCTCCAGGCTGCCATAGGAGATTTCGGGCATCTTCTCTTTTTCGGCATTCATGATCCTGATCTTACAGAGATCTGTTCGGGGATACCAATAAAAGTCGAAATTCCTGTTCTTTTTGAGCTCCTCAAAATTGTTCATGCAATCTTTAAAAGAAACACAATATTCTTTCCTGTAAAGTTGGTAAGCGGGCTCCAGCTGAAGTCTCATTTTAAGGATAATTCCGCAGGATCCCATTGAAACCTGCAGTGCCCGCATGGTCTCGGCATCGGTATCGCGATTTACTTCCACAATCTCTCCCTCTCCATTCACCATTCTCACGCCGAAAAGCATTGCCGAAAGGTTGGGAAGTTCTTTCCCTGTGCCGTGAGTGCCAGTGCCTATAGCCCCGGCAAGGGTTTGCACATCTACATCCCCGGTATTGTGCATGGCCAGCCCGTATCGAAAAAGGTCTTTACCGGCCTCCTTTACCGTCATACCGGCCGGTACAGTGGCCCGGTGGGTTTTCATATCGGGGTCTTCAACGCCTCTAAAGTGCTTCAGCGAAAGCAGGTAATCTTCTGTCTGCACCAGGGGTGATGAAGAGTGGCCGGCACCTACAACCCTCACTTTTTTCCCTTCCGAAGTGGCTTTTTTGACCAGTTTGCAAACCTGTTCTTCACTCTCGGGAGTAATAATTTCTCCCGGGCTAAAAACCATACTACCACTCCAGTTCTTAAAGATTTCCATTTATTCTGAATATGCAATTGTCGTTAAAAGTGCATTTTCTGCCTGCCTTGAATCGAGCCTGGTGTGCTGTACCACAACAGGAACCGAAGATTCGATCACACATGCATAATCTGTCCCTAAGGGTACGGGTTCAGGTTCTTTGAGATCATTAAACCGTAAATGTTTGGTGCGCTGAGCTTCTACAGTCACTTTATAAGGCCCTACAGGATCTTTATCAGCAAAGAAAATGGTGAGTTCAACCTCTGCGTTTTCATTAGAAGTATTTAAGATACAGGCTGTTTCATGGCTTGTGAATTCCGGTTCCTTACCTGTACCATATTCGGGGATATAACCTTCGGCAATAACCCACGTCTTTTTTCCCAGTGTTCTCATCTTAATCTAATTTTATTAAAAGCCCCTGGTTTGCGGCTATGGTTATTTTTTGTTTCAGTTTTTCTCCTTCACGCTCTTTATGCGTGGCAATCTTTACTGTACCCTGCCATTGAAACTCAGGCTCAAATATTTCTTCGGAAGCTCCAAGGTTCAGCACAATGAGAAATTCTTCCTGTTCGTATTCCCTGAGGTACGCCAGAAGATTTCCATTTGCAGGCACCGGATTATATTTCCCGATGTGTAGAGCCGGTTCCTTTGCCCTAAGCTCTAGAAGTTTCCTGTGAAGCTGTAGCATAGAACCCTCTTTGCCCCATTGTTTTTTTACATTTAGCTCCCGGTAATTTTCCATAAGCGGAAGCCATGGCTCTCCTGTTGTAAAGCCGGCATTTTTAGAATCATCCCACTGCATAGGCATGCGTTCGGGATCACGGCTGCGGCCCACTCCGGGTTCATTAAGCGCCTGCGGGTCCTGTATCTTTTCCTTCGGAATTTCAACATCTTCCATTCCCAATTCATCTCCGTAGTAAATGGTAGGTGTTCCCCTAAGGCTCAATAAAAGCATGGCTGCAACCCTCGCCTGCTCCTTTCCTACCCGGCTTGTAATTCGGGAGTTGTCATGATTTCCCAACACCCAGTTGGGCCAACCATGTTCGGGCAGGGCACCTTCGTATTCACTTATCGCAGCTTCAATTTTTGCAGCATCCCACGGCAACTGCAAAAGCTGAAAATTGAAAGGCAAATGTGCTCCGCGATTATCTTCGCCATAGTAACGAACCAGCTTACTAATGGGCAGGTAAATTTCTCCAATTAGCAATCTCTCATCATAGTCATCTATTACCCTGCGCATCTTATGTACAACATCATGAACCTCGTCCTGGTCTGTTGAAAAAGCCGGAATTTGTCTGCTGTAGGAGTTCATCCTGTCATTATAATCGGGATTAGGAGGATCATCTCTAAACTGATCATCTTTTACCATATGCCACATCACATCTACCCTAAAACCGTCTACACCTTTTTCCAACCAAAATCTCATCACGTCAAGCATGGCTTTTTGCACTTCAGGATTGCGCCAGTTAAGATCGGGCTGTTCCTTTAAAAAGGCGTGGTAGTAGTATTGCCCCGTAGCTTCATCATATTCCCAGCCCGGGCCACCAAAAACACTCAGCCAGTTATTTGGAGGGCCACCGTCGGGAGCGGGGTCTTTCCAGATGTACCAGTCCCGTTTCGGGTTATCTTTTGAACTTCTGGATTCCCTGAACCACGGGTGTTCATTGGAGGAATGATTGGGTACCAGATCAAGGATAAGTTTCATTTCCCGTTGATGGACTTCCTTTAAAAGATCATCAAAATCTTCCATATTTCCGAAGAGCGGGTGAATCCCGGTATAATTACTTACATCATAACCAAAATCGGCCATGGGAGAAGGATAAATAGGAGAAACCCATACTGCATCAACTCCCAGCTCTTTCAGGTAATCGAGTTTCTCTATGATTCCGCGCAGGTCTCCTACCCCATTCTGGTCGCTATCTTTATAAGATCGCGGATAGATCTGATAAATTACTCCTTTATGCCACCACAAATAATCGTTGTATTTCATAAGTAGTTATGTTTCTTGTGCATCCATCTGTACCCATAAGGCGTTAACTTGACCTTCTGATTTTTTGGATCAAATTTTTCATATCTAATATTTCCGAAGACATCAACAACATCTTTAAATTCTTCTTCGTCAACCTCAAGTTTTATTATTATTTCTTTTCCTGAAAAATTATGGAACGCTATTCCCATTCCTTTATCAGACTTTGAATAATATCCCAGCACGTGAGGGTCTCCTGTATCAATGATATGACTGCGACCCCAACCAAATTCAGGGAATTCCTTACGATAATCTATAGCATTAGAGATCCAGGTAAGAAAGGAATCGGGATCTCTTAACTGATCACTGACATTAACTTTTTCGTACCCGAATTCCCCTCCAGAAATGACATTTTTAATAAGGTTTTCTGTAGGTGCATTAGAGAAACCTCCGTTTGGCTCGTTGGCCCACTGCATTACAGTGCGAACGCTTGAGCGGCCTTCCATAGAAAGATCTTCTCCCATTCCTATCTCTTCGCCATATCTCAATACCGGAGTGCCCGGTAATGTGAAGAGAAGGCTGTGCGCCAGCTCCATTTTTTGGCGATTGTTACCCAATATTGAAGCTAATCTCCTTCTAATTCCGCGGCCAAAGATCCGCATGTTCTCCTGGGGCGCAAAAGCTTTAAATACTTCTTCTCTTTCGTTCCTGCTTAGCTTGTCAAGATTGAGTTCATCATGGTTCCGAAGAAAAATGGCCAGCTGCTCTTTTTCTGTAATTTCCTTCGGCATGCGTTGTAAAGCCCTGGCAAGCGGTGTTGCCTCTTCCCGGGCAAAAGCCAGGTACGTGAAGTTGTTGACATAAAAATTGAAGAGCATGTGCATCTGGTCTTCGTTCCCCAGATATTTATTGTACTGGTTTGGGTCAAGGTCAACTTCAGCCAGTAAAATGGCATCAGGTTTCTGGGTTTCAACAAATTCCCTGAAGTTACGGAAGATCTCGTGCGGATCTCCTTCAAAATCCATCCTGCCCTTTTCCTTGAACATGTGAGGTGCAGCGTCAATCCTGAAGCCCGAAACTCCCATTTTTAACCAGAAGTGCATGATCCTGAAAATCTCTTTTTGTACCTGCGGATTGGCAATATTGAGGTCTGGCTGATGCGAATAAAAGGAATGAAAATAATAGGCTTTCGCAGTGCGGTCGTACTTCCAGCTCGTGCTCTTTTCACCCTCTTCGGCCATCATATTGGGCGCAGGATCTTCGGGTTTTTCATCTACCCAAATGTAGTAGTCCCGGTATTTTGAACTTTTACTTTTACGGGATTCCTGAAACCAGAAATGCTCACTTGAAGTGTGGTTTACTGCCAGATCTATCAATACCCTAATGCCAACTTCTTCGGCGGCATCAATCAACTGAGCAAAATGACCCAGGTCACCCAGGCGCGGATCTATCTTGTAGTAATCTTTGACATCATAACCGTTGTCGCGGTTTGGCGTATCAAAAATTGGCAGGAGCCAAAGGCAGGTCACCCCAAGACTTGACAGATAAGGAAGGGAATTCTTTAAGCCTTCAAAATCTCCGGTCCCATCTCCATTAGAATCTTTAAATGTTTCAACATCCAGAGAATAGATCACCGCATTTTTATACCAGAATTTATTCATAGTTAAGACTATTGCTGTTGAAAATTAGGGAGTACTTCTTTCTTGAAAAAATCGATATAATCTTCCTGTTTGGTATTGACGTTGTGAACCACGATCTTTTCGAACCCCAGTGCTTCATACTCCCTGATCTTCTCGATAAAAGTATCTGCATCATTCCCTACAATTACATGTTTCTCCAAATCTTCTTTCCTCGTATTCTGCCCCATGGCATCAAATTTTTCGGGACTGTCTATATCGGCAATGACCTTGCTGGGATAAATATTGTTCTTCCATTGTTCCCAGGCACCATCAAGTGCTTCCTGTCGGTTGGCGGCATAGGAAATCTGCACCTTTAAAGCCATAGGTTTATTTTCACCTCCTGTGCCTCTAAAAGCTGCTATCATTTTTTCAAGTTCCTCTTTAGGTTTAGAAATAGTAATCATACCGTCTGCCCACGAAGAAAGCCAGGCGGCAGTCTTCTCGGTTATGGCGGCACCAAAAACTGTGGGAATTTGAGTAGGTTTTGTAAATAGTTTAGCCCGTTCAACCGTGAACATGCCCTTGTGATTGAGGTAATCATCCTCCTGCCACAGGCGCTGCATGACCTCTACCGATTCGCGAAGCCTTTGGTTCCTGTCTCTTTTTGCAGGCCATTTATCACCCGTAATATTCTCATTGAGCAACTGCCCGCTCCCTGAACACAGGAAGAACCTACCCGGAAACATTTGATCGAGGGTTGCCACGGCCTGGGCAATAATAGCGGGATGGTATCTTTGGCCGGGAGCATTTACAATTCCAAATTCAAGACTGCTAGCCTGCATGGCTGCTCCCAGCCAGCTCCAGGCAAAGCCGCTTTCGCCCTGGGTGTCACTCCACGGATGAAAATGATCTGAAGACAATATTGCTTTAAAGCCTGCATCTTCAGCTTTTTGTACGAGCTTGAGTAAGTGTCGGGGTGTAAATTGTTCGTGGGAAGCGTGAAAACCAATTTTCATAAAATCAGGGTTTATTTAAAAAAGAATTACTGCTTCCTCCTAAATTATAAAGGTTTACAGGATAAACAGGATTTTAGTTATTAAAAAAAAGATAAATTGTCATCTTTCATTAACATCATCAAAAAGAATATGACTTTGGTCATACTCTTCCGGGTATCATAAGGTTAGCTTTGCATCCTAATTCTAAAGATTATGGACAAACCAACACCAATTAAGAGGCACGATGCTTTAAAACCGCTTAGCAGAGACCATCACCACGGATTGTTGTTGTGCTGGAAGATTAGAGAAGGATTAAAGAGAAAGATCGAATTAGACCGGATTAAAAAGTATACTGACTTTTTCTTTACTTCTCAACTAAGGCCACATTTTAGGTTTGAAGAATCCGAAATATTTCCTCTTTTAGGAGATCGCCATTCCATGAACACAAGAGCTGTTAATGAGCACTCCCGGCTGGAATTTTTGTTTAAAGAGGAAGCCAGTGAAGAGACGTTCCATTCCATAGAAAAAGAACTGAACCGGCACATCAGGTTTGAAGAGCGGGAGCTGTTCAGGGAGTTGCAGGAAACCGTTTCTGAAGAAAAGCTTCAGAAAATAGCAAATAAAGAGGAAGAAATCATCACCCCCGATCCCGATGACTGGAGCGATAAGTTTTGGCAGTAAATTTTAAAATCTTAAAGCCACCGCTTTCGTCTAAAATAAAAGAGCATCCCTATTATTAAAAAGAACATCGCAATCAATAAAACAGGATAACTGTATTTGTATCCGAGTTCGGGCATGTATTCGAAGTTCATCCCATAGATCCCGGCAAGAAAAGTAAGGGGAATAAAGATAGAAGCCATAATGGTAAGCACTTTCATGACTTCGTTCATTTTATTGCTTATGGTGGTCATATACATATCCATGAGGCCCCAGGTCATTTCCCGATAGATCTCAATATTTTCTGAGACCTGCAGCATGTGATCATATAGATCGCGTATGTAATTGAGGGTTTGCTCCTGTATAAGGTCATGATCTACTTTTTCAATACGGCTTACCACCTCCCGCAAAGGGTTTACGGCACGCCTTATCCTTAACATGGTGCGTTTTAATTCCTGTATCTCAAGTATGGTGTCATCTTTAGGTTGTGCATCAAAAACCCGTTCTTCCATGGCTTCTATTTTATCGCTCATATCGTCTACAACTATAAAATAGTGGTCTACAATAGCGTCTAAAAGGGCAAAAACAAGATAGTCTGCACCCCTGCTCCTTATACGGCCTTTCGCCTGAGAAAGTCTCTCCCGCACCCCATTAAATACATCTCCCCCGGCTTCCTGGAAAGTGAGCACATAATTCTTTCCCAGAACCATGCTTATATGTTCGTTTTCCAGCCGCCCATCTTCCCGAAAGTATAGCATTTTTGCTACTATGAAGAAGTAATCTTTGTATTCATCTATTTTAGGGCGCTGGTTGGTATTCACAATATCTTCAATGATCAAAGGATGCAAGTCGTAATACTTACCAATCTTTTCAATCTCTTTTGTATTGCTTAGTCCGTCGATATTGATCCAGGTAGTACGGTCTTCTTCCTCAAATTGAAAAGCATCTTCGGGTTTTTTTGAAGTAAACCTTTCATAATTGTCGGCATTGTAATCTATTACTTCGAGTAACGTCTCCACCTGCTCTTTACGCCCCACATAAGTAACGGTCCCGGGGGCCTGGTGAAGTGCCTGGTTCGATTTTGGCCTTTTAGAAAGGTAGCGGGTTCTTTTAACCATAGAAGAATATTTTTTTAAATGTAAGAATTTCCGCGTACCTGTAGGCTTTGAAAAAATGTTGTATTTAACAAGTTCAAGTCATTGGGCATTGGCTTGCTTTCATTTTATTTGCATCATGGTTGAAGAGGCAAAATTAATAGGCACATTAAAGGAATATTTTGGTTATGACAGTTTCAGGCCACAGCAACGGGAGATCATCGAGGCTGTTTTTGAAGGCCGTGATAACCTGGTGATCATGCCCACAGGTGGCGGAAAATCTATTTGTTTTCAGCTTCCTGCCATTTTGCTTCCGGGTATTACTATTGTGATCTCTCCGCTTATCGCCCTTATGAAAGATCAGGTAGACGGGCTTACCGCTAACGGAATTTCCGCAGCATTCCTCAATAGCAGTCAGAAAGAACAGGAGCAGCAGGAGATCTTCCGGAAGATCGAAAAAAATGAGATCAAACTTCTTTATGTAGCGCCCGAAAGTCTTCAGTATGTAGACGCTGTTTTTTCTGCGGGCAATATCAGCCTTATTGCTATTGATGAAGCCCACTGCATCTCCAGTTGGGGGCACGATTTCAGGCCGGCATATACCCAGTTGGGATATTTAAAAAACCGCCATCCAGAAACTCCTGTGATCGCTCTCACTGCCACAGCCGATAAAGCCACGCGCCAGGATATTTGCGATCAACTCAATATCCCGCACGCCACGCATCACCTCTCTTCTTTTGACAGAAAGAACCTGAGCCTGGAAGTGCGTCCCGGCACCAAAAAATTTGAGCAGATTCTGGCATTTTTGAAAGGTAGAAAATCTGAAAGCGGTATCATTTACTGCTTAAGCCGGAAAAATACTGAAGAACTCGCAACCAAACTCAAAGAAAAAGGTTACAAGGCCGAAGCTTACCACGCCGGATTATCACATCATGAGAGGATCCAGATTCAGGAAGATTTCATCAATGACAGCAATGACATCACTTGCGCTACCATCGCTTTTGGAATGGGGATAGACAAGTCTAACGTGCGCTGGGTGATACATTATAATATGCCAAAGAACCTTGAAGGTTACTATCAGGAGATTGGCCGTGCCGGGCGTGACGGATTGCCTTCTTCTACCCTGCTCTTCCACAGTTATGCCGATGTGGTGCAGCTACAAAAGTTTGCTGAAGGTTCGGGGAACGCCGAGATCCAGCTGGCAAAACTGGAACGCATGAAACAATATTCTGAAGCCCTTAGTTGCCGCCGAAGGATTTTGTTAAGCTACTTTGGAGAAATTATTTCTGAAGATTGTGGCAACTGCGACGTGTGTAAGAATCCGCCCGAATTCTTTGACGGTACCATACTTGCCCAAAAAGCCCTTTCTACAGTTTACCGGCTGAAAGAACAGGAGCCAATTTCTATGGTCATAGATGTGCTGCGGGGAGCCCAAAACGCACAGGTGCTCGAAAAAGGTTATCAGGGCCTCTCAACTTATGGCATCGCCAGCGATGTGTCCTGGCGAGACTGGCAGCAATATATTATCCAATTGATCAATCAGGGTTACCTGGAGATTGCATTTCACGATCAGAACAAGATCAGGCTCACAAGCCTTGCCAAAAATGTGCTTTTTGAGCAGGAAAAAGTTTCCCTGGCCGATGTCACCCAGGCCGAACTCAAGAAACAACCCGTTGTTGCCGAAAAGACTTCAGAAAATACCCTTTTTGAGAGGTTAAGAAAGCTGAGGCTCGAGCTATCCAGGGAAGAAGACATCCCGGCATACCTTATATTCAATGATGCCACCCTCAAGGAAATGGAGAAAGAACGCCCAATGACCGATGAAGATTTTATGCAGATAAGTGGGGTTGGACGTCAAAAAATGCAGAATTACGGCTACCGGTTCATCAAGGAGATCATTGCCCACAGCAAAGAAAAGCGGGAGAAGAAAACCCGTAAAAAAGGAAATACTTACAAAGAAACACTCAGGTTATACCAGGAAGGAATGAGTATTGAAGAAATGGCGCAGGCAAGAAACCTGGCTGCCACCACCATTTTTTCCCACCTTTCTAAACTTTATGAAAGCGGTGAGAATGTAGATCTCAAAAAATATATTTCAGAAGCAGATCTTGAAGCAGTTCGCAAGGCACAAAAAGAACTTGATGATCCTGATGCCCTAAAACCCTACTTCGAACATTTTAAAGAAGAAATGGACTACGGAACTATTCGGGTAGCATTGACAATATTGAATAAAGAAAACTGAACTTAGAAGTACGAAATTAGAAGTACGAAGTTAGAAATTTGTATGTCCCTGATATAGGTTGACCACTAAAATCAACTTATATGAAAGCAAACATTCGCTCGGTAAAGAAGCACAGACATTATTCCTTAGAGTTTAAAAAACAAATTGTAGCAGACTTTGAAAGTGGAGACTATAGTGTTCCTCAGCTTGAGAAGCTACACGGTGTAAGTAATAACTCCATTTATAGCTGGATTTATAAATTTTCTACCTTTAACGAGAAAGGTTTTAGAGTTGTAGAAATGAAAGACAGTAGCGAAAAAAAGATGCAGGAAATGGCATCCCGGATCAAGGAACTTGAAGCTGCTTTAGGACGTAAACAGATCCAGGTAGAGTATTTTGAAAAAATGATCGAATTAGCCAAGACAGAGCTGGATATCGACATTAAAAAAAACTACAGCACCCCACAATCACATGGTTCAGGGAAAACAAAAAACAAATAAGTTTTTCTATGAATCAACTTTATGAAAGTGTTGGAATCAGTAAACAGGCTGTACATCAATATGCGCGAAGACAGACTTTATTTGATCGTCGCTTGATGGAGTTAATGTCTGAAGCCGATGATATTCGTAGAGACCATCCTGGTTGTGGGGTGGAGAAAATGTATTATACCTTAAAGCCTAATTTTATTGGAAGAGATCGCTTTGTTGAGACTTTTATGCAATTAGGTTATCGTCTCAAAAGGAAAAAGAACTACAGGCGTACTACCATTGCAGGTAGCATCTACTATCCCAATAAAATAAAAGGCATAGAGATCAATGCACCTTCGGTAGTATGGCAAAGCGATATTACTTACTACAGGGTAGGAGATAGATTTTATTATGCAGTCTTTATTATAGATGTTTACACTAAGAAAATAGTGGGTTATGAAGTCTCCGATCACATGAGAGGGACAGCAAACCTAAAGGCTTTAAAGATGGCTTTAAAAGATAATAAAGCTCCAAAAATCCATCACTCAGATCGTGGAAGCCAGTACACTTATAAGTCTTACACAGATCTTTTAAAATCAAATAAAACAACTATAAGTATGGCTTTAAGCGCCCAGGACAATGCCTATGCCGAAAGGATTAACAGAACAATTAAAGAAGAGTATCTGGATCATTGGAAGCCAAAAACCTTTAATCAGCTCAAGAGCCAGATAAATAAAGCAGTGAACAACTATAACAACAAAAGATCACACGATCATCTGGGGAAAAGAAATCCAGAAAAGTTCATTAATTATTGGTTAACCCTTAAAACAAAAGACCGTCCAATAATTACTATTTTTGATAATGAAAATTAATATCTAAAACCGGTCAACACTAATCAGGGAAGTTCAACGCGTAACCCGCAACTCGCAACCTGCAACCCAAATTTTACAACCCGCAACCCGCAACTTCATTCAAAATCCACTTTGTTTAAGATGAGTCCGCTGCCGGGGGCGATGTAGTTCATGGGCATTTTTACTTCAGGTGCCAGACTTCTTTCTATGTCGGTAATCGAAAATTCCCCTCTTCCCAATTGTACCATGGCTCCCATTATCAACCTTATCTGGTTGCGCAAAAATCCTGTTCCGGTAACTTTTAGCAGGTAAGATTTATCGGGAAAGAAACTGGCAGTGATCTTTGTGTTCAGCAAAATTTCGCAGGTATCAATCTCACGTTCTACTACATTATGCAGGGTGGGTTTGGTGCAGTAATTATGAAACGAATGTTTCCCTTCAAAAATACGGGCGCCCTGCATCATGAGGTCAACATCGAGATTTTCAGGAAAAGTAGCCATAAGAGGTGCTGCAAACGGATGACTCTTTCTTCCGAAGGAAAACAGGTACAGGTATTCCTTTTTCTTTGGGTGTTGGATGATATTGAAAGCGGCATCAACTTCTTTAATGCATAGTGCGCGGATATCCGGAGGCAGATTCTGATTGAAAAGCACCAGGAAATCAGCCATATTCTCTAAAGGTTCGTGATCTATGAACAATTCAAAAGCCGACTCATGTGCAGAGACCATGGCATCGGTACGGCTGGAGCCCAGGATTTTGAAGTGGAGCTCCCCCAAAACAAATTTGAGGGTCTTTTTCACGAGGCCTTCCACAGTTTTTAAACCCGGCTGTCTTTGCCACCCATGCAGCCTGTACCCCAAATACTGTATTTTAATTAGGTAGTAGTAACGCTGTTGCTTCACAATTTCAGTTTGTACGAATTTAAAGCAAAAACTCCGCATGAGCCCCATGAACAAAAGCTTTGTTGTAAAAGTCTTTAACTTTTAGTTAGAATAGATTGGGCTGCTGATTTTGTACCTTCACTTTTATGGAACAATTACGCAACTCTAAGGGAAAACAAATACTTCTTTATGGAACATTAACCATACTCGCTTTATACTTCCTGTTTCAGGGGCTTGCAGATGCAAGTGGTTTCCTCATTCCGTTGACCACAGCTGTGATTCTCTCTCTTCTTATGATACCGCTTTGCAGGAAGATGGAAAAATCATTTATGAATCGGATGGCTTCTTCCCTGGTAAGCACTTTCATTATTTTCCTGGCTTCCGTAGGTTTTTTCGCCATTATATCAATGCAGGTGAAAACAGTGGTAGACGACTGGCCAAAGATCAAGGAAACAATGGCTCCAAAAATCGAACAGGTGAAGGCTTTTTTACTGGAGCACACCCCGCTGGAGCAGCAGGATATTGAAAGTTCTGAAAAAGGCAGCCCCGTTCCTTTTATGAGCGAAACCTCCAATGCAGGTAAAAAAGCTGCTTCTTTTCTAAATAATACCATCAGTTTTTTTGGTGATTATCTTATCACCTTTATATATATCTTCTTTCTGCTAAACTACAGGCACCGGTTTAAGCGTTTTTTGCTACTACTCTTCCCCGACTCCCGAAGGCATGAGGTAAAAGATATTATTGAAAATTCGGCCAAAGTCACCCGAAAATATCTCGTGGGGAAACTTATTCTCATCGGATTTTTAGCAGTTTTATACGCCCTAGGCCTCGGAATTTCGGGCGTTAATAATTTCATTCTAATTAGTATCCTGGCGGCTGTGCTTAGCCTTCTTCCTTATATTGGGAATATTGTAGGTTTCGGGCTAGCCCTAATCTTTGGGTATCTTGTATCTGGAGAAACAGGCGTTCTTATTGGGATTATGATCACTTTCGCAGTGGCACAATTTGTAGAAAGTTACATTTTGGAGCCTTATGTGGTAGGCGACCAGGTAGATCTTCACCCTTTCTTTGTTATACTGGCAGTAATCATTGGCAGTATGGTGTGGGGCATCCCGGGTATGGTTTTATCTATACCTATACTTGCTATCATTAATGTGGTGTTTAGTAGTATTTCTCCTTTAAAACCCTTTGGTTTCCTGCTGAGTAAAGACGATGATAAAGATTAAATGGAATTCACTACAGCCCAACAATTTGAAGGATTTTTAAGTACTTCTGAAATCTTTACTGAAAATGCCATTTTTGACTACCCGCTCTACCGCACCACCGATTTTACTGCGGGCAAAAATCTTCCTGCTGTCCCTACACCCACGGCAACAGTACTGGGAAAGCGAATGGAGCACTTTTTTGCCTGTTATGTTACTCATTTTACTTCGGAAGAAGTTGTACTTCAAAATCAGCAGGTCATTCAGGAGAAAAAAACGCTTGGAGAAATAGATTTTTTGCTGAAGGAGACTACTTCAGAAGAAATTTTTCACGTAGAACTGGTATTCAAGTTCTATATCTACGACCCCGACACTGGTTTTTCAGAAAAAGACCATTTAATTGGTCCTAACAAACGCGACAGTC
This sequence comes from Salinimicrobium sp. TIG7-5_MAKvit, assembly GCF_049569215.1. GTDB lineage: Bacteria > Bacteroidota > Bacteroidia > Flavobacteriales > Flavobacteriaceae > Salinimicrobium > Salinimicrobium profundisediminis. The sequence goes on along the minus strand of NZ_CP145903.1, from coordinate 3,504,039 downwards.
TTAACCGAAAGCTGGAAAAGCTTCAAAAAAGGCAATTCCCGTTGCTGTTTAAGGAAGCTACAAAAAATATGCTTAAGGCTTATGAAATAGATCTGCAGCAGCTGGTTCAAAAAATGTGTTTTAAGGCTTCCGTTTTTCTTCCGAAGAAATTGAAGCCTTCAGCTTTAAAAGAAATCAATCCAGATTGCATTGCCGGTTTCTGGATAAGAGCTTCAGAATTCACTTTTGAAGACTATGGAAAAAATGCCTTTTTTAGTCCGAAGAAGAAGTTCTGGCCGGTGCTTCCGGAGCATAACCACACCTGGTACTCATTTGAAGATATTGAAAGACAAATTTCTCCCCTTCTCACCGATAAATTTTCTCCTCTACTCTGGATGAAGACCCCTAACGGCAGCTACCAAAGGCTTTTTGTGGTGTGGTGGTAATTTCTTAGCACAAAATTAACGGCAAATCCCAGGCTAATTAAGGAAAAATTATGACCTGCAGCCCTACGGCTTTTTTGGCAACTTAGTATCTTAAGTACGCAATTATAAATCAAGGAAAAAACCGGATTCTAAAGGTGTTTTTCCGTAAAAACCGACAGATCATGCCAATTTTGACAAAAGAACAATTTGAGGACTTAGCAAAATTTGACAGCAATCCTTGCGTCTCAATTTTTATCCCTACAGTAAGGGCCGGAAAAGACGTTCTCGAAGAAAAGGACAAGATCAATTTAAAAAGTCAATGGAAAAAGGCCGTTGAGGAACTTAAAGCGATGGGATACCCACAGGATAAGATAGAAAAGATGGGGAAGCCGGTGAACGACCTGATGGACGACAGTGATTTTTGGCGACATCAAAGCGACGGACTCGCCCTGTTTCTTGCCGACGGATTTTCAAAACAGTACACCTTACCAATTTACTTTGAAGCCTTCACTTACGTAGCCGACCATTTTTATTTAAAGCCGCTGGTGCCAATGTTTAATGGAGATGGAAGGTTTTATTTGCTCCACTTACAGTTGGATGAGGTAAAACTGTATGAGGCCACTCAATATTCTATAGGAGAGGTTAAGATTGATGATCTTACGCCCAATCAACTCGAAGACAGGGTGGGGTATGATTACGAAGAAAAGAACAGCAAGCACAAAACCCAACGAAATAGTGTGGGCGCAAATCCACAAGGCACTTCTACCCAACATGGTTATGAAGCCGCAAGCAGGGATCGCAAAAATGAGATTTTACGCTTCTTTAGGGCAGTAGACAAGGGGATTTATGAAATTCTGCACAACGAGAGCGTTCCGCTTATAGTTGCCTGCCAGGATTCTTATTTTCCAATTTACCAGGAGGCCAGCCGATATAAAAATCTGTATCCAAAACCTGTACCCGGAAACCCAGAAGCCGATCACAATAGTATTTTTAGTCTGCATGCAGCGGCACTGGAAACTCTTGAGCCACACTTCAGGAAAGATAGAGAAGACAAAATGAAGCAGTTCAATGACTTGAACCCTTCCCGAACATCAACCCAGGTTTCAGAGATCATTCCCGCTATTTATGAAGGAAAGGTCGATACGTTGTTCCTTCAGAACCGTGAGGACATTTGGGGAGATTACAATGAAAAAATGGCTTCGGTAGATGTTCATGAGGAGAAAAGAAACGGCAGTGTTTCGTTGATGAACCTTGCCGCTGTAAAAGTACTTCAGCAAAACGGAAAAGCTTATCTTATAGAAAAAGAGTTTATGCCGAATAAGGATTCTAAAGTAAACGCTGTTTACCGATATTAGTATCGATCTTCAGCAAGCATTCTGAATAAAAAAGCTGCCTTAAAAGCTTCCTGCCGATCTTTCTGCAGAATTTAAAGATCATATAGAACTAATCTTCAGAAGCAAATAACCTAAAACAGGTTTAGATTGGCGAAAATGGCTTTGAAGGCAGCTTTATATTTATGTATAGTGGGCAATTTTGCCGGTAACTTCTTTGTAGAAATCTTTGATCTTAATAAAATCCTGCTCCTTATCATCTGAGGGGTACAAGGGGCCCGAGACTTTTACACTTTTACTTCCAAAGTCGAACGCTACCATAATGATAGGCACTTCGGCTTTTTTAGCGATATAGTAAAATCCGGTTTTCCACTCGCCTACTTTTTTCCTGGTACCTTCGGGAGCAATTGCCAGGCTAAATTCTTCCCTCTCATTGAAAAGGCTTGCAATAGCTTCAACCTTCTTCTGTCCCGGAGTTCTGTCTAAAGCGGTACCGCCCATCCATTTGAAGTACCACCCAAATGGGGGCTTGAATAATTCTTTTTTGGCTACAAATTTAATGTCTACCCCAAGAATCCGTCGCACCAGGAGCCCCAGATAAAAGTCGTGCCAACTGGTGTGCGGCACCACAATAACTACTGCTTTTTTAAGATTGGCGGGCCAGCTTCCGTAGAATTTCCAGCCCATGATCTTAAAATATATGAATTTAGCCAGCCAGTTCACTCTCCCTATTGCTCTTGGTGATCTCTCCTGCCCTTCTTTTTCTCTCTTCGTAAAGCAATCCTAATTCCCTTCCGGTTTGGCCTTTTACAGAGGTATTTTCTTCGGCCCTTCTTATAAGGTAAGGTACAACTTCCTTTACAGGGCCAAAAGGCACCAGTTTGGCCACGTTATAACCGGCTTCAGCAAGGTTGTAACTAATGTGCTCACTCATTCCGAAGAGTTGGGAAAACCACACCCTGTCGTCATTTTTTTCAATGTTTTTATCTTCCATAACCTGTAAAGCCAGGTAGTTGCTCATCTCGTTATGCGTGCCGATAAATACCGAAATATCTTCTATGTGCGCCAGGCAATAGGTAAGCACCCCGTTATAATTTACATCGGTGGCTTCTTTGTTCTCACAAATGGGCGACAAATATCCCATTTTTGAAGCCCTTTCATTTTCCTTTTCAATATATGCACCGCGCACTATCTTGGCTCCCACAATAAAGCCCTGTTCTTTGGCGCGGCTGTGCAGGTCTTTGAGATACTGCATCCTGTCCCAGCGGTAGCATTGCAGGGTGTTGAAGATTATTGCGCGCTCGCGGTTGTATTTAAACATCATTTCTTCCATAAGCACATCGGCAGCATCCTGCATCCAGCTTTCTTCGGCATCGGCAAGCAACCTTACGCCCTGTTTGTAAGCTTCGTCGCAAATCCTGTTCACACGATTTTTCACACGCTGCCACTCTTCTTCCTCTTCGAGGGAAAGATTGGCATTTGCAGAGACTTTTTGCCAGAGTTCAAAACGGCCAATCCCCGTGGGTTTAAAAACCGCAAACGGCAGCTCGTCCCGTTTAGAAATAAATTTTACAATATTGGTCTTGCGTTGAATAGCCTTATCAAATTCACTCTCTTTTTCCTTTCCTTCTACGGAATAATCGAGAATACTGTGAAGGTTTTTACTGTACATTTTTTCAATGGTAGGAAGGCAATCTTTTTCGGTTACCCCACCACAGAATTGGTTGAAAATGGTCTTTTTAATAAGCCCCTCTACCGGCAAATGTGTTTTAAGAGCAAGGTTGGTCATTGCAGTACCTGTTTTGACCAATAGTGGCCGGTTAATCATCTCAAAGAGAAAGATGGCACGGTTTAATTCTGAATCAGTTTTTAGTTTAAAAGCTGTCTCAGTATCATTAAATATCTTCTGTGTGATCATTTCTTAAAATTGGGTTTACAAAGATAATTATTGGATGGAGATAGTTAGGATTTTTCTCCTTATTTTCGAAGCCTTTAACGTGTATTTATCAAAAGGATCCATGACTAAAACCTCTACAGCATCTCCCGTACTTTTTAACCAAAAAGGATATGACCATTTCCATGAATTTTTAGGGCAGGAAAACTTTACCAAAATCTTTATTCTGGTAGATTCCAATACCCATGTTCACTGCCTTTCTTCCTTTCTTCAAAAACTCGAAACCCAGCTTGAAGTTGAAGTTTTGGAAATTGAAGTTGGTGAGGAAATCAAAACTATAGAAACCTGTAGTTCTTTATGGGAAGCATTATCAGACCTGGGAGGAGATCGCAAGAGCCTTTTGGTCAACCTTGGCGGAGGTGTGGTGACAGATCTTGGTGGTTTTGTTGCAGCAGCCTTTAAAAGAGGTATTGCCTGCGTTCACTTCCCCACTACCCTGCTCTCTATGGTTGATGCGGCTTTAGGCGGAAAGAACGGAGTGAACCTTGGCGCTTTGAAGAACCAGGTGGGTATTATTAGAAAACCGGAAATGGTGGTTATAGATATGACATTTTTGGAAACCTTAGCATCCAGTGAAATGCGCAGCGGGCTGGCCGAAATGCTGAAACACGGGTTAATTGCTGATGAAGATTACTGGAACCGTCTAAAATCTTTAAAAGATCTTGACCTTACAGACCTTGAAGACTTTATTATGGAATCTATAGTGATCAAAGAACAGGTAGTAGCACAGGATCCTTTAGAAAAAGGCTTACGAAAAAGTCTGAATTTTGGGCACACCCTGGGCCACGCAATCGAATCTTACTTTCTTGAAAATCCTGCAAAACAAAAATTATTGCATGGGGAGGCCGTTGCGGCAGGAATGGTTTTGGCTGCCTATTTATCTACAGAGCTTGAAGGTTTCCCAAAAGAAAAAAGAGATGAGATCAACCATGTGATCCACTCCATTTACGGAAAAACCGATTTTACAGAAGAAGATCAAAAAAAGATCATCAACCTGTTGAAATTTGATAAAAAAAATGAGGGAGGAAAAATAAATTTTGTTCTTTTGCGACAAATTGGAGCACCGGTAATTGACCGGGAAGTACCAAATACATTAATCCATGAGGCTTTCAGGTATTACCTTACTCCTCAGGAAGATGCACAATCAGAGTAAAAAACAGAGTTTAAATTTTTTATTTATTTTAACGGTGGCGGAATTATGAATCATTATTTTCGCTTAGAAGGAGGCCTTAAAACTTACTTATGAAAAGAATCATTGTTGATTACAAAAAGCTTACTCCCGAAATTTTGGGATTATTAGTTGAGAAATATCCTGACGGGTATGATGATGATCAAATCATCTCTTTTAAGAATGCAAAAAACGAAACAGTTGAAGCTGTAGAGGTACGAACCGAAGACAGTATTTATCTTGTAAAAGTTAGTACCCGTCTTGAAAATTCAATGGCGAACTATGATGAAGAAGACTACGATGATTCAGATTTCAATGAACCTATTGTAGACCTTCCGGAAAAGAATGACGATGTAGAAGAAGACATGGATGATATGGATGCTGACGAAGATAATTCCGAAGATATCTAAAAGAATCTAACAAAAGAAAGCCGCCGGTAATTTATACTGGCGGCTTTTTTATTAAAAATATTACAGACTAGGCGTGCTGGTCTTCATGCTTTCCTTCTTTGATCTCTTCAATAAGTTTTGAATTAAAAGCCGGTAGATCATCAGGATTTCTACTGGTTACAAAACCTTCGTCTACCACTACTTCCTCATCAACCCAATTTGCACCGGCGTTAATTACGTCGTCTTTCATTGAATTGTAAGAGGTCATAGTTCTTCCTTCTACCACTCCTGCACTAATGAGCGTCCAGGGTGCGTGGCATATCGCAGCTACAGGTTTCTTTTGCTTAAAGAAATCGCGTACAAATTGAAGAGCCTCTTCATTTGTTCTTAGATTATCGGGATTCATAACCCCTCCCGGAAGCATAAGTGCATTATAGTCGCTCGCACTCACCTCACTAAGGGTTTTGTCAACGTTGTATTCTTTAGACCAGTCGGTTTCATTCCAGGCCTTGATTTTGCCTTTTTTGGGACTTACAATGTGAACTTCAAAACCTTCATCTTCCATAGCTTCTTTTGGAGAAGTTAATTCTACCTCTTCAAATCCATCGGTCGCTAAAATTGCTATCTTCTTATTCATTTATTTTTAATTTTTATGTTCAACAATGATTTAAGGGAAGATAGGCACTAAGCCTCTTTTTCTGTATTAAGAAACCTATAAAATCTAGAAGACTAAGGTTAAATTTTATTAAGAGGAACTATTTTTTTGCCTCCTCTTTCATTTTGCGCTGTTTTTGGCGCTCTTCCTCCTCATCAACGTGTGATTGCAGGGTATCGAGAATCCTTTTTTCATCTACCAGTTGTCCGCGTTTTTCTTCGAGTCTTTCAAGCTCCTGGTAAATGGCAGGTTCGGCATATTCGTTAGGTTCTACCTTCTCTTTTTTATACAGGGCATACTGCACGGTAAATTCAGCTCCAAAGAATACAATTAAGCAGGTATAATACACCCAAAGGAGAATTAATACTACCGATGAGGCACCACCATAGACAGATCCAGGATTACTTTGGCCAAAATAGAACCCTATGAGGTATTCGGCTACCAGAAAAAGGCAGGTAGTGAGCATGGCCCCCAGGTAAGTAGTCTTCCATCTTAGCTTAACATCGGGTAGCCATTTAAAGATCGCAGCAAAGAGAGACATAATGATGGTGAAGGAAAGGGCAAAATTTAGCACCTCCAGGAGAAAAGTGGTAATTACTGGAGCTATAGAAGCAACATAATCTTTTATAGCTGCCAATACTGCCGAAATGACCAGAGAAACAAGAAGCAGCAACCCCAGGACGAATACCATCCCCAAAGAAATTATGCGGTTAATGATAATCCTCTTCACTGTATTCTTTTTTACTGCAATGTTCCAGATATTATTCATTGCAGCTTTTAACTGGAAAAATACCCCGGTAGCACCAAAGATCAGGAAAGCAAATCCAAAGATAACAGCCCATGTAGAGGTTTGATCAAGTGCGGCGTTCGCTACCATTCCTTCAATAGCCTGGGCCGCTTCCACTCCCACAAATTCGCCTATCTCCCTGGTGATCCTGCCCTGTACAGCTTCTTTTCCAAAGAAATATCCTGCAACCGTAACAACAATAATGAGTAAGGAAGGCAGGGAGAAAAGCGCGTAATACGCTATAGTAGCACTCCTGGCCCATGGATCATTCCTGTTCCAGCTAAAATAAGATTGCTTTAAAAGCCTCCAGAAGGAGTTTAATTTCCGTTTGATAAAGCCCATAAGCTGAATGTAGTTAAAATGAAAGTAATAAAAAAACCCTCCAAACTAATAGCCTGGAGGGTTTTTAATAAGAATTTAGTACTCTATAAGTTCTCAAAAATAGAATGCATAAGCCTTTTCTTATCGTTGATGCTCTCTTCAAGAGAAATCATTGTTTCTGTACGGTAAACACCTTCAATATCATCGAGCTTAAAAATAATATCTTTTGCATGCTGAGTATCTCTTGCCCTAATTTTGCAGAATACATTGAATTTGCCAGTAGTAACGTGAGCTACAGTTACATAAGGAATTTCATTAATGCGCTCTAATACAAATTTGGTTTGGGAAGTGTTTTGTAGAAAAATTCCAACATAGGCTATAAAAGCATAACCCAACTTCTCGTAATTAAGTGTAAGTGACGAACCAAGAATAATTCCTGCTTCTTCCATTTTCTTTACCCTAACGTGCACTGTTCCCGCTGAAATATTAAGTTTTTTTGCAATATCAGTGAAAGGGGTTCGCGTATTGTCGATCAACATATTGAGTATTTGGTGATCGGTTTCATCTAATCTAAACTTTGCCATATCTAATCTTTTGAAGATTCTCCTTGTTTTTAAACGAAGTACAAAATTAATACAAAATAATTAGATTATAGTCAATATTCATTTAATATGCGGCGGATTTATTGATAACTTCTCTTTATTTAACAAAATTATCTCTACTATATCGTTTTCGATAAGCGGGGTTTCGTCGGATTTTTCTACCTCCTGGCCCTTACAATCAATTTCTAAATGCCCAAAAAAGTTCAAATCATCTTCAATAATATGTACCACGGGTTCAAAAAGTACATCTCCGGCTTTTATTTTTTCTGAATACTGTATCCCCACATCTACTTTTTTCCCTTCCACCAGTGCATTCCGAAGAATGATGTCGAGAAAACTTTTCTTGTTCCCGGGAATTTCAAAATAGTCTTCTTCTTTTTGTTGAATAAAATCTCCGGTTGCAACTGCTTTGACAGCTGTAAGTAATGATAGGGTAAAATACTTCCTGGTTTCTTCCCTCAAATAATCCCCCTGAAAATGTCCGCATTCAAACAAGATTGTTGGCACGTGCTGTGCCTGGAAGTAATCTCCTGTGCAATTAAGATTAAAACTATCATCAAATCTTCCTACCTGCCCCGGAATAACTTTTTGTAGCTCTTTATTCATTGCAGCAATGATTTTCATAGCCTTTATTCGCACTTCAGTAACCGTTCTTGCTTTATCCATTGAAGGAGCAAGAAAAGAGAGAGTGGCAGGTAGATTGAAGTCTCCCGCACCAAAGATTGTTCTTTGATCATGAAGGTTAAAACAGAAATCTGGCTGAAAGTCCTCAAAAGTTTTTCTGAGCACTTTACTTTCAGGTTCATTGATCTCTTTTGCATCACGGTTGAGATCTACTGTATTTACGTTTACACGGGTATATCTCGCTGCACCGTCTGGGTTGACCATAGGAAGTATTAAAATGGTACATTCAGCAAGTATATTCTTTACCACATCAAGTTCTTCATAAACTTTCAGGAAGTGAAGCAAGTCTACAACTCCTTTTGTGGTTGTACTTTCATTGCCGTGCATTTGCGACCAGGCCAAAATCTTCTTTTTACCTACACCCACAGTTATTCCCAGAATAGAAATATTAAGGAAAGATCTTCCAACTTCGGTTACTTGATAATGCTCTTTTAAATCTTCCAAAGCTTCTTCCAGCTGCATATACGTAATATATCTTCCGTATAAGTTTCCGGTTTTAAACTCATCATAATTCTTAAGAAATTCTTCTGTTGTCATCATGTTTACAAAAGTAAATAATCCAAAATTTACAATCGTAAACAACAGAAAATGTTTTTACTGTATACTTATGTAAACATTCAGTTCCCGTCTGTAAATCAAGTGATAGGAATATTTCCTTACAAACATTTTATATATAATAATAAGCTGTATTTTAGTCAATTATGTCGTTTTATATAAAGTTATACTACATATGATTGTTCCTGTTTAAAGCTGGTGTTGGAGAATCCATTTTAATTGATTACTTTTGTAAACAACCTATTTTTTTACTCCTGTTTACAATGGTGAACACTAAAGAATTTACAATTCGACTTAATAAGGTTATGGAATACTACGACCTTTCGGCTGCTTCATTTGCCGATAAAATTGATGTGGGCCGCTCCTCCATTTCCCATCTTCTATCTGGCAGAAATAAGCCGAGCCTGGATTTTGTCATGAAGATCATAAATGCTTTTCCGGAAGTTGAACTTTACTGGCTGCTTAATGGAAAAGGAAGTTTTCCGAAGGAAAGTTCACCTTCCAGGAATCGGGAGAAAGAAGATAATCAGAGGAAGGAATCTGAAGTGCAGGATCTATTTTCTACTACTCCCCCCGTGACCGAAAAAGAATTTACTGCTCCTTCCCTCTCAAAAAAGATAAAAAAGGTGGTCATTCTTTATGAAGACGGTACTTTTGATGCCTTTGAAAATTGAGAAGCATCAAAAAAGGTTTTAAATTTGCAGCATGAAAAAAATCTTGTTGGGCATTCTATTTCTTTGCTGCCTTAGCTCCTGTTATCAGGCAGAACGTAACTGTAAAGATTTTAAGACGGGAACCTTTGAATTTGAATCTTATCTTGAAGGGGAACTGGTAAAAACCCGTTTCGTGAGAACTGATAGTATCGAAATCGATTATTTTAGAGGCCAGGTTGATACTTCTTCTATACGATGGATCAACGACTGTGAATATATACTCTCAAATTTAAACCCTAAAAACAGGGCTGAAGAAAAGCCTATTCACATGAAGATCCTCACCACTAAAAACAATACATATACCTTTGAATACGGATTGGTGGGAGAAACGCAGAAACAGCGTGGAACCGTTGTAAAGGTAGAGTGAAGTAGTCCGTAGTCTGTAGACGGTAGTCTGTAGAATTTTAGGGTAAAATATATTTTAGGGCTTGATTAATGCCCCAAATTACTCCTTAGACATTACTCCTTAGACATTACTCCTTAGGCCTTTCCCGGGGTTTTACTTCTTTTTGAGCAGGTCGTTTTGTTCCTGCATCAATTTATTGAGGTTTGTAAGCAGCTCAATATCTTTTGGCGTGGCTACAGTCTTATCTTTAGGATCTTCGGCTTTTCTTCTAAATCTATTCATCAATTTTACCACCAGGAAAACGGTGAAGCCAATGACCAAGAAGTCGATAAATACTTCGATCATGAGTCCATAACCCACCGCAATTTCCTCTACAGCATCTACCCCGTCGGTTCCGGGGATCGCTTCCCGAAGCACATATTTCCTGTCGGCATAGGTGATCCTTCCGGTTATCAAAGAAAGCGGAGGCATGATGATTTGCTTTACCAGTACATCAACAACGCGGTTAAAAGCAGTACCAATTATGATACCCACCGCCATGTCTATCATGTTGCCTTTTACGGCAAACTCCTTAAATTCTTTGAGTAATCCCACAGCCATTATTCGTCAAAAAGTCTTATTTGAGTTTCATCTCCTCCCGGATTCTCTTTGTGAAGCTTTGTTTCAGAAAAATCTGGTGCTTTACCCTGTCCTTCCACACGCTCTTCTCCTTCCACTTCCATATCTTCGGGAGCGGTTTCTTCAGGCTCAATAAATGGCTTCGGATCCAGGAGATTTACCTGTTTTACTTTTTCTGAAGTAAGCTGGTTTCCAAGGGCTTTAATCCCTTTTATTGAAATGAATTCTTCAAGTTCAACAAGATCGTTGGGTTTCTGATCTTTCCCCCTGATTTTTGTATAAACTACTTCTACTACCGGAAGATAATCGGTAGAAACGATCTCGAGATAAGACTTGGGATGTTCACCTATGAAGTTTTCTTCTTTTTCTTCATTTTCTATAACAAAGCGTTTCACATAGAACTTCTCCTTTTCTCCTTCCCAATAAATAGCTGAAACCGGCTTTTTTGGAGACCACTTTTCAAGTACTATAATATCTTCATCAAAACGCGTAGTGAGCTCGGGTTTAATAGTTTTGGCTATACCATTTTGAGTAATAATCAAAAGCCTGTCTTCTCCCTTAAACTCGCCAAGTAAATCTCCTCTCTCGTCTACATTTAGCCTTCTCACAGTGTCATCAAACCAGATTCTTCTTGGTTTAAGTGTAGAAACCCCTTCCTCTTTAAGATCAATTTTTTTGACCGGGTACTTAGTCACTATATTTCCTTTTACCGCCCTACCCTTAATGGCCATGTCGGCAAAATCTACTTCGAATTTTAATTTCTTGATACTTCCTACCTGCCTTAGGTATACCATCACTACTTCGGCCTCGCCATTTGGATTTGCAGAAAAATAAAGCACTTCTGAACCTTTCTTGCCCTGGGTAAGATCATATTCCCTGTCGCGGGTTACCGAGGTCACTGCAAACCTTTTGATATAGGAAGCCCCACCTTTACCATCTTTATAGATCATATTATAGATGGTGCGGCGGTCTTTCTTTTTAAAGATCGCAACGTGAATAATATCTTTTCCAATAAAAGTCTTGGCGTCTACCCTGGTGACTATCATTTTACCTTCGGCAGTAAAGCAAATCACATCGTCAATATCTGAACAATCGGTCACATATTCATCTTTTTTGAGGGCTGTGCCCACAAAACCTTCTTTACGGTTTACGAATAGTTTTGTATTTCGTATAACTACTTTAGTTGCTTCAATGTCGTCAAAAAGGCGCAATTCGGTCTTTCTTTCTTTACCTTCACCATATTCTTTCTTCAAGCGGTTAAAATATGCAATAGCGTAATCTACCAAATGATCAAGGTGGTGCTTTATCTGCGCAATTTCGCCTTCCAGAGCTTCAATTTTCTGTTGTGCTTTATCAAGATCAAATTTTGAGATACGCTTGATCCTTATTTCGGTAAGCCGCACAATATCTTCTTCGGTCACTGCACGTTTCAGGTGTGTGATGTAGGGTTTCAATCCGCGGTCTATAGCTTCAATCACGCCTTGCCAGGTCTCCTCTTCCTCAATATCGCGGTAAATCCTTTTTTCGATAAAAATCCGTTCCAAAGAAGCAAAATGCCATTGCTCCTGGAATTCCTCCAGTTTTACCTCCAGGTCTTGCTTCAGTAAAGCAAGGGTATGATCTGTAGATCTTCTAAGGATTTCTGAGACCCCTAAAAAGGCCGGTTTATTCTCAATGATGATGCAGCTCAAAGGTGAAATAGATACTTCACAGTTTGTAAAAGCATACAGGGCATCTATAGTTTTATCGGGAGACATTCCCGGCGGTAAATGGATAAGGATCTCTACTTCACTGGAAGTATTGTCCTCAATTTTCTTGATCTTGATCTTTCCCTTATCATTTGCCTTAAGGATAGAATCAATTAATGTAGACGTATTGGTGCTAAAAGGTATCTCCTTTATCACCAGGGTGTGCTTGTCCAGTTGAGAGATCTTTGCCCGCACTCGCACACGGCCGCCTCTCATCCCATCATTATAATTGGTGATATCGGCAATACCTCCTGTAGCGAAATCGGGAAACAGTTTGAATTTCTTTCCCTGCAGGTGCTTTATACTTGCCTGAATAAGTTCAATGAAATTGTGAGGCAGGATCTTTGTACTTAAACCCACGGCAATACCTTCGGCACCCTGAGCAAGCAACAACGGGAACATCACCGGTAAATTTACCGGCTCTTTTTTTCTTCCGTCGTAAGAGAGCTGCCACTCGGTGATCTTGGGATTATAGACAACATCAAGGGCAAATTTTGAAAGCCTTGCCTCGATATATCTTGCTGCTGCAGCCCCATCTCCTGTAAGAATATTACCCCAGTTCCCCTGGGTGTCTATCAAGAGGTCTTTTTGGCCTACCTGCACCATGGCATCACCTATACTGGCATCCCCGTGAGGGTGATACTGCATGGTATGCCCTACAATGTTTGCAACTTTGTTATAGCGGCCGTCATCAAGATCTTTCATAGAATGCATGATACGACGCTGCACGGGTTTAAACCCATCTTCTAGAGCAGGAACCGCTCTTTCAAGAATTACATAAGAGGCATAATCCAGGAACCAGTCTTTGTACATGCCGGTTACCTTGGTAAGCACCTCGTTGTTCTCTGTATTATTCAGCTCTTCGTTTTGCTCGAACTGTTCGTCTTGATGATCGTTTTGATTCTCGTTCTCCATTTAAGCCCTCGCTTTGTTTTTCTCCAGAATTTTGGCAAGTGACATTTCTAAAGCTTTTACTTTCTTGCCCGTTAAAAAGGTGATATTATATTTATAGTGCCTGTACCCTCTACTATTCCTTGAATGAATGTAAATGTGCAGGCGTTTGTAGAAAAAATAATTCTCTATTTTAAAATTCTTCAGTTTTGACTTTGGCACTTCGGTTCTTTGTTCCCTGTAATGCATGAATTGCGACACAAGGGCACCATTGCTTTTGAAGTTGATGGTTTCTCCATCACTGTCAAATTCGAATTTTTTTCCGACAATAAAAATATAGACCGCTACTACAATAGCGATACCATTAGGAATTAAGCTACTGTAATTAAAAGGAACATCATCATATTTAAGTTCAACAGATGCAAATGCATTTGTGATAAAAACCGCCACTACAATGATATAAATTGAAGGGATAATTCCGGTTTCTTTCCTGTTGTTGAACTTCATTCTACTCGTTAATAAGATCCAGTTCCACTTTAAGGTTGTCAATAATAAACTCCTGCCTGTCGGGCGTGTTTTTTCCCATATAAAAACTCAGGAGCTCTTCAATACTCATATCCTTATCGAGCATCACCGGATCAAGCCGAATATTATCTCCAATAAAATGCTTGAACTCATCAGGTGAAATTTCCCCAAGTCCCTTAAATCGTGTTATTTCCGGCTTTCCTGAAAGTTTGGCAATAGCATCTTTTCTCTCCTGTTCACTATAACAATAAATAGTCTCTTTTTTATTCCTTACCCTAAAGAGCGGCGTTTGCAGAATATACAAATGGTTCTCTTTGATCACCTCGGGGAAGAATTGTAAAAAGAAAGTAATGAGCAATAACCTGATGTGCATTCCGTCTACATCGGCATCGGTAGCAATCACGATATTGTTATACCTAAGGTCTTCCATAGACTCTTCGATATTCAATGCCGCCTGCAGCAGGTTGAATTCCTCGTTTTCGTATACAATTTTTTTGCTAAGCCCGTAACTGTTCAGCGGCTTACCTTTTAAACTGAAAACAGCCTGAGTATTCACATCTCTTGATTTCGTGATCGATCCACTCGCCGAATCTCCCTCGGTGATGAAAAGTGTACTTTCAAGATATCTTTCTTTTTTGCTGTCTCCCAGGTGAATCCGGCAATCTCTTAATTTTTTATTGTGCAGGCTTGCTTTCTTAGCCCTGTCTTTTGCCAGTTTCCTAATACCCGAAAGTTCCTTTCGCTCCCTTTCGGCCTGCAGGATCTTTCGTTGCAGCAAATCGGCTGTTTCAGGATTTTTGTGCAGGTAATTATCCAGCTGGGTCTTTAAAAAGTCATTGATGTATGTTCTAACGGTGGGAAGATCTCCGCCCATGTCTGTAGAACCAAGTTTGGTTTTGGTCTGGCTCTCAAAGACCGGCTCCATTACCTTTATACTTATTGCTGAAACTATAGATTTCCTAACATCACTGGCCTCAAAATTCTTTCCGTAGAATTCCCGAAGCGTTTTTACCACAGCCTCTCTAAAAGCCGCAAGGTGCGTTCCTCCCTGGGAAGTATGCTGCCCGTTCACAAAAGAATGGTACTCTTCGCTGTACTGGGTTTTACTGTGGGTGATCGCCACTTCAATATCATTACCTCTAAGGTGAATGATGGGATAAAGGCGATCATCTTCATTAATGCTATCAGACAAAAGATCGGCCAGGCCATTTTCTGAATAGAATTTTTCCCCATTGAACACTATCGTCAACCCAGGATTGAGGTAAACATAGTTCTTCAGCATTTTTTCTATATACTCAGAACGGAATTTGTAGTGCTTAAAAATAAGCTCATCGGGGGTAAAAGATACTTTGGTACCTCTCCTTCTTGAAGTTTCATCCAGCTCCTCTTCATTGATCAGGTTCCCCTGTTCAAATTCGGCCGATTTAGAGCGGCCATCACGGGTAGACTCTACCCTAAAATTGCTGGAAAGGGCATTAACTGCCTTTGTTCCAACCCCGTTGAGTCCTACCGATTTTTTAAAGGCACGGGTGTCATACTTTCCTCCCGTGTTCATTTTAGAAACCACGTCAACCACTTTTCCTAACGGAATTCCACGCCCGTAATCACGTACGATGACCCTTTGGTTCTGTACAGAAATTTCTATGGTTTTCCCTGCGCCCATCACGAATTCATCAATACAGTTGTCTATAACTTCCTTCAAAAGAATATAGATACCGTCATCGGCGCTGGAACCATCCCCGAGTTTCCCAATATACATCCCGGGTCGCATACGAATATGCTCTTTCCAGTCGAGCGAACGTATATTGTCTTCGGTATATTTAGTTTCTTCGATCATAGCTGTTTCCTGCGGTTTCGTGGCTAATATAAGCTTTCCCCAAAAAAGTTGAAACCTTCGGGGTACAAAATAATTAACAATTGTTTCACAACTGTGGGTTCAAGGTTTTAAGTTTAAAGTTCCAGCTCGCAATCCAAAGAAATCCAGGGTGTGAACCCTTCTGAAATATACTTTCACAAAGTGAAAAATTCAGACTTATTAATTCCAGATTCAGGATTAACGGTCTTCGTAAAACACCTGTCAAAAATGACATTTTTGATAGGTGTTTTTCCTGTAAAATCTTCCATTACTAAAATGACCTCACAGGTTTCCAAAACCTGTGAGGTCTAATATTTTCTATAGTCTACCGTCTACCGACTATAGACTATCGACTAACTAAACGTTGAACCTAAAATGCATCACGTCCCCGTCTTTTACGATGTATTCCTTCCCTTCTACCCGCATTTTCCCGGCTTCTTTCACTTTTGCTTCGCTGCCAAAACTTACATAGTCATCATAAGCAATAACTTCAGCCCGAATAAAGCCTTTTTCGAAGTCGGTGTGAATCACCCCGGCTGCCTGTGGCGCGGTAGATCCAACAGGTATAGTCCAGGCTCTCACTTCTTTTACACCAGCTGTAAAATAGGTTTGCAAATTCAGAAGTTTATAAGCGCCGCGAATTAACTTGGCCGATCCCGGCTCGTCAAGCCCAATATCCTGTAAGAACATCTGGCGTTCTTCGTAATCTTCAAGTTCGGTAATATCTGCTTCTGTACCCACGGCAAGTACCAGTACTTCGGCACCTTCCCCTTTCACAGCCTCTTTTACCTTATCTACATATTCATTCCCCGAAACCGCATCAGTTTCATTCACATTGCACACGTACATCACGGGTTTATCGGTAATGAACTGCAAAGGCCTTATAAATTCTGCTCTTTCTTCTTCTGTAAGATCTACAGCCCTAACCGATTGCCCGGCTTCCAAAGCATGTTTCACTTTTAAAAGCGCAGCCTCTTCTTTTTGAGCTTCTTTATTTCCGGTTTTAGCCGCACGTTTTACCTTTTCCAGCTTTTTATCGGCTGTTTCAAGATCCTTGAGCTGCAGTTCCATATCAATGGTTTCCTTATCTCTCACCGGATTGATATTACCATCAACGTGAACAATATTTTCATTATCAAAACAACGTAATACGTGAAGAATAGCATCGGTCTCGCGGATATTGCCAAGAAATTGATTTCCTAAGCCTTCTCCTTTGCTCGCTCCTTTTACAAGACCAGCAATATCAACGATTTCAACCGTTGCCGGAAGCACCCGCTCCGGATTCACCAGAGATTCAAGTTTCTCCAGGCGCCTGTCTGGCACGTTCACCACACCAATATTTGGCTCAATGGTACAAAAAGGAAAATTGGCACTCTGGGCTTTGGCATTTGAGAGGCAATTGAATAAAGTTGATTTTCCAACGTTGGGTAGTCCTACAATTCCGGCTTTCATATAATATTGTTTGATGCTCTTTTTGGCGGGTGCAAATATAGGTATATGAAATGGAATTTTAAGCCGCTCAAATCCATCTGATATCTTCGGAAGATTTCAACATCAAAATCCCTTTCAAAAATGGCATTTTTGACACCTTATTTTAAGTTGGTTTTAAAGATTACTTCGGAAGTTTTTCAGGTATTTCGCCCCACCCGAAGCAGTATTGGAAAATTCACTTCCCCCACTTCCCCAAAACTCTTCTGAAGCTCTTCCTTCACAAGCTCCACCGGATTTTTCTGATGCTCCTTTTCATAAGCCTTAACGGCCGACCAGGTGTTGAGATAGCCAATTAACCTCTCAAAACTCCAGTTTTGCTTCATTTCAATCTTAGGCGCTTCAATTTCCTGAAACGGAAACGGTATTTTAAGGTATTTTTCTTCCAGGAATCTTCGTTCAGGTGCCCAGAAAGGTCCGATAATGTCATTATAAAAATGCCGGATGATCTTATCTGTTTCGGCGTTACTCCTGAAGAGGGCATATCCAAAAATGGCAATTACCGCATCCTTTTTTAGCACCCGTTTCACTTCGGCATTGAACTTTTCAAAATCAAACCAATGCACTGCCTGCCCCACCGTCACCAGATCAAAGTGCGCATCGGGAAAAATGGTATTTTCTGCAGCCTGTTTGGTGTAATGAATATTGGGTCTTTGCACCGCCTGAGACAATTGATTGATACTAATATCGGTGGCATAAACCTGTTCAAAAAAAGCAGCCAGCTCTCCCGCCACCTGTCCGTTGCCCGTACCACAATCCCAGGCCCGACCCTTTTCGCGGCAAAGCTTCCGAAGAAAGTTGTAGAGTTCTGCAGGATATCCCGGCCGGTATCGGGAATAATTTTGAGAATGAGAGGAAAAAAGGTCTTTCATAATATCACGAAGAAATAATCATAGGAATATTAAGAAAATTTTAGTAAATATGTAAAGTCATTCAAATTTCTTCCCTACAAGCCTGAGTGACAGTTATTCTTTTTGTATTTCTACTACGAAAAATATAAAAAAGAAAAAGCGACCCGCAAAGGCCGCTTTAAATGTTTTCACAACGGAATAATCCTTATTGTGAATTGCTTCAAAATTGTAAAACGAATATAGAACAAATATTTATATGAAAAAAATATTAGGGTTGGATTTGGGAACAACCTCTATCGGCTGGGCTTTAGTGAATGAAGCAGAAAGTGAAAAAGAAACTTCATCTATAATTAAAACCGGAGTGAGGGTTGTTCCTCTCTCAACCGATGAACAGATCAGCTTTGAAAAAGGACAGAGTATTACTATTAATGCGGATAGGACACTGAAAAGGGGGATGCGCAGAAACCTGGACCGCTATAAAATGCGTAGAAATGCTGTTGTAGATATCCTCAAGGAAATTAGCTTTATATCTGAAACTACAAATCTGGCTGAAGTGAATGAGAATTCAACTTTTTCTACCTATGCGGCCAGAGCCAAAGCACCAAATGAAAAGATTTCCAAAGAGGAATTTGCGAGGGTTCTTTTAATGATCAATAAAAAAAGAGGGTACAAAAGCAGTCGTAAAGCCAATAATGAGGAAGAAGGACAATTAATTGATGGAATGGCTATTGCAAAAAAGCTATATAATGAGAATCTCACCCCGGGACAATTATCTTTCCAACTTTTAAAGGATGGTAAAAAAACCCTTCCAGCTTATTATCGATCTGATTTACAAGCAGAGTTTGACACCATATGGGAATTTCAAAAACAGTATTATCCTGAGAGTTTAACTACAGAGCATCAGGAAAATCTCTATGGAAAAAATAAAGGAGATACGATTAAATACTTCGAAAAGACAATGGGCCTGGAACGTGCTGAAAATAAAGGTGCAGACAAAAAGCTCCAACCATATGAATGGCGGCAAAAAGCCATTAAAGAAAAACTGGAACTTGCTGAAGTTACATTTGTTCTTACTGAGATAAATAATCAAATAAATCAATCCAGTGGTTACCTGGGTGCTATTAGTGACCGTAGCAAAGAATTATTTTTTAACAATCTAACCGTAGGACAGTATTTATACAACCAGCTGAAAGAAGATCCTCATGCTTCTTTAAGAAATCAGGTTTTTTACAGACAGGATTATATTCATGAATTTGATGCTATCTGGAAAGAACAGGCAAAACATTATAAAGAGCTGACAACGGAAATTCGGGAACAATTAAGGGACATTACAATTTTCTACCAGCGGCGATTAAAGTCACAAAAAGGTCTTATTAATATCTGTGAATTTGAAGGAATTGAGCGAATAGTAACTATTGATGGTGAAAAAAAGAAAAAATTAGTAGGGCCAAGAGTTGCTCCAAAATCCTCTCCCGTCTTTCAGCAATTTAAAATCTGGCAGAATATTAATGCTATTCGAGTAAGCAAGCGTAATAATGAAACTGTTGTTTATGAACTTGAAGAGGAAACCAAAAAAGAACTTTTCAAAGAATTGAATTGGGTCAAACAAATGACCGATAAGATATTTCTTGAATGGCTTTTCAAGGATTCGGAGGATAATCCTAAAGAATGGAAACTCAATTTTAAGCATTTGGAGGGAAACAGAACGAATGCAGAGTTACTGGAAGCTTACAATAAGATTTTAGAGAGTGAAGGTTACGAGAAAGTAATTTTCGGTAAACTTCCTGCAGAGGATAACCTTTTAGCATTAAAAGAATGTTTTAAAACCATCGGCATAAATCCTAATATTCTCGATTTTAAAATTGACTTAAAAGGTGATGATTTTGCCCAACAACCATCATATGAATTATGGCATTTGCTGTATTCTTATGAAGATGATAATTCTCCTACTGGAACGGCCAGTTTACTTCAAAAATTACAGGATAAATTTGGTTTTAAAGAAGAACATGCGCGCTTGTTAGCTGGAATATCCTTTCCTAAAGACTACGGCAGTCTTAGTGCTAGGGCAATGCGAAAAATCATTCCCTATTTGCAAGAGGGTTTTACATATGATGAAGCCTGTTCACGTGCTGGATATAATCATTCCAATTCCATAACCAAAGCAGAAAATGAGTACAGGGAGCTGAAAGAAGAACTTGAAATTCTCAAGAAGAATAGTTTAAGAAATCCCGTGGTAGAGAAAATCCTTAACCAGATGATCAATGTGGTTAATGCCATTATTAAAGATCCCGAATTAGGAAGACCGGATGAAATAAGGATTGAATTGGCCAGGGAACTAAAGAAAACAGCTCAACAGCGTAGTGAAATGACCAATCAAATAGCTAAGGTCACAAAAGATTATCAGGAAATTAGAGAGCTTCTTAAAAAGGAATTTGGTTTAACCTATGTTAGTCGAAAGGATTTAATAAAATACAGGCTTTACAAAGAATTAAAAGCAACCGGCTATAAAACACTTTATTCTGGAACTTATATAAAACCTGAAGAACTTTTTACCAATAAATTTGATGTAGAGCATATTATACCGCAATCCTTTCTTTTTGATGATTCCTATTCAAACAAAACCCTTGAATTGCGCGATGTAAATCTTGAAAAAGGAAATGAAACGGCATTGGATTATTGTGAGCGTAAAGGCTGGTTGGAAGATTTCAAAAAACGTGTGGAGGATGTTTATTCCGCTGGAGATATTAAATATATGAACCGTAAGAAGCTTTTAATGACAAAAGCTGAAATTCCCGAAGGTTTCCTAAACCGGGATTTAGGTAATTCTGCATATATCGCCCGCCAATCTGCTCAAATTCTTTTAAATATTACAAGGAAAGTAAATTTAACTTCAGGAACTATAACTTCTAAATTAAGGGAAGACTGGGAACTGGTGGATGTTCTTAAGGAATTGAATTTTGAAAAATACAAAGCTCAGGGACTTACTTATACTGTGGAAAACAGACATGGCAAAGAATTAAACCGAATCACAGATTGGACCAAAAGGAACGATCATCGGCATCATGCTATGGATGCCATAACTGTAGCTTTTACAAAACCAGCCTATATTCAATATCTCAATAATATGAGCGGGAATAGCGATAAAGGTGGTGAGTTTTATGGGATTAAGGAAAAATATACATATCGAGATAAGGAAGGCGGCCGAAAATTCGTAAAACCATTTAATAATATTCGGCAGGAGGCAAAAAAGCATCTGGAATCAATATTAATCTCTCATAAAGCAAAGAATAAAGTCGTCACCAAGAACAAGAATAAGATAAAAGAAAAGGGTAAGGGAAATTTTAAAATCAAGGCCGAACTTACTCCAAGGGGGCAATTGCATAAAGAAACTATCTACGGAAGTTCCAAAGAATACACCACCAAACTTGAAAAGGTTGGAGGAACATTTGACAAGGAGAAAATAAATACCGTTGCTAAAAAGAAATATCGAGAGGCACTCTTAAAGAGGTTAGAAGAATTTGATAATGATCCTAAAAAAGCATTTACAGGGAAGAATAGCCTGGCGAAGAATCCGATAAAATTAAATGACAAAGGAGCTACTTTACCTGAGAAGGTAAATACAGTGACTTTTTCTAACCGATTTACAATTAGAAAAAATATTACTCCAGATTTAAAAATAAATAAAGTAGTAGATGTTGGAATTAGAAAAATCCTTCAGAAGCGTCTGGAAGACTTTGGAGGAAAAACCAAAGAAGCTTTTTCCAATTTAGATGATAATCCGATTTGGTTGAATGAGAAAAAGGGCATTCCATTAAAAAGAGTTACAATCACAGGAATAAGAAAGGCTCAATCATTACACAATGCCAAAGATCATTTAGGAAAAGAAATATTAGATGAAAATGGAGATACTATTCCTGTGGATTATGTCGAATTGGGAAATAATCATCATATAGCAATTTATGAAGGTCCACTAGGAGAATTAGAAGAAGGTGCAGTTTCCTTTTATGAAGCCGTAATAAGAAAAAATCAAGGGGAGGATGTTATCAAGTATTATAACCAAAAAGGCTGGAAATTAAAATTCACTCTGAAACAAAATGAAATGTTTGTTTTTCCTTCAGAGGAATTTGACCCAAACGAAATTGATTTTTTTGATATAGAAAATCAAATTGTGATTAGTAAAAATTTATTTCGGGTTCAAAGTATAAGCTCTAAGTACTACATATTTGCACATCATTTAGAAACAGAGGCAATAAATGGAGATACTTTTAAAAATAAAAAGCAATTATTAGGAATAACCTATCAGTTTCATCAGAGTGAAAAACATTTACAGGGAATCGTGAAGGTTCGAATTAATCATCTTGGAGAAATTGTACAAGTTGGCGAATATTAAAACAGTAATATGATCAAACGCACCCTCTTTTTCGCCAATCCGGCTTACTTAAGCACCAAAAATGAGCAGCTGGTGGTTTCTTTTCCAGAAGAGGAAAAGGAAGAAAAGCGGGTACCAATCGAGGACATAGGAATGTTGGTCCTGGAAAACCCACAGATCACTTTAACCAACGGTTTAATAACAAAGCTGATCCAAAATAAAGCCGCAGTGGTGAACTGTGACAAGCAACATCTCCCCTGCTCTATTTTACAGCCCCTGGTGGGGCATACAGAACAAACGGAGCGGTTTAGAAATCAATTAAATGCCAGCTTACCGCTAAAGAAAAATTTATGGCAACAAACAGTAAGTGCCAAAATTAGCAATCAGGCAAATCATCTTTTCAGGAGGGGCAAAGAGCATAAAAAACTGGAGCGTTGGGCTACAGAAGTCAAAAGCGGCGATACCGAAAATCATGAAGCCATTGCCGCGGCTTTTTACTGGCAAAACATTTTTGATGTTAAAGGATTTAGCCGATACCAAAAAGGCATTCCCCCTAATAACCTGCTTAATTATGGCTACGCCATTCTGCGTGCTTTAACAGCCAGAGCTTTAATTGGCAGTGGGATGCTTCCGGGCGTGGGGATTTTTCACCGAAACAAATACAATGCATTCTGCCTGGCCGATGATATTATGGAACCCTATCGCATATATGTAGATGAACTGGTATATGAAATAGTGGAAAGCGGGGAAAAATTGGACAAGCTGAATACCTGTTTGAAAGCTGAACTTTTAAAAATACCGGCTATAGATGTCGTAATTGATGATAAGGTGAGTCCGCTCATGGTAGCTATGAGCCGAACTACCAATTCGCTGCAGGAATGTTTTGCGGGTATGAGCCGGAAAATTTTATATCCGGTTTATGAATAGATCCCGACTCCGCTCGATCTGACAATAATGCTATGGAAGACCGTTTTTCACGTTTAAACCAATTGGCTATTTCGGAAGGACCGTGCCACTGATTTCGGTTCAAACAGTGCCACTTTAAAAGATCATGCAATTATATAAAAAATTAATGTTACTCGTTTTTCAGAACTCCTTTTCTTAATGATTCTCCTTTGAGATCTATCCTATGTGAGGAGTTTACTATCCTGTCCAGGATTGCATCAGCAATAGTTCCTTCCCCTATAATATCGTACCATGCAGATACCGGTATTTGAGAGGATAATATGGTAGATGTTTTATTGTATCGGTCATCGATTATATCCATTAAGGTCTCTCTTGCATGATTGTCGAAGGCTTGAAGTCCAAAATCATCAAGGATGAGCAGATCTGCTTTAAGTAGTTTATTTAATTCTTTGAGATAGGTTCCATCAATTTTACTGAGTTTTAACTTCTTAAATAGACGGGCAGTGTTTGAGTAGATGGTTTTATATTCCATCATGCAGGCCTGATGACCTAAGGCCTGTGCTAAATAACTTTTGCCTACTCCGGAGGCACCGGTCAGTATAAGGTTTTCCTTTTTAGCTATAAAATCCAGGGATCCCAGACGAACAAACATGTTCTTGTCGAGGTTACGATTGGAAGAATAGTTCACTTCAGCAAGACTTGCTTTCTGCCTAAAGTTTGCCTGTTTAAAAAGACGATCTATCTTCCGGTTCTGGCGATCCTCCCACTCATGGTCTGTGAGTAGTGCCAGATATTCATCGGCAGTGATATCGTTTAA
Organism: Salinimicrobium sp. TIG7-5_MAKvit; assembly: GCF_049569215.1. GTDB lineage: Bacteria > Bacteroidota > Bacteroidia > Flavobacteriales > Flavobacteriaceae > Salinimicrobium > Salinimicrobium profundisediminis. The sequence continues at coordinate 3,480,062 of NZ_CP145903.1, read as the reverse complement.
TTGGTTGTTCTTTACATGCTGAAGGTGTAGCTGAGCCATAGCCCCCAGTCGCATTTGTTTTAATTTTTCAATAGTCTGATTGTTATTCATATTTCTGGATTAAAATGATTTATTGATAAGCAGCGGCACCTCTGATGTTTTGATGGGATGGGATATGAGTTTTATCTTCTTCAAGATCCTGATAAAAAAGAGAGCTTTGGTCAAGGTTGTTCTTTAGGATATTCTTGATACGCATATAAGAAGTCGCATCTGCCTGTAAAGCTCTTTTACAAGCATTATCAAGTCTTTTAGAACCGTAAGACTTATGGAGCTGGATAAGGCCCATCACCCGCTTATAGCCTGTTTCAGGATACTCACTGTCAGCAAGTATCTTTTCTACACAATTCACTACGTGAGCTCCGTGAGGAGCGGCTTTGTTTTTAAAGTATTCAGGACTCCAGGAGGTATAACCTTTATGGGTGCTACTTAAATGATCTGTATTTGTATTGTAGCTTCCTTTACTTGGATTTCGATGATGCAGGGCTATTCGAACGTGATTGTAATAAACCTCGACCACAGTTTTGGTATAATGGATCAGGGTCTTTTTACCGATGTAGCGGTAGGGAACACTGTAGTAGCTTTTATCTGGAGAGAAGTATACATATCCCATCTTTTGCACCTTTGCCCGTTTATAGTCTTTGATTTCATAGGCAGATGTTGGCAGGGGTTTTAAGTACTCACGTTCTACTGATTGAAACAGTTCTCTACGGCTGGCTTCCTTTCGCTGGAACAGTAGATTATTATAGCCAACAAGTAAGCGCTTTATCTCCCGGTTTAGATCCTGTAAAGAGAAGAAGGTCATCTCCCGCAGGGGATAGTAAATACGCTGATAAACAAGATGCACTGCATTCTCCACCAGAGCTTTATCCTGCGGTGCATAACTGCGGGTGGGATTGATCACACAGTTATAATGGCGAGCAAAATCTTTAAAGCTCCGATTGATCTCCGGCTCATATTTGCTGGCTCTGGTCACTGCAGATTTTAAGTTGTCTGAGACTATGGCTTTTGGAACACCTCCATAAAACTGTAATGCATTACCACAAGAAGTAATAAGATCCTCCCGTTTTTGGCTTAAGCTAGCCTCTACGTAAGTATACTGGCTGTTGGGAAGAATTGCTATAAATACCTCTACAGGAATGACTTCTCCGGTTTCTTTATTAACGACATGTAATTTTTTACCCGCATAGTCAATGTACATTTCATTACCGGCTTCATGTTCGAGTTTCATGGAACCTTTGACCTTGGCATATTTACGCCGATAATGCTCCATAAACTGCGTATAGCTGTACGGCTGGGAAGCCTGCTGCGCATATTCCTGATAATGGTACAGAAAAGTAAACCCAGGATGATTCCGGGCCTTATTGACCCCCTCAAAATATAGCATCAGTTCATCATGCCGCTCATTATCAATAGTAGTATGTGAAGGAAAAAGCGCACTCAGACGTGCATTGTCAAAGGAAAGTAGTTCTTTAAATGAATAGTCACTGGCCGTGAAAAATTTCATATAGCTGTTGACCGTGTTGCGGGAGATGCCTAGAGTGGTAGCTATCTTACGATTGCTAAAACCATCCAGGCTCAAGGTAATAATTTGTTTTAAGTCCATCGGATCAAGGGTGTTGGCCATATCTTATTACAGTTTTGCAACAAGATATTACTTGATCTTTCAAAGTGGCACAAAACGAACCGATACGACTGGCACAATTTGAGCCGTTATGACTTTCAGTATTGCCAAAAAGTGGCACAATTCAAACCGAAATACCTGGCACTAACCGACCGAAATCACTGGCACAATTCGAACCGAAATAGCCACCAATACAGAAGTATGTGGGTACTTGTATTTTTTGACCTGCCAACAGAAACCCGGACAGAACGAAAGGCTGCCACGCGTTTTCGGAAAAATTTATTGGATGATGGCTTTGGCATGTTCCAGTTTTCCATCTATACCAGGTTTTGTCCAAGTCGTGAGAATGCGGAAGTACATATTAAACGTACCAAGAACAATTTGCCAAAAAAAGGAAAGGTTGGAATTATGCAGGTGACCGACAAGCAATTTGGGATGATTGAGCTTTTTCATGGCCAAAAAGAGACTGAAACAGAACAACCTGTCCAGCAATTGGAACTATTCTAACATCTTTTACAAATAAAAATATCAGGTCGATCGGAGTCATACCCTCAATTTTATCCGTCATTTTTTAATCCTAATAAAAGACTTAAGATACAGAATACCAGCTTTTTATAGCGGGTATCCTGTGAATCCTAAGCTAAAAATACAATTCTGAAAGCAATTCACAACTCCCCCGAACCTTTCAATATTGTCAGTGGTCCTGTGAATCCTAAGCTAAAAATACAATTCTGAAAGCAATTCACAACTAAATCCGATGGCTTATTTATAAAAACTGCCTGTGAATCCTAAGCTAAAAATACAATTCTGAAAGCAATTCACAACGTAGTAATGAGAAACGCTTCCTATTAATCTCCTGTGAATCCTAAGCTAAAAATACAATTCTGAAAGCAATTCACAACTATCCTTTATTGAAAAGAAAATGCAATGGCCTGTGAATCCTAAGCTAAAAATACAATTCTGAAAGCAATTCACAACTATCCTTGTGCTTGAAATTCCTGTATTCCTCCTGTGAATCCTAAGCTAAAAATACAATTCTGAAAGCAATTCACAACCCTTCGATTAAGGTTGTTATAGTAGTAATTCCTGTGAATCCTAAGCTAAAAATACAATTCTGAAAGCAATTCACAACAAAGCATTTAAAAACACCTCTTATAAATTCCCTGTGAATCCTAAGCTAAAAATACAATTCTGAAAGCAATTCACAACTGGCTCAAACCCAAACCTTAAAAACCATTCCCTGTGAATCCTAAGCTAAAAATACAATTCTGAAAGCAATTCACAACTGAAACAGTTAACTTTCTTCGACCTATTGCCTGTGAATCCTAAGCTAAAAATACAATTCTGAAAGCAATTCACAACACAACTGAAAGCTTTTTCAGCTTCGCAGATCCTGTGAATCCTAAGCTAAAAATACAATTCTGAAAGCAATTCACAACAGTTTGACGCGGCTTTTAGAGGGGCTATTGCCTGTGAATCCTAAGCTAAAAATACAATTCTGAAAGCAATTCACAACTAGAAGTAGACGGAAGTAGAAGAACAGCCACCTGTGAATCCTAAGCTAAAAATACAATTCTGAAAGCAATTCACAACTCGATCATGGATGAAGTGGTAGCCCGCTTTCCTGTGAATCCTAAGCTAAAAATACAATTCTGAAAGCAATTCACAACCAGTTTGTTCTACGTTTGATTTTCTAATAACCTGTGAATCCTAAGCTAAAAATACAATTCTGAAAGCAATTCACAACGATATGCGTTCTTATAGCATCTGCTATTCTCCTGTGAATCCTAAGCTAAAAATACAATTCTGAAAGCAATTCACAACTTAGGAACTACCAATGTAACATTTGCTTTTCCTGTGAATCCTAAGCTAAAAATACAATTCTGAAAGCAATTCACAACTACCTACATACTACAATAAAAAACAAATGGCCTGTGAATCCTAAGCTAAAAATACAATTCTGAAAGCAATTCACAACGATAAGGAAATAAGGGCTTATTGGAACTGGCCTGTGAATCCTAAGCTAAAAATACAATTCTGAAAGCAATTCACAACCACAAAATTCCGATACAAACCAAGTCCACCCCTGTGAATCCTAAGCTAAAAATACAATTCTGAAAGCAATTCACAACGGAAACCGAACCGCGATCACGGATCTGTTTCCTGTGAATCCTAAGCTAAAAATACAATTCTGAAAGCAATTCACAACCACAAAATTCCGATACAAACCAAGTCCACCCCTGTGAATCCTAAGCTAAAAATACAATTCTGAAAGCAATTCACAACGGATGGCCGAAACATTTAACAGCGCGAAATCCTGTGAATCCTAAGCTAAAAATACAATTCTGAAAGCAATTCACAACATGGATTGCGAGAGTTTATATCTGAAGTCACCTGTGAATCCTAAGCTAAAAATACAATTCTGAAAGCAATTCACAACTCCAAAGAACCCAAAGAATCAAAATTAGGACCTGTAAATCCTAAGCTAAAAATACAATTCTGAAAAAGAATAAATTTAAAATCATAAAAATTCTACTTCAGCTAAAAAGCTTACTCCTTAAAAATAGCATTTTCAGCAGACTTTTTTCCGAAGAAGAAAAAGGGATCAAATGAGCAGCTTCAACTGATTTTCATCAGATTTTCACGACTTTTTAACCCAATGCGCCAAACAAACTTTTTTATATACCTTACTTTTGCACCAGAATTTGAAAACTATGAACAAAGGACTTTATATAGCGACTTTAGAGCCAAACAGTGGAAAATCTTTGATTTCCCTGGGCCTTATGCGGGCCCTGTTAGGGAAAACGGTCAAAGTAGCCTATTTTAGGCCAATAATCAATGAAGAAAAGCCGGGAAAACTCGATAACCACATCGATACCGTCCTTAAATATTTTGATCTTCCCATGTCGTACGAAGATTCTTATGCCTACACCAGGAATGAGGTCATTCAAAAACGCAACGAAGGAAAATCGGGTGAGATTATTGATACCATTATAAGGAAGTACAAAAAACTTGAAGAAACCTTTGATTTTGTGCTGGTAGAAGGCAGTGACTTTTCGGGTGAAGGCAGTGTTTTTGAATTTGACGAGAACGTAAATATCGCCAAAAACCTGGGCCTTCCGGTGATTATAATCGCCAGTGGTCGTGGCAAAACTAAAGAAAGCCTTATGGGAAGCCTGCAAATGGCCTACCAAACGTTCATAAAAAAGGATGTGCAGGTGATCGCTATGGTAAGTAACAAGATTGAACTTGAGAACCTTACTATTGCCACCAACGGCATGAGGGAATTTTTGCCAGATGATGTCGCTGTATTCGCCCTGCCTCTTATAGATATGCTTGCAAATCCAACCCTAAAGGAGATCGTGGAAACCCTTGATGGAAAGGTGCTTTTTGGGGAAGAGTTTCTCGACAACCAGTCGGGAAGCTTTAATGTGGGTGCCATGCAGCTACGGAATTACCTGAAACATCTCAAAAACGAAAGCCTGGTGATCACCCCGGGTGACCGTGCCGATATTATTCTTGGAGCCCTGCAGGCCCATATTTCCAGTAATTATCCGAGAATTTCGGGGATCATCCTCACAGGAGGATTAATTCCTGAAGATTCTATTATTAAATTAATTGAAGGCCTTTCTCAGGTAGTGCCTATTATTTCTGTAGAAGAAGGAACCTTTAGCGTGACCAACCGCGTGGGTGCTATAAATTCAAACATCTATGCCGACAGTACGCAGAAGATAGAGACATCAATCAGCACTTTTGAAAAATACATAAATATAGATCCTCTTATTGAACGTTTCTCGGGCATTCAGGCTAAGGGCCTTACGCCCCGCATGTTCCAGTACAGCCTTGTAAAACGGGCACAGCAGCAACGCAAGCACATCGTATTACCCGAAGGGACAGACGAGCGCATACTTACTGCTGCCTCCCGCCTCATAGCTATGGATATTGTAGATCTTACCATCCTTGGAGATCAGGAAGAGATCAAAAAGATGATCATGAACCTGGCTATTCCTGTAGACCTGGATAAGCTAAATATCATTAACCCTACTACATCTGACTATTTTGACGATTACGTAAACACTTTTTACGAGCTGCGTAAGCACAAAAACATCAATATGGATATTGCCCGCGACCTTATGAGCGATGTTTCCTACTTTGGTACCATGATGATCTACAAGGGGCATGCCGACGGGATGGTTTCGGGAGCGGCTCATACCACCCAACACACCATTCGGCCAGCACTTCAATTCATCAAAACAAAACCTGGGGTATCGGTAGTGTCATCGGTGTTCTTTATGTGTCTAGAAGACCGGGTTTCGGTATTTGGAGATTGCGCAATAAACCCGAATCCTACTGCCGAAGAACTGGCTGAAATATGTATATCTTCTGCAGAAAGCAGTAAAGCCTTCGGAATTGAGCCTAAAATTGCAATGCTCTCCTACTCCTCCGGAAGTTCAGGAAAAGGAGAAGATGTTGACAGGGTTCGCGAAGCCACTGAAATTGTGAAGGTGAAACGACCAGATCTTAAAATAGAAGGCCCAATACAATATGATGCTGCAGTTGACCTTAATGTAGGCCGAAGCAAATTACCGGGATCTGAAGTGGCAGGACAGGCAAGCGTGCTTATCTTCCCTGACCTCAACACCGGGAACAATACCTATAAAGCGGTACAGAGAGAAACAGGCGCATTGGCCATTGGTCCCATGCTACAGGGACTTAACCAGCCGGTAAATGACCTTAGCCGTGGTTGTACTGTAGATGATGTCTTTAACACAGTAATTTTAACAGCAATTCAGGCACAAGGACTTTAAATGTATAAGGTTTAAGGTTTAAAAGATAAAAATTTCAAATTCAGGATTGAGTACTCCACCTACAACAGGTAAAAAAATAAACTCAATTCTCAATAGTAAATACTCATTACTAGATAAATGAAAAATATACTGATAATAAACTCCGGAAGTTCTTCTTTAAAGTTCCAATTGATCGAAATGCCTTCAGAGAAAGTGCTGGCTTCTGGATTGGTTGAAAGAATTGGACAGGCTTCAGGTAAAATACATTACAAGTCTGAAGCATTTTCCACTTCCGAAGAGATGGAGATAAAAGATCATTCTGTAGCATTAAAGGAGGTGACAAAACATCTTATGCACAATGACCACGGTGTGATACATGATCCTGCCGATATTCCTGCTATTGGCCACCGTGTGGTTCATGGAGGTGCAAGTTTCTCGGATACTGTGGTCATAGACGAAAAGGTAAAGCAGAAAATAGAACAGCTGTTTTCACTGGCACCACTTCACAACCCTCCAAACCTAAAAGGTATACAGGTAGCTGAAGAGATCTTTCCCCATGCTACCCAGGTGGCGGTATTTGATACAGCTTTTCACCAAACCATTCCAACCTGCGCCAGTAAATATGCCATTCCAAACGAGCTTTTTGAGAAGAAAAAGATCCAGATGTACGGATTTCATGGTACCAGCCATAAGTATGTTTCAGAAAAAGCCAATGAATATCTTCAAAAGGATCATTCCAAGATCATTACCGTGCATTTGGGTAATGGATGCAGCATGACAGCGGTAAAAGATGGAAAAAGTATAGATCATACATTAGGGTTTGGTCCTGTGAACGGCCTTATCATGGGTACGCGCAGTGGGGATATCGACCAGTCGGTGATTTTCTACCTCATTGAACAATTGGGTTACACTGCGAAAGAAGTCAGCGATCTGCTCCATCACAAAAGCGGAATGCTGGGGCTTACCGGCTACAGTGATCTCAGGGATATTGAAGACCAGGCTGAAAAAGGAAATAAGGAGTGCCAGTTAGCTCTTGAAATGAACGCTTACCGCATTAAAAAATATATTGGTGCCTATGCAGCCGCCATGAATGGGCTGGATGCAGTGGTTTTCACGGCCGGTATTGGAGAAAATTCCGACGTAATTAGGAAACTTGTGTGTACCGATATGGATTACCTGGGCCTCTCACTTGATGAAGAGAAGAACAGTGTTCGGTCAAAAGAAATGAGGAATATTGGGAAAGAAGAATCTAAAGTTAAGATCCTGGTTATTCCTACAAACGAAGAACTGGAAATTGCCAAGCAGACCATTTCTTTCGTATAAATACCTTTTAAAAATGACATTTTTGAGCGGTGAGGTTTACACAAATAAGTGTGCCTCCCCGCTTTTTACTTTTGCAGCAAATACACTGATATCTTCTTCTAATTCTTTCCTGAACTTCTGCTTTAGCGGCTGCACAGAAAAATGTACAGGGCAGGGTTGCTCCGAGCTGCATTTCTTTAGCCCCAGCACACAATCATCAAGCCGGTTAGTACCATCAATAATATTAATCACTTCTATCAAAGGAGTTTTCAAAGCTTTTGCGGTAAGGTAAAATCCGCCGGTAGGCCCTTTTGAAGAAGAAATAATATTTTCACGGGACAGGGACTGCAATAATTTAGAGAGAAAAGGCGAGGGCAGCTTTATTGCTTCTGCAATTTCCTTTGCTCTTATCTTTTTTTGTTCATTAGAATGAACGGCCAGGTAGAGCACGGCATTCACGGCATATTTACTGGAGCTGGATAGCATATTTTTGTAAAATTTGTTTCATTAGATCTGAATTTAAAATCAGGGGAAAGCAGCCAAAATTAAATTAATCATCCTACATATCATATTTTCCCGGTCTTAATTAGGAGTTTTTTATCTTTTTACCTTTATATAGCTTTGCTCCTTCCCTTTTCGGCCTAACTTCAAAGGTACTTATTTCTTCATTACAATATTTAAAGGCCTTATTATCTTTTTATCTTATATTGTTATAAATTTATAAGACTTAACCCCATAACCACTATCATTATGAAACTAAAATTCTACTTTTTTTTAGCCTTTTTAGCTCTTTTACTTAATGCCTGTGGTGAAAAAGAACAAAAGGAAAAAATTAAAATAACCGACCAAAGTACTGCAGTACAAAAAGAAGTGGTACAGGAAGCAGCTTCTACCACTGCTGAAGTAGATGATATGCAGAACAAAGGCGTTGGGCCTATAGATAATTTGAACCTTAACGAAACCATAGATGAAGCTATGGCAGTTCGCGGAAAAGAATTGTTTAACAATATGTGTACAGCCTGCCACAAAATGGATCAAAAATCAATTGGCCCTGCTCTTGCAGGAGTGACTGAAAGACGCAGCCCCGAATGGATTATGAACATGATTTTAAGGCCAGAGAAAATGATCAAAGAAGATCCCATTGCCAAAAAATTACTCATAGAATCAAATATGGCCGTTATGGCAAATCAAAATATGAGCGAAGAAGAAAGTAGGGCAATGCTGGAGTATTTTAGAAGTTACGACCAGGAAAATTAGCCTGATATGATATTCTTAGAAGATTTTTTGAGAGCTTTTATATCATCCTGATTGAATATTTCGACATATTTATATAATAGTATAGGTATCTGTTCCAAATCTCTAAAGTGGTGAAAAACATGACTTTTAACCCTTTGTTGAATATTGTTTAACAGCAATTAGGAGCCTGTAGCAGCTCATTTTGGTAACTTGAAGTCAAGATTAAGTTTAACCAAAAACCAATACAATGAGAAATCAGGAATTTTTAAATAAGTTATCAAACTGTATCAACCACTGCAACTATTGTGCAGATGCCTGTCTTGATGAAGACAACCTCAAAAAAATGGTTGATTGTATTAGAAAAGATAAAGTGTGTGCCTCTGCGTGTGCTTCGCTTGCCGATATTTTAGCCATTAAAGGTGCCAACGCCACAGGACTGGTAAAATACTGTGAGCAGGTGTGTAAAGAATGTGCCGAAGAATGTGAACAACACGAAACACAACACTGCCAGGATTGTGCAAAAGCATGTCGAGAATGTGGAGAAGCCTGCAAAAAATATTTAGCAGCGTAAAGATTCGATTATTATTAGTAGAGGCTGTCTCAAATTCGATCAAGATCTTTTGAGACAGCCTTTTTTGTATAAACTATCTTTGTACTTAATTATTCCCAGTTCAATTTTTCCATTCAACTTCAGTAAGATCTGAAATCATTACTGATAGAAAAGCACCGCTATTTTTCCTTCCAAAAATGGCATTTTTGAAGCGTATTTTACTGCGAAATTCTTCCATATAATTCATTTTGTTCGTAAAGTTCTTCTGCCCTTTTATAGGGAATCTCTTCTGAAGTAATTCGCCATGACCAGTTTCCCTGTGTACTACCCGGCGTGTTCATTATGGCTTCGCTGCCCAGCCCAAGAATATCCTGCAACGGCAGGATAGCCACAGCTGCTACCGATTGTAATGCCATTCGGCAAAGCACCTCATGAACATTATTTTCTGTGACTTTTTGGCCTGTATATCGCTCCAAATGCTCCCTCACCTCTTTTCCGCTGTCTGTAAACCAGCCCACGCTAGTGTTGTTATCATGGGTACCTGTATAAACTATACTATTAAAATCGTGATTATACGGGATGTATGGGTTCTTCCGGTTGGTATCTCCAAAAGAAAACTGCAGCACCTTCATGCCCGGAAAATTAAACTCCTCCAAAAGGTCATACACCGCCTGGTCTAATAATCCCAGATCTTCTGCGATAAAGGGCATGTCAGGGAATTCGGTTTTTACCTGGTTGAAGAAATCAATTCCAGGAGTTTCTGTCCATTTTCCGTTTATCGCGGTCTTCTCCCCTGCCGGCACTTCCCAATAATCGGCAAAGGCCCTAAAATGATCAATTCGCACCACATCAAACAGGAGCAGGTTTTGGCGCAGCCGCTCTTTCCACCAACTGTAGTGGTTTGCTTTGAGCACTTTCCAGTCGTAAACCGGAGTTCCCCATAATTGCCCGGTTTTACTGAACAAATCTGGCGGCACACCCGAAATATGTGTCGGTTGTTTTTGATCATCCAGTTTAAAAATTTCAGGATTCGCCCAACAATCGGCACTATCATGATTTATATAAAATGGTACATCTCCAAAGATCTGGATTCCGTTATTGTGGGCTTCCAGTATTAAACGGGACCATTGCGAGAAGAACAGGAACTGCACAAACTTTTCCCGCTCAATTTGATCTTTTAATTCATTTCGGGCCTTTTCCAGGGCTTCCGGTTTCCTGTCCCGCAGTTCAGGTGGCCAGTCGGTCCAGTTTTGCTTGTCGTACTTGTAACGCAGGGCGAGGTAAAGACTGTAATTTTCGAGCCAGTCGGCATGAGTTTCACAAAATTCAGAGAAATCGGGATCTACTGTACCGGCCGACTTAAATTTGCTGTAAGCCGCATC